>PDQK01000037.1 GCA_002746685.1 Desulfobulbus propionicus | reverse complement strand
ATGGATTTCGTAGCGATAAACTGAGGGAAATCGCGTTATATCATACGCTTGGAGACTTACCTGTTCCTGAGTTCACCCACAGATTTGTCTGAAGAGGCGTTTAGAAGTACTGAAGTATTTCGTCACATGGTACAAATTCGTTTTCCTGGCTCAACGCCCACCCCTTAAGCGTTTCCCCGCAAAAGCAAAGCGATGCCGCAACAAACCATAATTCACCCAAAGACATCTGAAAAAACCCTACAATATCAAACCTAAAGCACCACACAAAGAGCGCTTGACATTTCATGCGTTGACCTGTATCAATAACGACTGGTTGGGTAGGTTAAACAGCAAAAGGGGGATGTTTGAGAGAATTCAGCCCCTGTCAAGTTGTTTTGCCATGAGAACAACCGTTGTCTGACTTATTTAGGCTACGAATACCTCGTTTTGAGGATATTTATGTTACGGTGCCTATAAAAAATAGGCAACACCTTGTTAAGGGCATCTCGAAGAATTGCTTTCTCTACCAACTTCTACGTTGTGCGCAAAATTTTATCCCCGGAATACCATTGTATACCTGTGGTAAAATTGTTCGCACGCCTTGACCTTGATTGAAAAATCAAACTATTCAAGATACCCTTAAGACAAACTTAGTGTAAGGAGAAAACCATGAAAGCACCAGTACGTGTAACCGTCACAGGAGCAGCGGGACAAATCAGCTACTCCATCATTTTCCGCATTGCCAGCGGCAGCATGCTCGGCCCAGATCAGCCTGTTATCCTGCAACTGCTGGAAATTCCACCTGCAATGGACGCACTCAACGGCGTTGTAATGGAACTCAACGACTGTGCATTTCCGCTCGTAGCTGGCGTTGTAGCAACTGACGATGCAAACGTAGCATTCAAAGACGCTGATTTCGCTATCCTCGTTGGTGCACGTCCTCGTGGACCAGGAATGGAACGTTCTGACCTGCTGGAAGCTAATGCAGCGATCTTCTCTGCTCAAGGCAAGGCAATCAACGATAACGCATCCAAGGACATCAAGGTACTGGTTGTAGGTAACCCTGCAAACACCAACGCACTGATTACCCAGAAAAATGCCCCAGATATCGATCCTCGCAATATCACCGCCATGATGCGTCTGGACCACAACCGTGCAATGTCTCAACTGGCAGAAAAAACCGGTGCACATTCAACTGACGTTGAGCAAATGGTTGTTTGGGGTAACCACTCTGCTACCCAGTACCCAGATATCAGCTATGCAACCGTAAAAGGTGAAGCTGCAAAGTCGCTGGTTGATGATGCATGGAACGTCGATACCTTCATTCCTGTTGTTCAACAACGCGGTGCAGCTATCATTAAAGCTCGTGGTGCTTCCTCTGCTGCTTCTGCTGCATCTGCAGCGGTTGACCACATGAGAAGCTGGGCGCTTGGCAGCGAAGGCAAGTGGGTTTCCATGGGTGTAACCAGTAAAGGCAACCCTTACGGCATCGACGAAGACATCATCTACTCCTTCCCAATCAAATGTGAAGGCGGCGACTGGAAGATCATCGAAGGTCTTGAAGTAAGTGACTTCAGCCGTGAACGCATGAAGCAAACTGAAGAAGAACTGATAGGTGAAAGAGAAGCTATCAAGCATCTTCTGTAAGTCGTTTTTTCTTTAGCGTCGTTTTTAAGGGATGTCCTTTTGGGCATCCCTTTTTTATTGTCGGCACCTTAAACAACATTCCTGTTGCTTCAAATGACCACTGGGGTAGAATGCTGGTTTGTTGAGATTCTTCCAGCATCAATGTCTGACCACCGAGAGAGCATTCCTTGTCTTCCATAGTTGAACACATTAGAGCAAAAGTGGCCGCAGCCCAAATTATCGAAGCCGGTACCCTGCTTCAGCTTCATGGAGACAGGATGAGCCCTGCAGAAAAGCAACGGCTGAAAACAGATATACAAAGAAAGCAGGATGAAGCTGAACGGTTGATTGAACGGGCCAGTAAAGCTGAACAACAGGGATTAGTGAGCGAAAGTTTCGCTCTCCTTGAAAAAGCTCAACTAGTGGCTGCAGATCTGCCCCAGCTCAGACAAAAAATGGACAAGATGGGAGATGCCACACTCGTCACCCAGGCGGTAAAAAAAAGAGTCTTGCGACGAGAGCAGGTGGTGCAGCAAAAACAGCCTGCTTCTTCTCCTCTACAAAAAGCTCTGCTCTTCATGGTAGTTATCGCCGTGCTTGTTGTGGCAGCAGTCTTTATTGCTGGTCAATTATCTTCCTCCCCCGACAACATCGCCCACAAGCAAAAACCACTGGTTGAGCCAGAAGCAGCTGTTCAGACCAGCGACAAGAGCGTGGGTATTGAACAAAAAGGTGCTGCACAGCCCCAGGATACGTCACGCCCTGAACCTGAGCCAGAAATCACAGCAGAAAAAAGCCCTCCTGCAGCGGAAAATATACCAGAAGTGGTAACTGAGGTACCCCAACCACCAGTTGTTAACGAAAAAGAACCTATTCTACCAGAGGATGGGATCAAGATTGACAAACTGCTGCCGGAAATACCGGACATCATGGCCACAGGTGATACGACGACAGAAACACAAGGAAAACAGGCCGCGCCCCTTTCTTCTGTCACAGAGCTCGTTGGAGAGGAGCCAAAACGACAAAAAATCTACATCATCCAGCCAGGGGATTCACTCAGCACCATTGCTGAGCACTTCTTTTGCAACCAGAAAGAATGGATGAAACTCTATGAGTTAAATAAAGATATTCTTACAACCCCAAGTGTTCTCAAACCAGGAACAACAATCAGGATATACTCCCCAGTCATCTCCATCAAGAACCATTGCGAATAAGGGCTTAAAAAGGAGGGGGAGAAAAAAAACACAAGACCTCTTTACTCTCCGGGTGGGTTATCTGTAGTCCAGTGGCATGAAGGAACATTTGCTCACCATCCCTGCCCGTACCATAGAGGGCGTCTCCAACGATAGGGCACCCCAGCCCCTTTGCATGGCTGGCATGGAGCCTGAGCTGATGGGTGCGTCCTGTGTGGGGGAAAAACTCCAGCCTGGTGGTGTGCTCATCTCGTCTGAGTGCTTTCCAATGTGTTACGCCCCGTTTGCCATGCTCTTCATCGTATACTTGATACGGTCGGTTATCCGGGTCCAAGCGAAAGGGCAAATCAATCATCCCCTGCTCCCCTTCCACCTGCCCCAGAACCAGAGCCTCATATCGTTTAACCACCGCTCGTTGTTCAAACTGGATGGAGAGATCACGGTGTGCGCTTTTGGTACGCGCTAAAACCATCAGCCCTGAGGTTGCCATGTCCAGCCTGTGTACCGAAGGTTGCTCAAGACAATCAGGAAACAGTGCTTTGAGTCGGGCAACCACAGAGTCCTGTTTTTCAGGGCCGCGACCAGGAACAGCCAACAAACCACCAGGCTTATTCACCACCACAATGGCTTGATCTCTATAGAGGATATCAAGTGCATATTGAGCAGTACTCATATCCTCAGCCCACACAACATAAACCCTAAAATGGGCTCACATTTCTCCGTACATGGAGGGTAAAATTGACCGTGCTGTTTATTTCCGGAAGCATTTTCCCGGCCCCAGTAGAACTCCGCAATACCTAGCGGGATAATGTTGTTGCGCACCGCATGGTTCAAAAGTTTAGGAGCACAACAGTCACCAGTGCCAGTGGGAATACCATTACCTAAAAATACCTGCTCTAGCGTTGCCTGCTCGCCCTTAAAATTCACCAGGGTGTAGAGAGCAAATATTTTCCCCATCAAGCTGCGGGAGAGTGCCTTTCTTTGCCGCTTGAGCAACTGCTGTTCCTTCAGCCCTGCCCTTTCTTTAATAGCCCGTCCCAGCTGTTTAATTATTTTCTCCGTATCACAGGTGAGTTCAGCAAAGGACGCAACCGGGAAAATCGGATCAGTCCAGCCAGGCACCTGCCACAACCCATTGTATTGTCCAGAAAAAGCATAACAAACCTGCTGATCACCTTCCTCATCCAGGCCAACCATGACACCAAACATCTTTCCCCGCGCATCCCCAAACAGGTAATCGGTTGAGCACCGTGCATTGCATGCTGCATTGGGATGTACAAAATCAATCCGGCGGTGGTTTTTCAGTCGCTCCATAAGCGTATAACAAGCAGGATAAGCAGCCTCTGAAGACAGGGTATGGGTTGCATTACAGGAGCGGCAGTACCCCTTAAGCTCGGTATGGATTACTTTATTGGCCGATAACATTACTTTTTAAACAACCACAACAGGAGGCTAAGCAGAAGGCTTATGATCACCGATGTGGTGATGGGAAAATACAACCGAAAATGCTCCCGAACAAGCGTGATATCGCCAGGAAGCCGTCCCAATGGAAGATGTTTCAGCCACGGCCAGCCAATACCAATACAGAGGAATACGGCTCCCAGTATAATGAAAAACTTACTCATGCATTCAGCGCCTTTTTATGTGTTCGGGCTCGTTTATCTTGAGAAAGGATAACCCCGAAAAAGACCATTGCACAGGCAAAAAACTGGTACAGGGTAAACCGTTCATCCAATACAACAAAACCAAGGATAATCGCAAACACCGGAATCAGATTAATAAAGGCTGAGGCCTGATTAGCGGGAATCTTACTCACCCCATAATTATATAACCCGTAAGCGCCAATACTGGCAAAAACCCCCAGATACACAATAAGCAGAACCCCTGTCACCGGTATCTGTTCTGGAATCTGAACCTGGGGTAACCACAATACGGGAAGAAAAAATAAGGTGCCCAAAAAGCATTGCACAGCGGTCAACAGGACTGGTGATACATCCCGGCTCAAATATTTAACTAAAATCGTGTAACCAGTGGCGCATACCATGGCGAGGAACTCTAAAAAATTTCCCAGCACAGGGTTAGGCGCATTGTGTGAGCTTTCACCAGATGCCGTCAGCCACATGGCCCCTGCGGCAGCGATTAAAAAGCCAACCACTGTTTTACGGGTAACATGTTCACCAAGCAGGAATCCCGCTGCCAATGCAACCATCAAAGGCAGCATGGTGGTGATCATGGCTGCCTGGGAAGACGTAGTATATACCAAGGCTGTTGATTCAAAAATAAAGTAGAGGAATGGCTCACACAGTGCCAGCAGAAGCAGAGGCAGGAGGTGTTTTTTTTGCAGCGGCTGCTTGAGAAAAAGGGGAACAAAGGGAAGAAAACAGATTGAGGCGACCACTAACCGTCCCAGAACCACCAGCAACGGATCAAGCTCAAAAAAGGCATACTTCATGGCTGCAAAAGTGCTGCCCCACAGGATCATAGCCACCAGCATCGCAATAGTGGGTACTATCCGGCCTGGTTGAGCAGGTATTCCATCACCAGCCCCCATGAACTTTTTCATCTCCTTTACCTATTTTACCTGTAACATTGCCGGAAAAATGCTCCTGGGCCTAATCCTGATCAGTTGCATCATCACTGTTAATCATGCTGCCAGTCCCCTTGCTGCCCGACCACTTGAGCTGGAACGATCCAGCCACCAGTAGACCGTCAGTCTATACCAGAGAAACGGCTGCCTGACCAGTGAACAAATCAAGCAGAGCAAAGAAATCCTTAAGGGGTTGCACTACAACGATCTTCGCCTATTCAAGGAGTTTTCCATGCTGCCAGAACAAAGAACCCAAGCTGAAAAGGTGCTTCCCGGGACGTGGTTGCAGAAAAATCAACTTTTCCCTTTGCATCTCAACAAGGCGAGGAGTACATTCCCCTTGGGTTGTTGACAGCCTGTCTGCACAGAATACTAATACTCCACCTCAGGATACCTAACCACAAACCTCACAGCTTCTTTTCATGCCCCTGTATAGCCGAGATCAATTTATAGCCTTTTTAGAGCAGTGTGAACAGGAGCCACCACAAGTGGTGCTGTTTTTTGGTGAGCGGTATCTGTGCCAGGAGGGCGCTGGCAAACTGGAAAAAATCCTCCTCCAGCCGGGTGGTACAGTGCATCCCATTGATGGCGAGCAGGAGGATATCAACACCCTGGTCTATAAGCTTAAAAGCATGAGCCTGTTACCCGGTCGTCAGGTCTATAAGGTGACTGACACCCGCCTGTTCTATTCCAAAACCGTGGCCCAGAATATCTGGAAGAAAGTGGTCCAGGCCCATGAAGGGAAAAAGACAGCTCAGGTGCAGCGTGCCTTGCACGCGTTCCTGCAGGCTGGCGGCTTGCACCCCAACGACGAGGAGAGCGACCTGAACCAGCTTTCAGGCAAGCAATGGCAACATTACTTCAGCTTCAGCAAGCCAGATGGCGATCTCTTGTGGCTTGCTGAGCCACTGCAAGCACTGCGAAACACCCGGCAAGGTGGTGGTACAGCCACCCAATCCACAGACCTTTTCGTCACCTGTTTAGCTGAGCAGATACCTGAAAGGAACTTTCTGATCCTGCTTGCTGAAGAGGTTGACAAGCGCAAAAAGCTGTTCAAATATTTTAAAGACAACCACCACGTTGTTGATTTAAGCGTGGAAACCGGAGCATCTGCCAAAGCCCAGAAAAACCAGAAAGAAGTGCTCCAGAGGCTCATCCGCGAGACGCTCAGTGAAGGGGGAAAAAGCTGTGAGCCTGTGGTTATCGAAAAACTCATCGAACGGGTAGGCTTTCATCCTGTGGCCGCAGTAACAGAGCTGCGCAAAGTGATGCTGTACGTTGGAGAGCGGGAAAAAATATCGCTCCAGGATCTGGTTGCAGTGGTCGGACGCACCCGCCAGGAAGCAATCTTTGAGCTCACCACAGCCTTAACCGCAAGAGATATCAACAAAGTACTGCTGCTAGCTGAACGACTCCAGGATAATGGCTACCACCCGCTGGCCATTATTGGGGCCCTGCGTAACACAACCAGACAGCTGCTTCTTTTTCGAGCGCTCCAGGACAGACCACAGTTGGGTTACTCGCCCTCCATGCCTGCCAATGTTTTCCAGAGCACATGTATTCCAGCACTGAAAGAGCTGGAAGAATGGAAAAAAGAGTGCAGTGGCCATCCTTATGCCATCTTTATCCAATTCAAAACAGCTTCAAACTATGCCCTTGAGCACCTCCAAAACTGGATGCGGCTCTTGCTCCAGGCCGAGATGCGCCTTAAAGGCTCGCCTGTAGCTCAACAAACCGTCCTCCATCACCTCTTTATCTCCATGCTTTCTGCCCCTAAAAGCAACGCACCATCGTAGACAGTTCAAAGCTTCCTTGAAAATTACTTGCAGAGGATTACAATACAGGTACTAATAGAAAAAATCCTGGTCGTTCAAGGATTACCTTGACAATCGTATCTCAAAGACACTGGCATTACCGGCAAAGGAGTTTCAGTTGCCGGTAAATGACCCATCCACAGCCGTAAACAATGAGTAAAAAACAATCAAATCTTCAGGGAGATATCCTGACAGAAGATCAGGATAAAGTGCAGGAGCCGCCGCTGTTTCGGGTGTTGCTGCATAACGATGACTACACAACCATGGACTTTGTGGTGATGATCCTTGAAACGATTTTTAACAAAACCACAGAAGAAGCCACCAAAATTATGCTGGACGTGCATCACCAGGGAATAGGCATTGCTGGAATATATACCCGTGAAATCGGAGAGACAAAAATTGCCCAGGTGCACCGGCTTGCAAAAAAAAATGAATTCCCTTTGAAATGTTCTCTGGAAAAAGACAGGTAATGTAATCAGACTCCTGCGCCTCTGAAAGGATATGTACCATGCTGAGTAAACAATTAGAACTTGCCCTGATAAAGGCCATAAAAGAAGCAAAAAACCAGCGCCACGAATATGTGACCATAGAACATATGCTCTATGGCTTGCTCCATGATGACCTTGCCCGCCATATTATCGACAAATGCGGTGGTAATAATGACAACATCAAGGAGCGGTTGGAACGATTCTTTGAAACAGGGATGCCGGTAATCAGAAATGCAGAGAATGAGCCAGCCCAGACTGTAGCCTTCAACCGGGTGCTTCAAAGAGCGGTCAGCCATGTGCAAAGTTGCGGCAAAAAACAGGTGGATACTGGCGATGTCCTGGTCTCCATCCTCACCGAGCCCGATTCCCATGCCGTCTTTTTTCTCGGCTCCGAGGGAGTGGGACGTCTTGAGGTCGTGGAATATATTTCCCATGGGCTTCCCCAAAACCTGCAGAGAGAGCCCCTTCCTAAAGCACCATCATCTACGGGAAGAAAGAGGCAGCAAAAGGCGGCCAGTGGCAATGCGTTGGAAGATTTCACCGTCAACTATGCCAAACGGGCAGCTGAAGGCAATATCGATCCACTCATTGGTCGAAATGGTGAGTTGCGCAGAATGATGCAGGTGCTGTGTAGAAGAAAGAAGAACAACCCCATTCTTGTTGGCGAGCCAGGCGTTGGTAAAACTGCCATGGCAGAAGGGCTGGCACTCCGGATTTATGAAGATGGCCTGGAACGAGCCAAGGAAGAGCCCAACAAAGACAAGCTGGTTCCAGACCTTTTGGAAGGCACCGAGATTTATATGCTTGACCTGGGTAATCTGGTAGCTGGAACCAAGTACCGGGGAGACTTTGAAAAGCGACTCAAAGAGGTGGTCAAAGCCATTGAGAAGAAGGCCAATGCGATCCTTTTTATAGATGAAATGCATACCATCATCGGAGCAGGTGCCACCAGTGGCGGCTCCATGGATGCCTCCAACCTGCTCAAGCCTTCGCTACAGGCTGGAACCATCCGCTGTATAGGCTCCACCACCTATGAGGAGTATAAAAATCATATTGAAAAGGACCGTGCCCTTTCACGCAGGTTTCAGAAAATTGATATTGAAGAACCCACTGTGGAGGACACCTGCGATATTTTACGCGGGCTCCAGCCACGCTATGAAGAGCATCATAAGATAAAGTACTCAAAGAATGCCATTATCTCCACAGCTGAGCTGGCTAACCGGTACATTAATGATCGGTATCTGCCGGATAAAGCCATTGACGTGATGGACGAGGTCGGAGCCTCGTTCAGGCTGGAGGGAAAAACGGGCAAGACCGTCGGCATGAGAGACGTGGAGCGGATTGTGTCCAAAATTGCCAAGGTGCCGGTTTCCAGTAAGGTGATGGATGACACCAAGGATCTGAAACAGCTCGGCAAGAAGCTCAAGGCTGTTATTTTCGGCCAGGATGAAGCCCTTGATGCGGTTGAGATGGCAGTCAAGCGCTCCCGAGCCGGGCTTGGTAACCCCAATTCTCCGACAGGCTCTTTCCTGTTTGCCGGTCCCACAGGGGTGGGAAAAACAGAGGTGGCCAGGCAACTGGCACATGCCCTGTCCATTAACTTTGAACGCTTTGACATGAGCGAATACATGGAAAAGCATGCGGTGGCCAGACTTATCGGAGCTCCTCCGGGCTATGTGGGATTTGACCAGGGCGGCCTCCTCACCGATGCCATCCGGAAACACCCCTACTCGGTGTTGCTGCTGGACGAGATTGAAAAAGCTCACCCAGATGTGTTTGCCATCTTGCTCCAGGTGATGGACCACTCCACCCTGACCGATAACTCTGGACGACGGGCGGATTTTCGTAATGTGATCCTGATCATGACCACCAATGCTGGAGCCAGGGAGATAAGCGAGCAATCCATCGGATTCATTGGCAGTTCCAAGGGTAAGGACCAGAAGGTAATAAAAAACCTGTTTACCCCGGAATTTCGTAACCGCCTTGATGCCATCATTACCTTCACTACCCTGTCCTTGGGCACGGTGGAAAAAATCGTCGAAAAGATGGTTGGTGAACTCCAAAGCCAGCTCTCTGAAAAAAACATTCGTATTTCACTGACTACCAGTGCAAGGCGCTGGCTTGCAGAAGAAGGCTATGAGCCCACTTACGGTGCACGTCCGCTGAGACGACTCATCATGAAGGAGATTGGCGATCCGCTCACCGACGAAATCCTTTTTGGTGCGTTGAAAAAAGGAGGCAGTGTGAAAGTTGGGCGTAAAAAAGGCAAGACCACCTTTTCCTTCTCTTAAACATCAAAAATATAGCACTGCCCACTCATCCCTGGTGGGCAGTGCGCTGTTTTCAGCCCCTCAACTTCCTCCCATCAAAGTACATTTTTTTTACTTCCTTGCCTAACCCGTTGACTTTCTTCCATTGTCCAGCTAGGTTTGACTGGAACATGAAGCCCTATGACCTGGATGATGACAGGGCAGCCTTGCAGGCTCTTGGCATCAACCCCGTTGCAACTGCGCACCAGTTGTACCTGACTTTTGAGGCGTATTTTTAGGCCATTGCTGATTCTTACAACCTCTAAAGGGAAAGTCTTCGGTGCACGCTGGAGCTTTCCCTTTTTTCATTGCTGTGATTACCCGCCATTTTTCACCACAGTACTACACTAGCGACCTCTTATCTGTGCCCCATGGAATGTTCTCGCGCCATGGCGGTTCAGGCAGCGCGCCTTATAATTCGCTCAATCTCAGTTTTTCTGTTGGTGACACGGATGCCAACGTGTTAGCGAACCGGGATACAGTGCAAAAAGCGTTGGGGATTGACACGCTTTGTTCAGTGCACCAGACACACTCGGATAACGTTATTGTGATTGATGATGCCTGCCAAAACGAGATTCCAGGCTACGATGCGCTGATTACCGCTCAAAAAGGAGTGGGGCTGCTCATCCAACAGGCTGATTGCCAGGCTGTGCTCTTCCATGATCCTGTCACAGGCTCCATCGGTGCTGCACATAGTGGTTGGAAAGGGAGTGTACAGAACATCATCGCGCAAACCATTCGTGCAATGAGGGTTCATTTTGGGAGCAAACCCACAGATATGACCGCTGTCATCAGCCCTTCCTTAGGCCCATGCTGCGCAGAGTTTATCCATTACCGCGAGGAACTCCCCCAATGGATGCACGGATATCAGGTGAAAGCAAACTTTTTTGATTTCTGGGCCATCAGCAAGAAACAGCTCCTTGATGCAGGGGTGCCAGAGATGCAAATCGATATCACCCGAATCTGCACCAAGTGCAATGTGGAGTTTTTCTCGTACCGGCGCTCCGTTCAAAAAGGGCAACAAGCAACAGGAAGAAACGGCTCTATTATAGCTTTACCAAGCCAAAAGATTTACAATTCAAAGTCACAGATCAATGGCGTATGATCGGAAAAGGTAACTGCTGGAATCTGAAAATTCACCACTTTCAGTTCCGGACTATGTAAGATAAAGTCCAGTTCCCTTTTAGGAGATCGACTTGGAAAGGAGGGAAGTTTATCTGGATTAGCACTGACAAGCCCGGTGGCTCCTAAAAAAAGGTCCAACTCTCGCTCGCCCCACAACACATTGAAATCACCAGCTAAAATCAAGGGTCGATCCACCTCGCGGATAAAACGATACAACCGTTCCAACTGATAATGGCGATTGCGAAAGGTGAGAGACAGGTGGACCAGAAAAACAGTCACCCGCTCCATGCAGGCCTGAATAATAAGCCGCTTCACCCCTTCTTCAAAGTAGTGAAAACGGTGACTGATAATCTCCGTGTTGGAAAGAATGGCATTTCCCTGGGCCCGAAACAACGGCATCCGTTTGGCCATCGAACCGTAGGCATACTTGGTCTCAATCACATGGTACATGCCCAGGTGATCGGCAATATGACGTGCCTGACATTGCTGATCTGTACGAAAAGAACCGCCATCCACCTCAACAAGGCCAAGAATGTCAGGGGCAACCGAATCAATGAATCCCATAATTCTTTTCAGCTGACTGTCCGAGCGCCTGAGGTAACCAGCATAGGGAAACGGAAGATGAAAGTTCGTGCCATTGCCAGTTGCGTAGCGGATATTGTACAGCAGAAACCGCAGGGCAGATTCTTTTTTATCCTGAATAACCTTACTTGCCACGGTTACGTAACCCGAAAACGCCTTGTTTTTTACTGCTGAATGCCGGGTTCACGCCCCTCCATCCTGAGCCTTTCCTGCGCTGTTTCCCATGAGTTAGCTGGACAGGCGCATCACTGTTTCTTTTGCCCGCCACAAACCAGCTGGGTTCGACCTGACCTCCACCACAGGCTTCCCGGTACAGGCCGTAAAAGCGTGAACAATCCCGATAATAGCTCTTGCGCTTGAGCCATTTGGGGACGCCATCTCCCTGGCTCGCCTGATGGAAGGTGGGCAGATTGATCAACAACGTTGTGAGCGCATCTTTTGCCATCCGCTTGATGTTAAACTGCTCACCAATGGCCTTATCCAGCTCACTCCTGATCTTTTTCACCAGCACATGGTACCCTTTCCCCCTTGCTGGGCCAGCAAGCAGGTTAAATTTTCTGGAAGCCCAGGGGAGCAGGAGTGTAGCGAAAAGCATGTACTCAGGGATACTGACCTGTTGCCCGGAGGAGCGGGCTTGATACAACCTGTCCAACACACCCAACAGACCTATGAGTTCTCCCCTTACCGTTTCCTGTTCTGAACCGCTCAGCAGCTTGGAATAAAAAGGAAAAAGAGTTGTCCAGACAGGTGTTTTCAGACAAAGCTCTGCCCACGGCTTACTGGCACCAGATTGCAGATCTTTTAAGACTTCATCTCGAAGTCGTGAAGACGGACAAAGAAGCAGCTTCTCTGCATGTTCTTCAATGGCTGCAAAGCTCTGTTCTTCAATGGTAAAGCCTTTCCTGGCAGCATGACGGATGGCCCGCAACATGCGGACAGGGTCTCTGGTAAAACGGCGGCCAGGCTCACCCACCATTCTCACAACACCATCATCTAAATCCCGGACACCACCGACGTAGTCAATGATGGTGTTGGTCTCGACCTCGTAAAACAATGCATTTATGGTTAGATCCCGGCGAAAGGCATCTTCTTCCAGGGTGCCAAAGGTGTTGTTATGGGGGAGTACCTGGTCTGGCCCGTTGAGGTCATGCTCACTCTGGGAGCGAAGGGTGGAAACCTCGATAATTTTATTGCCGCGAAAAAAGACCTGGACCAATCGAAATCGGCGTCCAATGGTACGGCTATTCCGAAACAGTTTGCGCAACTGCCCAGGCCTGGCATCGGTGGAGATATCAAAATCCTTGGGCTGCTTACCAAGGTAGAGATCACGCACCCCACCACCAACGAGATAGCCTTTAAACCCTGCATCGCGCAAACGATACAGGACCTTTAAGGCCTCCCGGTCAAGCAGGGATTCATGTATAGGATGCTGGGACGGGGGGATGATCAACGCATTTTGCAACTGCTCATCCCCTTTGGGCTCCACTGTAGCGTCGGTATCCATTTGCTTAGACTTCCAGTCAAACAGAAAACAGGTTATGCAGGCTCAGGCTTTTTCACGTTTTCTTTATACACCGCCTCAGCAGCAGTAACAAAACGATCAAAAATCTCCTTTACAGATAAAATTTCCTTCATCTTGTAGGTATTGGAGCCAGAGAAAACCAACCCATTTTCAATATCACCTTCGCAAGAGGCACGCAGTCGTTCGCTGATACAATACTTATAATCGCATTTTTTCAAACACTTATACTTGCATTGCTTGGCTGAAACGTCTTCCCCCTGGGCCATCTTTTTGATGAAAGGGGTTTCCACTGCCCGCCCAGTCATGCCAACGGGTGATTTCACCAGCACGATATCGTCCTTTTCAGCTCCTAAAAAGGCGTTCTTGAAAGCCTGGGAAACAGAGCATTCTTTACTGAGCACAAAACGAGAAGCGATCTGGATGCCGTCAGCACCATATTTCCCCATCATCTCAGCCATCTCTTTACCATTGGTGATCCCGCCGGCAGCAATAAGCGGCACCTTGGAAACAGCTTCACGAATGGCAGGAAACATGTCACGCAGTTTTTTATCGGTTCCCAGGTGACCGCCAGCCTCGGAGGCTTCTGCAATCACTGCAGATGCTCCCAGTCGTTCAGCCAGCTTGGCAAGTTTTGGTGAAGACACGATGGAAACGACGGGAATATTATAGTTTTTGCCAATCTTGAAAATATCACGGGAAAAACCGGCACCCGTCACGATCATATCAGCACCTGCTTCGATGGATCCCATGACAAGCTCATAAAAATCCTTCATCGCATACATAATATTGACGGCAATGATACCATCAGTGGCATTTTTAGCCTTACGAATATCCTGCTGGAGTTCTTCAACTGGAATCCCTGAGCCACCAATGGTTCCAATACCGCCACATTCAGCGACAGGGATAGCCAGATCAGCAGTAGAAACACGTATCGACATCCCACCTTGAACAATGGGAATTTTGGCAATAAAAGAGCCAATCTTTAATTCGGGTAATTTCATCTATTTTCTCTTGGTTTGATAAAAAGGATAGAGTTGCAGCCCAAGGCCGCCAGTGTCCCTACCATAGAATGTAACCTGTTATCAAGAGCATCTGGAATTATGATCAAGAAGAAAAGAGCATACATCCCAAATCCCCTGAAACGTCAACTCCAAATATTGAACAGCAAGAAAGTATACTAGCATTTTTAGCAAAAATGTGCCACACCGGCTTGACTTTTCATTGATTTTGCAGTTAGATTTTTTATTTTTTTGGATCACATTGGATACGAGTACAGTTCTTTTCTGTCCCACCCCCACCAAATTTTACTGAGTCCACGGAGTTTTTTTTGAAAATTCAGGCAATAAACGGCTTTAAGGATATTCTGCCGGAAAAGGCGCTCTTATGGCAGCATATTGAACAAACAGCTCGCGATATATTCCAGCGGTTTGGGATGCGGGAGATCCGTGTACCACTGATGGAAAAAACCGAGCTCTTTGTCCGCTCCATCGGTGAAGCCACTGATGTGGTTGAAAAGGAGATGTACACCTTTACCGACAAGTCCATCACCATGCGCCCTGAGGCAACCGCCTCCATCATGCGCGCCTTTATTGAAAATGGCATGCACGTGCAGCAACCGGTGCAGCGGCTGTTCACCATCGGCCCCATGTTTCGCCATGAGCGTCCGCAAAAAGGTCGTCAGCGCCAGTTTCACCAATTAGATGTTGAGATTATCGGTGCGCAAGAGCCCCAGATTGACGCAGAACTCATTGCCATGGGGCAGATGCTTTTACATGAATTGGGCATTACCACCAGCCTTGAAATCAACTCTTTAGGGTGTCCTGTGTGCAGACCGCCTTATCGCAAACAACTGGTTGCCTTTCTTGAAGAACAGCAGGAGCAACTCTGTGATGACTGTAAGCGCCGCACCCACACCAACCCGTTGCGGGTACTGGATTGTAAAAAAACAACCTGTAGGGCCATTGCTGCTGATGCCCCTTCGCTGCTGGACATGTTGTGCGCAAACTGCGAGGAGCATTTTGGCCAGGTTCGCCAAAACCTTGATGCGCTGGGGGTTGCTTACACCCTCAACCGTTTCATGGTTCGCGGCCTCGATTACTACACCCAGACCACCTTTGAATTTCTGACCGGTGACCTTGGAGCTCAGGCAGCTGTTGGAGCCGGTGGCCGCTATGACGGGTTGATTGAGCAACTGGGGGGTCCAGCCCTGCCGGGAATCGGTTTTGCAATGGGCATGGAGCGTATCGCACTGCTCATGGAACAAAACGAGCACGCTGAACTGCCCACGCAAACCACTGACATCTTTCTGGTTGCCCTTGGTGAGAATGCCATTAAACAATGCGCCCAACTCACCCATAAGCTCCGGCTCCAGGGTATCAAGGCTGCCATGGACTACAGCGGTCGCAGCCTCAAAGCACAAATGAAACAGGCAAACCGGGTGAACAGCAGATATAGCCTCCTGATTGGCGACAATGAGCTGGAAAGCGGTGAAGCGGTGCTGCGCAACATGCAAACCCAGGAGCAGCAACCCTTTGCTGTAACAGGAGAACTTGACCAGCAGAGCCACAACCTGGCAATTTTACTCAACGACTGAGACAGACCCTTTCGCGCCAGCCAATACAAACAACACCCCTTAAGCAGGCGCTCATTTTTTTAAAGCTGGTGCATCAAGCACCAATTGTTGGAGAACACTATGGAATCCATGGGATCGCTACGGCGAACACATAACTGTAATGATTTAGACGCCCAACATCTGGGCCAGGAAGTAACCCTCATGGGTTGGGTGCTCCGTCGCCGTGATCACGGTGGCGTTATCTTCATTGACCTGCGGGATCGCTGGGGCATCACCCAAATCGTTTTCAACCCTGAGGTGAACAAGGATGTCCACGCCAAGGCCCATCAACTCCGCAATGAGTGGGTGCTGGCAGTGAAAGGTAAGGTCGAAAAACGCCCTGACGACATGGAGAATCCCAAGTTAAAAACAGGCTCCATTGAAATCCTGGTGAATGAACTGCGTATCCTTAACACCAGTGAGACACCACCTTTCCCACTGGATGAGGACACCGAGGTGTCTGATAACCTGCGCCTCCAGTACCGGTATCTTGATTTACGCCGCCCTGAAGTGGCAGGTAACTTAATCCTCCGCCATCAGGCACTCCAAAATGTGCGTAACTATCTCAATGAGAATAACTTCCTTGAGATTGAGACCCCCATGCTCACCCGCTCCACCCCAGAAGGAGCACGGGATTATCTTGTTCCCAGCCGAGTAAGTAGTGGGAAATTCTTTGCGCTGCCCCAGTCTCCACAGCTATTCAAACAAATCCTCATGATGTCTGGGATGGACAGGTATTACCAAATCGTCAAATGTTTCCGTGATGAGGATTTACGTGCCGACCGACAGCCGGAATTTACCCAGATCGATATGGAGCTCAGCTTTGTTGATGAGGAAGAAATCATCTCCATTGTTGAAGGTATGGTTTCCTCGTTGTTTAAAGCGACCATTGATGTGGACTTGCCCCTGCCCATCAAACGCATGAGCTATGACGAGGCCATGCAGCGTTTTGGTACTGACCGACCAGATACCCGGTTCGGCTTTGAACTGGTTGACCTGACCGAAACACTAAGTGGTTGCGGGTTTAAGGTATTTAACTCTGTGATTGAAAAAGGCGGAGCGGTTAAGGCTATAAATGCCAAGGGCTGTGCCAATTTCTCCCGTAAGGATCTGGATGACCTTACTGAATATGCTGGTCGATTTGGTGCCCGAGGTATGGCCTGGATTAAAATCAAAGAAGATGAGTGGCAGTCGCCCATCACCAAATTTTTCAGCGCTGATGAAATCAAGGGCATGGGCGAAGCCCTTGGAGCTGAACCAGGCGATTTGATTCTGTTTGGGGCAGATAAGCTCTCCACTGTACATCAGGTGCTGGCTGAGCTGCGCCTGGAGCTGGGCAGACGATTGGAACTCATCGAAGAAGGAACGTATGATTTTCTGTGGGTCACCGACTTCCCCATGTTTGAATACGATGATGAAGCCAAACGCTACACCGCAGTGCACCATCCATTTACGGCACCGTTTGATGAACACCTGGACATGCTGGAATCCAATCCCGGCGAGGTGAAAAGCAGGGCCTATGACCTGGTGCTCAATGGTAATGAAATCGGTGGTGGTTCCATCCGTATCCACACCCCGGCGGTTCAGGAAAAGGTGTTCAAAGCGCTTGGCATTGATGAGGAAGAAGCTCAGGAAAAATTTGGTTTCCTGCTCAAAGCACTCACCTATGGTGCTCCTCCTCACGGTGGAATCGCTTTTGGGGTTGACCGACTGATCATGCTGCTCACTGGAGCAAGCTCTATCAGGGAAGTTATTGCCTTTCCTAAAACCCAAAGAGCGACCTGCCTCCTGACCGAAGCACCAGCTCCAGTACAACGCAAACAGTTGACTGAACTGCACCTGCGACCTGACTGGAAGGAAAAACCAGATGACCACACTTAGCATGGCCTTGTTAGCCGTTTTTTGAAAGGCTTTCTGGCGTGCCAAAACAATATTCCTCGGCAAATACGATCGAAAAATACAGCAGGAAAGTGGTGATAACCGTCCAATCCCTGTACACTATGCCAAAGTAAAAAAACGTGTCAACAAGCGGTGTTGCAGAGCATCTTGCTGCAACTCCTTATCAACCTCATCTGACTACTGCAGGTAGGAGGCCGTACCATGTACATTGATGGAAAATGGATCACCACAGAAAACGTATTTGCGGTTACCAACCCTGCCAACGGAGAGCAGATTGGTGAAGCCTATGATGGAGGAGAGGAACAGGTGACCATGGCCATCAATGCAGCGGAACAGGCATTCCGTTCGTGGTCACAAACCACAGCTTACCAGCGCTCAGCATTGCTGTATAAAGCCTACCAGCTTATGATCGAAAGAAAGCAGCAACTGGCAGAGCTGATGACCAAAGAACAGGGCAAACCGCTGAAGGCTGCAACCATTGAAGTACAGTATGGGGCAGATTTCCTGCTCTGGTTTGCAGAAGAGGCTAAGCGGATATATGGGACGACCATTCCTTCGGCAAGACCAAGGCACCGGTTCATGGTGCAGCATCAGCCTGTTGGAGTGGTTGGGGCTATAACGCCGTGGAACTACCCTGTCTCTATGGTGACCCGCAAGGTTGCTCCAGCCCTGGCTGCCGGCTGTACAGTGGTGCTCAAACCTGCTGAGGCCACCCCGTTATGCGCCATAGCATTATTTGAAATTTTTGCAGAGGCAGGCATCCCTCCAGGAGTAGTCAATTTAGTGACGACCCAAACCCCGGCACCAGTAGGAAAACTGTTATGCACCCACCCTGCAGTGCGTAAGCTTACCTTTACCGGCTCCACCTCTATTGGCAAGCAGCTGGCAAGAGATGCAGCGCCACAGCTCAAAAGGGTGTCCATGGAGTTGGGTGGTCATGCACCCTTTATTGTATATGACGATGCTGATCCAGTGCACGCAGCCAAGGGCGCAGCACTGGTGAAGTTTCTCAATACCGGGCAGGCCTGTATCTGCCCTAACCGCATCTACGTACATAAAAATGTTCTCTCCTCTTTTCTTGCAACCTTTGCAGCTCGTATTGGCAAAATGAAAGCGGGGAACGGCTTGACAGAAGGGGTTTCCATTGGCCCGTTGGTCAATGAAAAAGCGCTTGAGAAAGTTACACACCAGGTTGAGGATGCACTCGCCAAGGGTGCGGAGCTGATTTGTGGTGGCAAACGGCTGATGGAAAATGGACTTGATCAGGGGCATTTCTACGCTCCCACCCTGCTGGGCAACGTCACACAGGACATGCTGATTTACCGGGAAGAAACCTTTGGTCCGGTGGCTGCAGTCATCGCCTTTGATGATGACGACAACATTATCTCCATGGCAAACGATACCAGTTACGGGCTTGCAGCTTATGTGTACACCAACAATATGAGCAAAGCGTTGCGCACCTTTGAACAGCTCAAGTTTGGTATGGTGGGGATCAATGACATCAACCCTACCAGCGCGGCAGTACCTTTTGGCGGGGTTAAAGAGAGTGGACTGGGCAGAGAAGGAGCACGGGAGGGCCTTGTTGAATACCTGGATACCAAGGTAGCCGGGATCAGCCTGTAACGGGCTACCTGCGTGGTAGGATGTAACCAATCATGGAGCCTGAGCTTCAGGGGTATTCTCTACAGTTGAGATGTAACGGGTCTCGGAGAAATACAAGCAGGTTAATTGTACTCTGCCCCTTTTTCTTTCCACTTATTTTATAAAATAGCCAGCTGACTTCCACGTGCCATCCTTTTCTTTTGCCATTGTAATTGTCTCTACCACATTTTCTTTATTCTCAAATTTGGTAGAAAACTGTATCACAAAATAACTACCAGGAGGCACGCCTGGTAATGAAGAATGATATTGCTGTTTCAGCATTTTTCTCGAAATTAATTGGCCAAGAGGTTTTCTTATGGCCGACAACGATTCTTCCCACATATCTGATGTGAGAGCATTTTTGAAAATATTGGATGCGCCATCCCAACTTTTTGCATATTCTCCGTTATCTATAATTGCCAACCAATTTTTTGCATTTGCCAACGACATTTCCTCTTCAGACGTAACTTTGCTGACGGCATTTGTTCCTAAAAATAGAATTGTCATTACACATACAGCGATTATTCTTTTGTTCATTTTTTGCCTCCTTGTTTGGCTCTTCTGAAGAATCTGTGGGTAACAGGGGGGTAGAGTAAAAGTAACCTGATTGTCTTTGAAGTGTGCGCTTAAAAGAAGTTGAGTAAACATTACTTTTGCTTGTCCAAAAGTAACCAAAAGGACACCCAACCGGTTCCGACTACCAGTACGGGGGTAACCGAGTTTGGTGGTTTAGTCGATAATGATGAGCAGTTCAACCGTCGAACAAAAGGGGGCCGAGTAAAATACAATCAATTCTTCCGCCATGGTCGTAATCCCCATTGCAGGATCGACCGTTCTCTTTTTCTTTAACTGCTTGAATAGTGTTTAATCAGCCTCTTTTCAGTATAACATCCAAGGATGATGAGGGTAATTTTACCCTGCCCTTTTTTTCTCACGTAGGCTGGGTTTGCCCGCCATGCCGGGCAAACAAAAAAAGCCTGCAACAGTGCAGGCTTTTTCCTCATATTCAAGCTCTAATCGGTAGGAACTTCTCAGCGGGTGGGTAACTCCCTGGGTGAGCTGTGAGTACGTACAATCGTTATTTCTTTTTCTCTAACTGCTGGGAGATCAATGAAAGAATTGCCTCTCGCTTAAAGGGCTTTTCCAGGGTGGCAATATCACCAAGATACCCTGCCATGGTCAAATAACGTTCAGCCTTGATGGCTCCACCACCTGAAATGGCCAAAATACTCGTCTCGGGGTAGTCACGAATCAGCTCCATGATAAACTTGAGTCCATCTTTCACGGGCATGATCATGTCGGTAATAACCAGATCAAAGGAATACTTCCCTACCAATGCCAACCCATCTTCACCATTCTCGGCAGTGTGCACTTCGTACCCTTCCTGCTCAAGCATCTGTGTCAACATTGTACGAATCTGCTTTTCATCATCTGCAACTAATATTCGCTTCAAAAGACACAACTCCCAGCAAAAGTTATTAGAAGAACCTTGACAGTTCTATAATAGCCACAGGATAGCGTATGAAGCAACAGCTTTTTTGGGTTTCCTATTTTTCTTTTCTACACAAGCGACCAAAACCACCAGGAATGGTCCCCGATGCCCAAAAGGCGCGCCCATGCTTATAATCAACAAACCAATAGCCCCCTGGTTTACGGGTAGCGTTTACAAAAATAAACGGTTGCAGGGATGAGAAGCAGGGATGAATGTACTGATCCTTTGCGTTTTTCTCTCTTCTCATCAGGGAAAGGGCTTCCGCCATGGAGGGCAAACGCCAGTCATCATAGCCTCCAAATTTTTCCTGATTATGTTTTTCCACATTTTTTTTCATGGAGCGATGGCTCATAATATCAATACCTTCTCGCTGCCATATAAGACCTGTTGTTTTATCCACAACAGTCAAGCCATCTCCCCTGTCGGCCAGGCAGGCCTCATAGTTCCCTTCCGGGCTCCGCTCATGATCCACCAGATCATACTCATTTATCAGCGCCACCACATCTTCTTCACTGAGTTCACCACCCTGCTCAGGCAAGGATATTGTTTTTTCAGCGGTTACCTGATCCGCAGGATCAAGTCCTGAAGGTCCAAGCCTTTCAGCATGCTCATCTTCAAGGGGAACAATTTTTGATTCATCTTCTGTTTCAATGACGTTATCCATGAGCCACTGTTTCAATTTCTCATTGATTGGGTGGGTTCGTTCAAACATGGCCACCTTGCCCTGCTCCTGCACACACTCATCAATAAGCTCCTGGGGAGCTAAAATTTCGGCTACCACCTGGGCATGTTTAATCCCCCGTTCCATAAGACAAAGCCGTGCCGGCTCTCCCCATGCATCAATAAAGAAGTAATAGATGCGCTCTTTCCCACTTCGTACCCGTTCAACTCCTCCCCAACTTTCAAATGTTCCAAAGGTGTACTCCGGTGTCATTTCCCAATCAACGGTTGGCAGTCCTGGAATTTGAAGTTTTTTGAACAGTCCCATATACGTCCCCTATAAAGATTTTAAAAAAGTGAAAACCATGTAAAGTAGGTTTAAGAATGGCCCATGTTTTTAAATATAATGATTATTATTATCAGGTCAAGTTATGAAAAAAACTCTCGCGATGGCTGCTGGCCGCCCCATTCCTTTAGGCCCTACCCAAACAGCAGAGGGGATAAATTTTGCCCTCTTTTCCAGAAACGCTGACTCTGTAATTCTTGTTTTGGACATCAAAAAGGGAAAAAAACAAGAGCAACTGGAGATACCTTTTGATAACCAGATCAATAAAACCGGCGACATCTGGCACATCCTGCTCACTGGCCTGGAGCCCCCTTTTTACTATGGCTATCGCATCGCAGGGCCCTATGATCGCAACAAAAGTGGCCACGCCTATGATGACTCGCTCATCCTGCTGGACCCCTATGCTCAAGAGCTCCGCTCTGGTTACTGGGGGGATAACTGGCAGGGGCTGGGTAAGCAGCCTTGTTGCCGGGTTCAGGGACCAGGGTATGACTGGAACGGAGACAGGCCGCTTAATATCAAGCTTAAAGATTCCATCATCTACGAGATGCATGTCCGTGGTTTCACCAACCACACGAGCGCAGGTGTTACTGCTCCGGGGACTTTTAAAGGGGTCACAGAAAAAATTGATTACCTCAAAGAGCTCGGTATCACGGCTGTTGAGCTCATGCCAGTCACCGAATTCAACGAAAATGAATCCATCTTTGTAGATCCAGATACAGGTGAGCCGCTCAAAAACTACTGGGGATACAGTCCCCTTTCTTTTTTTGCGCCAAAATCCGCATATTGCAGCGAGCCATCAAACCCCATCAATGAATTTCGGGATATGGTGAAAGCGCTCCACAAGGAAGGAATCGAAGTGATTCTGGATATTGTCTACAACCACACGGCTGAAGGTGATTATGACGGCGCAACCACCAGCTTCAGGGGGATTGACAATACCATCTACTACCTGCTTGATCCCTGGACCCGCACCTATCTGAATTTCTCCGGCTGCGGCAACACCTGTAACTGCAACCATCCCATTGTACGAAAATTAATCATTGATGCCCTGCGCTGGTGGGTCGTTGAAATGCATGTGGATGGATTTCGTTTTGACCTGGCATCCATCCTGGGGCGAGACGCAAGTGGTACTGTATTGACCAACCCTCCGATGGTGGAGTTAATTGCCGAGGACCCGGTGCTGGCAAAGACCAAAATCATTGCAGAAGCCTGGGATGCGGCTGGCTTGTACCAGGTAGGCAGCTTTTCCACCCACCATCGCTGGGCAGAGTGGAATGGTAAATTCAGAGATGACGTGCGCTCATTTATGTGCAGCCATCCTGGTATGGTTTCGGCACTGGCCACCCGCATTGCCGGCAGCTCAGACCTCTATCAGCATAACAACCGTTATCCGTACAACTCGATTAACTTCATCACCAGCCACGACGGGTTTACCCTGGCTGATCTGGTGAGCTACAACGAAAAACATAACCGGAAAAACGGGGAAGATAATCGTGACGGAGATAACCACAACATGAGCTGGAACAGTGGCGCTGAAGGGCCAACAACGGATACAAACATCCTCAAACTGCGCTCAAGACGATGCAAAACCATGTTGACAATCCTGATGTTATCTCAGGGGGTGCCCATGCTGGTGGCAGGAGATGAGTTTGGCAGAAGCCAGGGAGGGAATAACAATGCGTGGTGCCAGGATAATGAAACCAGCTGGGTTGACTGGAACCTCCTCAAACACAATACCACCCTGTTCCGCTTTGTAAAAGGGCTCATCCATTTGCGCAAGACTCATCATATTTTCCGCAGAGACACCTTTTTTATGGCACAGAACAGTTCTGAGCCCTCGCACCAACAAGAAATAAGCTGGCACGGCCCCACACCTGATCAGCCCGACTGGTCACACGAAAGCCGCTGCCTGAGCTTTATGCTTAATGGTTCTCTCCTTGAAGAGCAAGATGATGACTTTTATGTTATGCTCAACGCTCAGGTCGATCAAGCGGCCACCTTCTCCATTCCCTCTCCGCCAAGGCGTTCAGAGCAACGGATATGGAAGAAAATTATTGATACGGGCCTGACTGGGCCCCATGATTACCGTACACTCACCGCTGCTCCGGTGGTGAAAAACAAAACCAAGGTACCAGTGCACAATATGGGATGCATTGTGTTGCAATCATCCCCAATCTCATAAGGAATGACCCATGAAGACATTACTACTGCTCGGCGACTCCCTGGTGGAATGGGGCGAGTGGGACACCCTGCTCCCTAACTACAAAACCATCAACCGTGGCATGGCAGGCGAAACCACAGAAGGGCTAGCAGGAAGACTGCCCCCGGAACTCATTGGCCACGCCAATCCAGACGGGGTGATACTCCACTCCGGAACCAATAATCTTTTACTTGGTTTTCCCCACTTCCCCTCTGTTTATTCCAGTATGCTGCCTATCATCCGTGACTTTTACACGAGCTGTCCCATCATTGTCTGTTCACTGTTTCCCATGTCCATTGTTTCGCCCCTGGAGCTTGAGCAAGTGAACAACCAGTTGCAGGAGGTCACAGAGCAGGTCGAAAATTGTCATTTTCTGGATATGGTCGTACCATTTAACATGTATTGTTTACCCATTACCAAGCCAGGGTTTCTCAATGACCAGGTCCACCTGAGCACCCACGGATACCAGGTTTGGGCACAAACCATTGATACTTTTCTGCAACAGCTTGGAATCTGAGTATCCCATTGACAACGACCTGGTCTTTCCTTATTACTTATGAGCTGTCTTACCCCTTAACACATCCAGATTACCTACATTCGGAGACCTGATACGATGATTCGTTACTGCCTTTTTTGTTTAATTGTATTGCTTCCAGTAACAGCATTCACCATGCCCAAAGCACCATCTTCACCCCATGCAGCTGAAGGCGGCATAAAAGGTACTATTATAGAGACCATGAATACAGGAGGGTACACCTACCTCAAGCTGGATGCAGGAAAAGAGCCTGTGTGGGTGGCTATCCCGGAAACCAAAGTAGAGAAAGGGCAGGAGGTGCACTGTTTACCAGGCATGGAAATGAAGGATTTTTCCTCCAAAACCCTGAATCGGACCTTTCCGTCTATCATCTTTTCCCCTGGCCTGGTTGGCAGTGCGGTGATGATGAACCCTCACAAACCAAAGGCCAAGCAGACTGCAGCACCACAGGATTCAAGCTTTGCAGCAGCCCTGCAGGCTGAGCAGCAGCATAACAGCCAGGCAGTGATGCCTTCTGAGCCAACAGGAGGTTCTCCTGGTAGTTTAGGAGCCATGGTTCCTTCCATGGATATCTCTGTTGCAAAGGCTCAAGGCGAGAACAGTTACACGGTTGGAGAATGCTATGCCAAAGCAAAGGAGCTTGATCAGCAGCAGATTCTCATCCGCGGTAAGGTGGTCAAGGTATCCACCATGATCATGGGCCGTAACTGGGTCCATATTCAGGATGGAACCGGCAGCCCCATGGAAAACACCCATGACCTGGTGATCACGACCCAAGCTACTCCTGAAGAAGGTGCTGTGGTTACTTTCACAGGCACGCTTCATGCCAACCGTGACTTTGGAGCGGGCTATTCATATGCGGTGATTATTGAAGAGGGCATGCTGAAGCAATAAACCTCCATGCCTGCCAAAATCCATCCTCGCCAGATAGGCTTTGATTTTGACGGTGTAATCGCCGACACAGCCGAAGCATTTCTGCGTCTTGCCTGTGAGCAGCATGCTCTTTGCGATATTGCTCTGGACCAGATCACCCATTTCCAGATTGAGGAATGTGTGGACATGGATGTTCAGGTAGTGGAAGATATTTTTACCCAGATTCTGGAAGATTCGGTGGAAACCGGGCTCAAGCCCATGGAGGACGCCATTGCAGTGCTGGAAGCATTCAGTGCGCTTGCGCCAGTACACATCATCACCGCACGCCCTCTGGCTGCCCCTGTCCAGCGTTGGATGCAACTCCATATGCCCAGGCAGCTCCTGGATAAGGTGAACTTGGTTGCCATGGGTGATCATGATGATAAGGCTCGTCATGTACAGCAGCTCAACCTGTCCCACTTTATTGATGACCGGGCAGAAACCTGCAAACAACTGGAGCAGGCAGGGATCAGGTCCATTGTCTTCAGCCAGCCATGGAACAGGTACCAAACTCGGCTGCCTAAAGTAGAAAACTGGCAGCAAATAAAACAACTGTGTTTATAACGGATAGCCTATGCATTGCCCAAAATGTGGAGCACCCCCTGCATATAGAAACCCGACCCCCACGGTAGATATCATCATAGAAGTTGAGGGTGGGATAGTGCTGATAGAACGAAAAAATGCACCGCTTGGCTGGGCCCTGCCAGGCGGTTTTGTTGATTATGGTGAATCCTTTGAAACAGCTGCCAGAAGAGAGGCAGAAGAAGAAACAGGGCTTGCGGTAACGCTCACCCATCAATTGCATACCTACTCTGATCCATCCAGAGACGCCCGCCAACACAACAGCTCAACGGTTTTCATAGCAACGGCCACAGGGAAACCTGTTGGTGCCGACGATGCCGCCAAAGCAGCTGTGTTTACCAGGGAGAATCTCCCCCACCTGGTCTTTGACCACGCTCAGATAGTGGCCGATTATTTTCACTTCAAGGCAACCGGAGAACGCCCGAACGTAACCCAGTGTTAATAAAATAGCGCCCTCAAAGCGAGAAAGGTTATGAGCCCCACACCTATGGAGCCATACATCAGCAGTCAGGGCGTGCAGTTATCACCAGCCTTTTGTACCAGAAGCCTGCCAGCAACAATCGCCACAACAATCGCCGCTGCCAGCATAAACAAATTTGCCATATCCTCTCCTTATCCGCGTACTCGCACCCCGGTCTTCTTTCTAAGACGCACTGCTTTAGGGGTTATCTCCACCAGCTCGTCATCATTGATGTAGGCAATGCATTCTTCCAGACTCATGTCCGTTGGAGGGGTTAAAATAACCGCATCATCAGAACCAGAAGCGCGGACATTGGTCAGCTTCTTGCCCTTGGCCGGGTTGACAACAAGATCAGCAGGACGACAATTTTCCCCTATAATCTGCCCTTGGTAGGTATCAACCCCAGGGCCAATAAACAGCTTGCCACGCTCCTGGAGATTAAACAGTGCATAGGCCACTGAGGTGGACGTCTCTTTTACCACCATCACACCATTGATACGCTGTTGCAGCTCACCAGCATAGGGCCCCCACTCAGCAAAGACGTAATTCATTACCCCCATCCCCCGGGTGTCGGTCAAAAACTGGGAGCGGTAGCCAAGTAAGCCCCGGGTGGGCACCTTGAACTTCATCTTGGCCATCTGGTTTTCCACTTGTAAATCCAGCAATACCCCTTTCAGCTTACCCAGCTTTTCAATCACGATACCCTGATACTGCTCATCCACATCAACGGAAAGCTCCTCATAGGGTTCCAAGGTAACCCCACCCTCCTCACGCATGATAACCTGGGGCTTGGTGACCTGAAACTCGTAATCCTCGCGGCGCATTTTCTCTATAAGAATGGAAAGATGCAGCTCCCCTCTACCTGAGACCTTAAACCCCACACCTTCGGTTAAATGCTCCACCTGCAGGGCAACATCAGCCAGGATTTCCCGGTTAAGACGATCTTCCAGATGACGGGAGGTCACATATTTTCCATCCAGACCAGCGAAAGGGGAATCATTGGGAATAAAGTTCATGGAGATGGTTGGCGGATCAATCTCAATCAGCGGCATGGGCCGGGGGTATTCAGGGTCGGTAAAGGTTACCCCGACGGTCACATCCTCCATACCAGCAACAGCAACAATCTCTCCCACGGTAGCACTTTCAGCAGGAACCTTCTGGTCGCCATCAAAGAGAAAAATCTTGTTTATCCGAACCGGGGTAACAGAGCCATCACGTCTTGCCACTGCCAGGTTGTCGTTTATGGAAAGCCGACCGTTTATAACCTTGCCTATCCCGAGGCGTCCCATGTATTGGGAATAATCAATGGTATTGACCTGCATCTGGAGGGGTGCTTCCGGGTCACCCTGTGGTGGTGGCACATGCTCGATAATCATATCAGACACAACAGCCATGCCTGTTGTGTCATCCACGGGATCATCCAGCTCGTTGATCGCATATCCGGCCTTTGCTGAAGCATAGATTACTGGAAAATCCAGGACATCATCAGGTGCATCCAGCCGGGCCAGCATATCAAATACCTGGTCAACCACCCAATCACAGCGGGCAGCAGGTTTATCGATCTTGTTAACCACCACCAGGATGGGCAGCCCTGCAGCAAGCGCCTTTTTTACCACGAAAAAGGTTTGGGGCATTGGACCTTCCTGGGCATCCACCAGTAACACCGCACCATCGGCCATGCGCAGCACCCGCTCAACCTGTCCGCCGAAATCGGCATGACCAGGAGTGTCGATGATATTGATCTTATAGTCGTTATGAAGATAAGAACCATTCTTGGAAGCAATGGTAATCCCCCGCTCCCGCTCCAGATCCATGGAGTCCATCAACCGCTCTGCCACTTGCTGGTTATCACGGAACATGCCGCTCTGTCTGAACAGCTGATCCACCAGGGTGGTTTTGCCATGGTCAACGTGAGCAATTATTGCCACATTTCTAATCTTGTTCTGTTCCATAATACATGTCGTCCTGTGAAGGGCATTGCTCTACCTTGGGATTATTGGGGGAAATCTATTAACAGAATGATGATAAAAAAGCCCTGAATCTACAGGATAGCGAATAAAAACACAAGCAGGATAACAGCAATACTGGGGAAGTTCGATGGAAAATACTTATTGGCTCCATTTTTCAAATAACTCACAACGTTTGGCAGCGGAGCGAGCCAAAAGACCAATCCGCTCATCAACATAATCAAGAACCAGGGCTTTCTTCCCCGGAGCCGGGCGCATGATCCTGCCCACAACCTGAAGCAGCCGACCTTCGAACTTGATTGGCGTTGCCAGTACCAGCGTAGTGAGCCCTGGACAATCAAATCCCTCCCCGATGAGCTGGATTGTGGACGCCAGCACATCAACCTTGCCGTCAAGGACATCTTGTACAATCTGTTCGCGCTGCTCTTTGCCGACTTGTCCAGTCAAAAGTTCTGCCCGAACACTGGAAGGCTGGAGTTGGTCTACCAGCACTGCACAGTGGGCTACCCGATCAGAGACCAGCAGGATAGTGCCTTCATTCCCCTGTTTCACCAGTTCAGCTATGTCCGCAGCGATCTGTGTATTACGCTCCTTATCCCTGGCAAGGGCCTTGATCAGCTTGGAGTATTCCCCACGGTACCTATAGGAAAAACTGGTAGGCCGCTGTACCAGCTCAGGCACAACCACCGCGCCACTTGCTGCAAGTGCTCCGCCATCCACCTTATGCACCCGGTCTCCCATGTAGGTATAGATAAGCTTGGTCATCCCATCCTCACGGCGAAAAGCAGTGGCAGAAAGCCCGAGCATGTAATGGCAATCAAAGGCAGATACCACATCGGTGAACAGGCTCGCCGGCACCCGGTGACATTCATCCACAACCAGGTGCCCAAACTGTTGGGGCAGAGTATCCAGGTGTTTTCTTGCAGTATTGACGATGGCCACAGTGATCGGTTTGATAGCAACAATGCCGCCGCCAGCCTGCCCGGCTTCAACGTCTAAAAACTGACAGATACGCTCTTTCCATTGCATAAGCAATTCTTTGGAATGGACGATAATGACCGTTGGCTGCCTGCGCCTGGCGATAATATCCAGGGCCATCACGGTTTTTCCGGAGCCGGTACCAGCTTCCAGCACTCCAAAAGAGTGGTTGCACACCGCCTCCACGGCACGCTGCTGATAGGGCCGCAAAGTGCCCTGAAAAGTAACTGCGAGCGGTTCCAGCAACCTGCGTTTGTCAATAATCCTAGGTGAACGTCCGGTGAGTGCGCGACACTTAAGCACTGCATGGTTACCGTACCCCCGAGGAAAACAGAGTGTATTGCCCTTGTTCGTAAAAAAAGTCAGGGTCGGTTTGAGCTGTTTGCCGATCCAGCGACCGTAGCGTTTTGCAGCCGTATATTTAGGATTATCAATGGTCAGGGCTGAGCTGATAGCCTTGGTCAACTCTGGGGGAGCCCCGTGTAGACAGCACTCTCTGTCCATCACCAGGGTCACCTCTCCAGGTATGGTCTTGCCAATGCCGGGTCTTTTTGGTGGATTATTCCCAGGCTGCATGCTCATCATTCTTGCCCCTTTTGCTCTGGTTACTTGCGATCTTTACAAAAGCAGGTAAAGTAACACTACACAATAGAACCCCTGTTCAACCTTAAGCAAAATTCCTTATGAAACAGCTGCTCCTTACTCTTTTTCTTGTTTTTTTCGGTTTGGGGTCATCAATCACCGTATCCGCAGAACACGCACAGCAACCCCAGGATATCGAGATAACCCTGCCGGCCAAAGCTCTCCTTACATCGCTACGAGCGATGCTTCCCTTCCCGGTAGAAACCAACCAGGCTGAAATAGCTGGACAAATATTGATCACCGCCATTCATTCACTGCGCATTAACAACAATATACTCTCGCTTCAAGGGGTTATTCAAGGGAACAATGTAGCAATAGCCACCAAAATCGCGGGGCAAAATATTCGCCTGAAATTCGGTGAGGTCAATGTGCCGATAACGTGCGATCTGCACACCCGTTTTGATGCTGCCGCACAAACACTCTACGTGACCCCCACCTTCCCCCCAAAGTCAGAACCACCTGCAGCAGCATCCACCCAGCCGCTCTTTAACGCCATGGGTGGGAAAGAGTACCCCATAGCCATTGATCCGCTTGATTTAAGCATTTTTTCCATTGATAATCGTCCCATCCCCTTAATCATGGTGCCGACGAACATTACTGGTCAAAATAATGTGCTAACTGTAAGCCTCCGCCCCCAGGAGCAGAAAAAATAACCCTGGATAGACCAGGGTGTGAACCTAAAAAAAGAGGGTAACACTATGGCAGAAGATTGTATTTTTTGTAAAATAGTTGCCGGTGAGATACCGGCAGACAAACTGTATGAAGATGATGAGGTTCTCGTTTTTCGTGATATCGCGCCACAGGCTCCAGTGCATTTTCTGGTTATCCCCAAAAAGCACATCAAGGGACCGGCGGCTATTACATCAGAAGATGAGCAACTCATGGGAAAAATCATGCGCATCGGCGGCGACATTGCCGCTCAAGAGGGGGTTGAACAGTACCGGGTCGTGTTCAACAATGGTGCACAGGCAGGGCAAACAGTGTTCCACATCCACATGCATATTTTAGGCGGTAGAAATATGCAGTGGCCTCCAGGTTAAAAGCGTTCTTGCATAACAAAGCAGCTCTTGCTGCTAATCCGGTAACATCCCGTACAGGTAATTAATCACATCTGTACGGGTCACAATACCGATAATATTTTTCCCTTGCTGAACCGGCAGGTGACCAATACCTTTCTCTACCATCAGCTCGGCTGCTTCACTGGCCTGGGCATCAGGAGCGATAGTAACCACCTCGCGGCTCATAAAGGCCACCACCGGGCTCTGCCATTGTTTTTCCTGCTTCAGCTTTTTTAAATCCCAGAGCACGATAATGCCGTGCATCCCCAACTCATCAGCAACCACAATTCCCCGTATCTTTTTCTGCGCCATAATGGAACGTACCTGATGCATGAGGGTATCCGGCGTGATCGTGGTGACAGGAAAGGACATCATGTCCGCTACCAGGGCATGTCCTGCCCTGTCCTCTTTAAGGGTGGTAATGATCTGTTGCCGCAGTTGACCAGGAGGAAAATCCACATCCCGCAACATTGCTGAGCCTGCTCCAGGGTGTCCACCTCCACCAAACGGTGCCAGCACCTTATTTACATTGATATCAGCAACCCCACTTCTGCCTATAATAAACATGGAACCGTCTGTATTGACAAAAATAACAAAGACAGCTTCCGCATTGACAATCTTGCGGTACAGCTGAACAACCATGGCCAGCTCTGTATATTTCTCGACCCACACCACGCCGATGTACACATGATGTCCCTTAATGTCCAGCTCCTCAGCATCCCGTATCAAGCTAAACAGTACTTTTTTCTGGGTCTCACCATAGGCCATGTTCAGGAACTCCACCGCAATGTCCAGGTCTGCTCCCTGCTCCAGCAAGAACGCTGCTGCCCGTGCATCGGCAGGAGTGGTGGAGTTAAAGGTGAGCTGGCCAGTATCCTCATAAAGGCCAAGCAGGAACACGGTGGCCAGCAAAGGGGTCAACTCCAGCTCGCGCTCCTGAATCTCCTGGATAAACAGGGTAATGGTGGCCCCTATCTTTTCCACTCGCTGCCACTGGGGATTGATGTCACCAATGCCCATATGGTGATCCCAAAGTATAATATCTAAATCAAGCCGATCCCTAAGTCCATCCATCCGGTCAAGACGGCTCCACTGGTTGGTATCTGCAACGATGAGGCTGTCCACTTCATCCAGGTTGATCTCGTTGGGCAGCACCAGGGTAAAAGCAGTCTTATGCAAGGCCAGAAACCGTTTTACATTGGGATTGACATGCTTGGGACAGACGGCTACACAATCTGGATAAACCAACGTTGCAGCTAATATGGATGCAAGGGCATCAAAATCGGTATTTTTATGGGTAGTGGCAATTTGCATAAAACACGCTGTTGAATAAGTGAGGTAAATGTGCGGTGTATCACCTCAGTTTAGCATTTCTTACTGCATGGTTGAAGAAAACTTTTCTCCTTAATGATTGCAGAGCAACTGAGAGCGCTTTTGTATCTCTGTGTTGTTGATCCCTTGAACTTCTGGTAGATTAGCGAAAGTATTGTTTACATCCGCGCGTACAAACAGGACGAAACCAATACCCCTGGCAGCATCCGCAGAAAGACTCTGATCATTTTCACTTTTTCCAACACCATGCTCCACAGCCTGTACAGAGAAGACGAGGAAAAATGCCGCTTTGGCCTCATTGCCCATACAAAATCCTTGCGCCATGCAGACCAGCAATCCCAAGGTATTTGCAGGCGGTGATATGGCCCGAGGCTCAGGCCTGGTGGTCACAGCCATCCGGGAAGGTCGTCAGGCAGCTCAGGGCATTGTGGAATACCTGGAAAAAGAGCAATAAAAGATGCCTTGTTTGGCACTTCTGGAGGTCCCTGTCTTTTTCAGTCCCACTTTTTTGTATCAAAACGTTATCAGACTTTACTCAACCAGCTTCCAGTATTAAATGAACACTCATATCGGCCAATCGATCACAATCATCACGACAATAATAAATATATGATGCTCTCCCCAAAAATAAAAACCGCTTTAATTGAGATTGTGGGCGCTGATCGTTGTAAAGACGATCCAGCCACCATAGCTGCCCATTCTTATGACTCCTACATCGAAGAAGCCAGCGCATGGGCGATTGTTTTTCCCAAAACAACTGCTGAAGTTTCAGCAATCATGCAGGTCGCCAGCACAGAAAAACTTCCGGTCACGGCGCGCGGCGCAGGAACCAACCTGAGCGGTGGTTCCATTCCGGTACAAGGCGGCATAGTGCTCTGCCTGACCAAAATGAACCAGATCATACACATCGCTCCTGAAGACCGTTATGCGGTGGTGCAGCCAGGGGTGATAAACGGTGCCCTGCAAAAAGCCCTTGCCCCCCACGGCTATTTTTATCCCCCTGACCCCAGCAGCTTTATGATCTCCACCATTGGCGGCAACATCGCTGAAAATGCGGGTGGTCCCAGGTGCCTGAAATATGGGGTAACCATTGATTATATTCTGGGGCTAGAGGTGGTGCTGGCATCGGGTAAGGTGGTTAAGATGGGGAGCCCCAATGTCAAGGACGTGACCGGCTACCGTCCTGCCGGGCTTTTTTGCGGATCTGAAGGCACCCTGGGCATTGTCACTGAAGCGACCTTGAAAATTATGCCCGCCCCCAAAGCGATCCGTACAGCCATGATGGTATATAACGATCTCAATGATACGGCAAAAACCGTTTCCCAGGTGATCAGCCAGGGCATCTTACCTGCTGCCCTGGAGCTCATGGATAATATTACCATCAACCTCATTGAAGACAACATGAACCTTGGTCTCCCACGTGATGCAGAAGGCATCTTGCTGGTGGATGTGGACGGCTCTGAAGAACAGGTTGCAAAAGAAATCCATGAGATCGGCGCTATTGCTAAAGAAAACGGTGCTAACGATATTGTAATAGCACAAAACAAGGAACAGGCTGCTGAGCTGTGGCAGGGAAGACGGAGGGTTTACGGACTGATCAGCCAGTCGTCTCCAACCACAGTGGTTGAAGATGCCACAGTCCCGGTGAGCAAGGTTCCGGAGATGATCCGTGGATGTAGAAAAATTGCAGACGAGTTTGATTTGAACATCAGTATTGTCGGCCACGCTGGTGACGGCAACCTGCATCCGACCATATCCACTGATATCAATAACAAAGAAGAATGGCAGCGGGTGGAAAAGGCTGTGGAAAAAATCTTTGAACTGGCCTTGAGTATGGGCGGCTGCCTTTCTGGAGAACATGGGATCGGGCTTGCCAAAAAATCGTTTCTCTCCATGTCCATGAGCAAGGATACCCTGGAGTTTATGCGTCTTCTTAAACAGTCAGTTGACCCGGACAACCTCTTGAACCCAGGCAAGTTTGTATAGCGAGGAACTATGAATCTCCATCAATGTGACAGATCAGAGGCCCTGGAGTGCGCTCGGTGCGGTCTCTGTCTTGAAAAATGCCCGGTCTACCAGGCGACCCTGGATGAAACTGTCAGCCCAAGGTCCAAGGTGCAGCTCAGCCGCTATGTGTCAGAAGAAAAACTTGATCTCACCAGCCCGCTTGGCGAGGTGTTCTCCAAATGTTTGATGTGCGGCACCTGCGCTGCCAGCTGCCCCAGCTCCCTGCACCATGACCAGCTCTTCATGAAGCTGCGCAGCGCGTTGTCTGCAGAGCTGGGTACCACCTGGCCGCTGCGCATTATTTATCATTTGCTTGGCGATGAAAAAAAGCTCAAGCTGGCAGCTGGGGTCGCACGCTTTGGCCGCAACAAAGCGCTGAAAGGACTGTTTCGTGATACGGAACTCAGTGGATATAACCTGAAACAGGTGCCAAAGCTCAATCACCGTCCCTTTCGGGACCAGCTCCCTGAGTTAAATCCCCATGCAGGCGAGTATCGCGGGACGGTACTCTATTTCACCGGTTGTGCCACCAATCATGTATTTGAAGATACCGGCAAGTCCATAGTGCGTGTCCTCACAACCATGGGCTTTGACGTGGTTATCCCCAAAGATCAGGTATGCTGCGCATTACCAGTATTTATCCATGGCGAGACCGACAAGGCCACCGCAAATATCGACACCAACATTGCTCTGTTTAACCAAGATGCTGCTCTGGCTGTACTCACAGACTGCGCCACCTGTGGTTCTGCCTTGCGTCATGGATACAAGGGCTTGCTCAAGTCTTTGGGGCAACCAGTGGATGAGGCAGAAGCCTTGTCCAGAAAAGTGTTTGATGCCACAGAATTTATCTATGATCATTTTGATCTGCTCAAGCCACATTTGCGTGAAAATGCAGCAGTAAAGCCCGTCACCTACCACAACCCATGCCACCTGAGAAACGCGCAAGGGGTGCACAACAAGGTGGAAGAGCTGATCGCAAAACTGCCAGGTACGGATTTTCGCCCAGCGGTTGATGCAGACTCCTGCTGCGGAGGTGGTGGTTCCTTTGCCTATGAGCATCCTGATATCTCGGCAAAAATTAAAGCTCAAAAGATAGCCCATGCAAAAGAGACTGGCGCGCAGCTCTGGGCCACGGGATGCCCTGGATGTCATGTAAACCTCAGGCTCCATCAAAAACCAGAAGACGTGCTCAAAATAGTGCACCCTGTCCAGCTGGTGGAGGAGAATTTAGCCACATAGGTTGACACAGGGGAAAATTACGGATAAGACCCCATTTCAACTGCGTGCTATTGGGATGAGCGATCAGATTAAACAACTATTGTTGCTGGAGGAGTAAACAATGAGGAGTCAGGTGAAGCACAAGAGGAAAACAGCAAAAACATTCCCCAGAATGACCAGCACTGGCCTGATCATGGCATTGGCGCTGGCCTTAACCATGGGCGTGGTAAATCAGGCTCTGGCTAAAAAGGTACTGCTGAAGGTACCGTGTTCTGTACCTTTCAGTGTTCCGATACTGGGGGATGACGTCATCGGCTTTATTGCTGACCGGATCAACAATACCAGCCAGGGTACCATAAAAATGAAGCTCTATGAGCCTGGCAAGCTCGTCCCACCGCTGGAAGTATTGGACACCGTGAGCAGTGGTAAAACCAACGCCGGTTACACTGCTGCGTTTTATTATGCAGGTAAAAATCCTGCAAGTGTGCTGTTCAGCTCCTTCCCCTTTGGCCCGGAACCCGCTGAATACATCGCCTGGTATTACTATGGCAATGGCCTGAAGCTGTATCAGGAGATGTATGACCACTACGGATATAATGTCAAGGTGCTGCCAGCAGGGATCATCAGCGCCGAGACCTCAGGCTGGTTCACCAAACCCATTAACTCACCTGAAGACCTGAAAGGCATCAAGATGCGGATCGCAGGTATTGGTGGTAAGGTTGTTTCTAAATTAGGTGTCGCTGTCACCATGCTGCCTCCAGGGGAGATATTCCAGGCCCTGGAAAAAGGCCTCATTGATGCCACGGAATTTTCCCAACCAGTATGCGACGTTCCTTTGGGGTTCTACAAGGTTGCTCAATACAACTACTTTCCTGGCTGGCACCAGCCTTCCACAGTACAGGAATTGCTGATCAACAAGGATGTATGGAATCAGCTGAATAAAGAGCAACAAACATTAATTGAAACCACCTGTATGGCCGCGACCCTGCGCTCCCTGGCCTTAAGCGAAGGCATGCAAGGCAAGGTACTGCGTAAAAATGCAGAGCAGCACGGTGTAAAAACCATGTACTGGTCCGACGAAATGCTGGCTGCCTTTGAAGGCGCCTGGAAGGAAGTGGCTGCCGAGGAAGCGGCCAAAGACGAAATGTTTGCAAAAGTATGGAAAGACATTCAGCAATTCCGCGCTGAATATAAAGAGTGGGCCTCTGTAGGCTATCTGCCTCGTCCGGAGCCGCCAACCTCTAAATAATATCCATCCAGCCAGGCGGCCAGGCCCTTATCTGGCCCAGCCGTCTGCATCCTTGACCTGATGAGAAGAATTCCCCCCATAAAGAGCTATCCAGCCCCGCACAAGCCTTGCGGCCTGTTTGTCTTTGCCCAGGGTATCGAAAAGCTGATCATTGCTATTGGCAAGACAGTGGCCTGGCTCAACCTGTTGCTGGTGGGCGTCATTCTTGTCCAGGTTGCTCTGCGTTACATCTTTAATTACAGTTCAGTGGCCCTGGAAGAGCTGCAATGGCACCTGTACGGTGTGGGTATCATGACAGGATTATCCTATGCCCTGACCACCAACAACCATGTCAGGCTCGATATTTTGCATGCCAATTTCAGCCGTACCACCAAGGAATGGATCGACATGGTGGGGTTGATTATCCTGGTGCTCCCCTGGTGTTACGTGGTGATCTACCATGGAATGGACTTTGTGGAAGCTGCCTGGCGAGTGGGTGAACGCTCCAACTCTCCAAGTGGGCTGTGCTGTTACTGGCTCATCAAGTCTGTATTACCCATGAGCTTTGGCTTGTTCTTTTTAGCTGCTTTGGCCCGCATAGCCAGAGCTCTTTTGTACCTGACCGGCAACACCAAAGCAACTCAGCAGCATGGATCCTAACAATATTCTTGTCATCGCCATGATGCTGACCTTCATAGGTCTGCTGTTCACCGGGTTCCCTATTGCCCTGATCCTGGGTGGCGTTGCCATGCTCTTCACCCTGGTGGGCTACCTTTCTGATATGTATCTGGGCACCATGACCGGCCTGGACTTCATGGCCATCGGCATGGTGGTGAATCGAATGTTTGCTACCATGAACAACTGGATTATGGTGGCCTTGCCCATGTTTATCTTCATGGGCCTTATGTTAGACCGCTCTGGAATTGCTGAAAAAATGATGCATTCCATCCAGGCACTTTTTGGCAGAGTACGTGGGGGACTGGCGATAACGGTGACCCTGATTGGTATTATCCTGGCAGCCAGCACCGGTATCATCGGTGCATCGGTGGTGCTTTTGGGGCTGTTGAGCCTGCCGGTGATGCTCAAGCAGGGCTATTCAAAAACGCTGTCCATTGGTACGATCTGTGGTGCAGGCACGCTGGGTATCCTTATTCCCCCCAGTATCATGCTGGTCATGATGGCTGACCGGCTGGGACTGTCTGTGGGCGACCTGTTTATGGCCGCGCTGTTTCCGGGGCTGCTGCTGGGCACCCTGTATATTCTTTACATTGTCATCCTGGGCCTGATCAAACCTGACCAGGCCCCCCTGCCAGCTGACCAGGCTGACACCAAGGTGGATATCTGGCTTGTGCTCAAGGCATTACGCACCTGCATTCCACCTGTTATCCTCATTTTTACCGTTCTGGGCAGCATCTTTTTAGGGATTGCCACCCCCACAGAAGCCAGCGGGATTGGTGCGCTGGGTGCGCTGGTGCTGACCATAGTTAACAGGCGTATGAACCTGAAGGTGCTCCGGCACGTGGTCTATCAAACCTTCAGTACCACGGCCTATATCTTTGCCATTGTACTTGGAGCGACCTGTTTTGCGCTGGTGCTGAGGGAATTAGGCGGAGATGCCTTTGTTGAGCATGCCATAACCAGCCTGCCCCTGGGGCCTTATGGGCTGGTGGCGGTTATTTTGGGAGTGGTCTTTCTGTTGGGCTTTTTTCTGGACTGGATTGAGATCACCCTTATCATCCTCCCGCTTTTAGCACCGGTAGTGCCCAATCTGGGGTTGGACATGGGGCATTGGCCCAATATTGATAACCCCAGCCTGATCTGGTTTGCTATCCTGGTGGCGGTCACCCTGCAGACATCGTTTCTCACCCCGCCAGTGGGATTTGCAATTTTCTATCTTCGCGGGGTATGTCCTCCTGAGATAGAACTGCGCGATTTATACCTGGGCGTAATCCCTTTTATCATCCTCCAGGTTATTGGACTTTTGCTGGTTGTTTTCTGGCCCGAGCTGGTGCTGTGGCTTCCTTCAGTGACGTATCAATAAACCTGGGGAAAATGTATCATGATAAACAGGATACTGCCGAATACAGCCGCAAACGCTCCCACTGTCTTAAAAAACAATCCCGCAGAATCAGAACGACTCTGTCTCCCTTTTTGAGCGTAATAGTTGTAATCAACTACACCGTATTCATTTCTTTTAATTGACACATCGCCTGGACAGGCAGCAGGATCTTGAGAGCGTACTCCTACGGCAGAATATGTATCTTGCTGAGCGTTTAGATTCCCTATCCACCAAGTTCCTGCCATTTCGATAGATTTCATAACCCCACTCCATTGTACACTGCATTGGTCGCTTCCCTTCTGTCTTGAGGAATAAAATTACCAGGGAATCAGTGAAATTTCCTTGCTCTTTTCCTCGTATATTGGTCACTATGAAAAATATAATTTCACAAAAAACTACTTTGGAGAAAGAAATTGCCCAAACATACAATCGACGAGACAGACTCCGCTATACTCAACCTGCTTCAGGAAGATGGCAGAGCATCCAATGTAAAACTGGCAGAGATACTCAACTTGAGTGAAACGCCCTGTTGGCGAAGGCTTAAACGCCTTGAAGAAGAAGGCTATATCCAGAGCTACCAGGCCCATCTGGACAGAAAAAAATTAGACCTGGGAGTTATAGCGTTTGTTGAGCTCAGCTTTTCCACCCATGCAGAAGAAACACTGGTACAATTTGAACAGGCTGTTCAAGATATTCCAGAGGTGCTCTTTTGCCACAATATCTCAGGAGCGTCGGATTACCTGCTACAGGTTGTAACAGAAAACCTGGAGTCTTATGAATTATTATCCCGCAACGTTATCCGACGCCTGCCAGGAGTAACCTCCATGAAGACAAGTTTTTCCTTAAAAGAAATAAAAGCGTCAACCAAGCTCCCCATATCACTGGTCGGAAACCCAATAAAAAAAGGGCCATTCGGCTGAATGACCCCTTATTCTTATGGCGCGCCAGGGAGGATTCGAACCCCCGGCCCACGGCTTAGAAGGCCGTTGCTCTATCCAACTGAGCTACTGGCGCACTCTTGTTTTGTAAATTTCACTTTCGGGTAGTGCACTCACATGAACACCCAACCCCAGAAAATGCAGTTGTCTTCTACCAAAAAAGAGTCTTTTTTACTAGTCTCATTTTTACAAGTAAAAAACTAGTCAAAAATATCTTCGCCCTTGATCCTTACCTAACCACTTTTTAAAACGTAATAAAAAAAAGTAAAACTGGTGATAATGAAAGTGAAAGACTTCATCAACTTGACACACAGGTAAACTTTTTCAGCGGCTACTGTAGTATTTTTTGTTAAGGCGCTTAAAAACAGAAAATCAAGAACAAGGCAATTATACCAAGAATATAGTTTTGTCGTTATCAATGAAAATAAGAGAGGCAGAACAAATAAGCCCAGCCTCTTAATAATCACCTTCGAAAACTATTATTTTCTTCTTCTGCCTAGAGCTGCCAGACCTGCTACACCTGCTCCAAAAAGAAGCATTGTTGTGGGCTCAGGAACAGCTGTTTGGCCAAAACTACCATCCGCATTCATAGTAATATTTTGAGCTTGAGAGAAAGGACCACTCCAGCCATAGGTATTTGTTGATGAATCGTAGTCACCTTTGATGTTAAACCACACCGTCCATCGTCCATTGTAGTTATTATGCGCTAGTGTAATTTTATATACGGTGTTTGCTGACATTAACAAGTCACCAGCAGAGGTTTGGTCATACCCAGCTTTGGCTAATAATGTATCATCAACGAATATGGACCTACCATCATCACCACCTGCTGAAAGCTTCACTGTTTGCTCTACAGATGACATTAAATAAGTTTCAAAAACATACGTAGAGCGTGTGTCATCGCCATAGAAACTGTCGCTTGCTGGAGACCATTGACCTTTGTCACCTCTTACATACCCCTGAAACGTGGCGGTGTACTGGCTTGTTTCATCAGCTGCCCAAAGGTAATTCTCTATATTGGGGTTGTTAGTATGTAGGGAGTATCGCCACAAATTGTCGGTTGAAGAGGGGTTTGTAATAACAGACTCAGATGTAAGAGGGACCGCACCAACCAAACTAACCATTGCTGCAACAAAAAAACATGCCAATAATGCACATAACATTGATTTTCTCATATTATTCTCCTTTTTGAAATTTATTAACAACTGTACAGAATGCAAAAAACGAGCCAGGTAACGACTATATAAACCATTTAATTCCAGCACGTTACAGGGGTGCCACATTGTCACACTGTTCACTTTTCCGGAATCCAGGATTTTTTTCCGTTTTTTCGGGCAAGGTATTGAGCTTTGAACTTTATTTAACTAGACATGTTCAAATCAATCACCAGGTAAATTTCTTAGTTACCTTGCATAACCTTGAAGGTAAAAAGCTTCATTTCGCAACCCCTTATCCCCCTTCTGTTGTTTCCCATATGGTGCCTGTGGCACTATCCTGCACAGTAATCCCTTTTTCAAGAAGCTTTTCCCGTACGCTATCGGCCGCAGTCCAGTCTTTGAGTTGCCTGGCCCGCTCTCTTTGGCGTATCAAGCGGTCAATTTCAGGCGTGAGGGGACACTCTTTTAATTCAAGTACGCCCAAGACAGTATTGATGGATCGCAATGCGTCCAGCACGTCATTTTTCTGCTCCTGGTCCAGGTGCCCTACCTGTAAAATTGGATTTATTTTTTTGATACAATCAAACAATGCACCAATAGCACCGGAGGTGTTCAAATCATCATCCATGGAATCAGCAAAGCGTTGTTCCAGGGCTGAGATGTGAGTGGTTAAATCAGGATGCGGTAATCCCACAGGGGTACAAAGGAGCTGACGGGTAAAGGCATCAATTCGTTTCAGTGACGCAGCCACACTTTCAAGCCTTTTAAAGGAAAATTCCAAAGGTTTTCTGTAGTGCACACTGAGCAGCATAAAACGCAGCGCCCTGGCTGAAAAGCCCTTGTTCATAACATCCTGAAACGTCAACACATTACCGGCATCAGCTGCCATTTTTTTCCCATCCCTTAACAAAAGACCTGAATGCATCCAGTAATTTGCCAGTGGTTTGCCAGTGATGGACTCTGCAATGGCAATCTCATTTTCATGGTGGGGAAACATCAAATCCTGGCTGGCGGTATGGATATCCAGGGTTTCACCAAGATACCTGGTTGACATGGCAGAACATTCAATATGCCACCCAGGACGGACATTCCCCCAGTCGGTCTCAAAAAAGAGCCCTTTTTTAAGCTCTGCCAGAGTCGAACGCTTCAGTAAGGTGAAATCACGGGGATTGTCCTTTTCGTAATTATCCAGATCCACCGTGGTCCCGACCTTGATCTTGCCAAGATCAATGCCAGATAACTTGCCGTAATTCTTAAACTTGGAGATATCAAAATAAATCGACCCATGCTTTTCATAGGCAAACCCTTTATGAATGAGGTCATGGGTTAATTCGATAATATCATCCACATGTTCAGAAGCCAGCGGGTAGCCGGACGCTTTTTCGACTCCAAGCTCCCCGGCGGCGTGTAAAAACTGCTCAATAAACTGTGACGTGTACGCTTTGAGTTCGACCCCGGCCTTGTCAGCACCAGCAATGGTGTTGTCATCAATATCAGTGAAATTCATATAGGATTCCACTGGGTAGCCACGAAAACGCAGATAACGGACAATCAAATCCGAGACAACGAACCTTCTCAAATGCGCTATGTTTGGTTCTTCATAGGCCGTAGGGCCACAAGAATACAGCGTAACGCGCTCCTTGTTAACCGGCTCAAACACCTGTTTTTTGCCCGCCATGGTGTTATACAGCTTAAGCTGCGACGCTTTTTCAGTTGCCCCCTTTGGTACAAACAGCGGCGTGCTCAGATAACGCTCTCCACCATCAGGAAGGATCACCACAATACATGCATCAGCAAACTGTTTTCCCCACTGGGTTGAGGCAAAAGCAGCGGCACCACTGCTCATCCCGGCAAATACGCCCTCTTCAGCGGCAAGCTGTCGCACGGTTGCAAAGGCGTCCTCATCCGCCACATTGACAATGGCATGCGGCAGGGTCTTATCAAAAATTCCAGGTTTATACGACTCCTTCATATTTTTCAGGCCCTGAATTGCATGACCCAGATACGGCTCTACTGCAACGACACGCACCTCCGGGTGATGATCTCTAAACCAGCGTGACAATCCCATTGCGGTGCCAGAGGTTCCCAGAGTTACAATAATATCAGTTACCTTCCCACTGGTCTGCTCCCAAATCTCAGGGCCGGTGGAGTGGTAATGTGCCTGCCAGTTGGCATCGTTATTGTATTGATCAGCCAGGAAATACAGATCAGGATGCTCGCGGGCCAGGACATACGACTTTTCAATGGCCCCGTCCGTTTTCTTTTTAGCTGGGGTAAGGATAATCTCAGCGCCATACGCCTGCATAATGAGGCGACGTTCTATGGAAGCAGATTCCGGCATGATGAGCTGGCATTTATACCCTTTAGCAGCGCATACCATGGCAAGCCCGATTCCAGTGTTGCCACTGGTTGCCTCAAGCACGATCTGCTCTTTTGTGAGTTCTCCGCTTTTCTCAGCCGTTTCAATCAATGACAACGCAACCCTGTCCTTAATGGAGCCGCCAGGATTTTTAGATTCAAGTTTACCAAAAACCTGAACACCTGAAGACGGGGAAAGGTGTGGCAAAGCAACCAGAGGAGTGTTGCCTATGAGTTCAGTAATATTCATTCTATTTTCATACGGTAAAATATCTGAAGTAAAAGTCACTCAGGCTTCAGGGTTGCACCATTTGTGTTAAAGGCCAACCACATCTTATGTAAGGCCTGACGGGTCTTTTCATCTTTTACACCTGCTATCATATCTTTAAGATGTTGCTCAGCCTCTTTATTTACTGGTAACGGGGCTGTCTGTTCTGCTTTCTCTTGTATCTGGTCGTTTCCTGGATCCAACATAAAACGAATATCTTCTATGCTCTCCTCTGGCAAAGTCTTTTGCACAGCAGCCAGAATATCAAGCTTGAGAAATTGTACCTGCTGCATCCACGCTGAATTTTCAACAAACAGCCACAAAACGTTACCGCGAAAAAAAGCTGGATAGGTCACCTTTGCCAGGGGATCACCCAGCAAGCGGTCCCAGGTTTTTACCAACCGAACCAAGCCCCATTGACGGTGCCATTCTTTGGACCGGAATATATGATGTAATTGGCCAAGATTCACAGGTTACTCAACTCACTATGCGTTGTTTACATTATGCATTCACCAGGCAAAAGGTAGATCATAGCACTCCCCTCTTCCATTTTCCATCCTATAACTCAACAAACAGTCCCTATCCACAAAAAAGGCGGCCCCAAGGGCCGCCAAAAATCACAATATATGCGCTACATCCTGCTAGTAATTATCCAGATAATTCTTGAGTTCCCAGTCAGTTACAGCGGTACGGTAGGCATCCCACTCCGCTTCTTTACCTTCGATATACTTTTCATAAATGTGCTCACCAAGAGCCTCTTTCGAAAGCGGGTTGGCCTTGAAGGCTTCAAGTGCTTCCTCAAGGCTTACAGGCAAACTTTCGATACCAGCGGCTTCTTTTTCAGCTTGGGTCATCTCAAAAATATCCATGTCTATAGAATCCGGCGCAGTCAGCTTATTTTTTACCCCGTCAAGCCCTGAAACCATCATCATTGCCAGAGCAAGATATGGGTTACAGGCGGGATCCGGGCAACGAACCTCAGTACGGGTTCCCATCCCCCGGGAAGCAGGAATACGGATAAGGGCAGAGCGGTTGGAGGCAGACCATGCAACATATACAGGTGCTTCGTAACCGGAAACAAGCCGCTTGTACGAGTTTACCAGTGGATTCGTTACAGCAACAAAACTTTTGGCGTTTTTTGCTATACCAGCAATATATTGGTACGCGACTTCACTGAGCTGCAAAGGACCATTTTCATCATAAAACGCGTTGGTGCCATCCAGATAAAACAGGGACTGGTTGGTGTGCATGCCAGAACCACTGACACCAAAAATCGGCTTTGGCATAAAGGTAGCGTGGAAGCCAAACTCAGCAGCGATGGAACGTACAACCCACTTGTAGGTCAGCGTGTTATCTGCTGCGGTAAGGGCATCGGAATATTTGAAATTGATTTCATGCTGCCCTTCAGCAACCTCGTGGTGGGATGCTTCAATTTCAAAGCCCATCTCTTCCAGCGTTTCGATGATCTTACGCCGGCAGTTAATTCCAGAATCATCAGGATCAACATCAAAGTATCCAGCAACATCGTTGGTATTGGTGGTGGAGAATCCTTGTTCATCCTTATCAAAAAGGAAAAACTCACACTCGGTACCGACATTCATGCTGTACCCAAGCTCTCTTGCTTCTTTAATTACACGCTTCAAGTTTACCCTTGGGCAGCCTTCAAACGGGGTTCCATCAGCTTTGTATACATCACAGATAACCCGTGCAGCGTTGGTGCCTTCAGCATTACGCCAGGGCAGTACAACAAAGGTATCATAGTCTGGTTTGAGATACATATCAGACTCATTAATCCGTACAAAGCCGTCAATGGAAGAACCATCGAACATCATCTGGCCATCAAGTGCCTTTATAACCTGGCTTTTAGGAATGGCGACATTCTTCATAAAGCCAAAAATATCAACAAACTGAAGGCGGAAAAAATTTACATGCTTTTCCTCAATAATCTTTAGAATCTCTTCACGAGTCATACTACATCTCCTTGGCTTAGGTTATTCTGAAGTGGCCCCTAATCTGAACCACATCCCCCATTTTTTTAGTTGTATTCTAGCTCCAGTTCTTGGGGTGAGGCCCTCCCCCCGCGGGGGAGGGCCT
>PDQK01000036.1 GCA_002746685.1 Desulfobulbus propionicus | reverse complement strand
ATGGATTTCGTAGCGATAAACTGAGGGAAATCGCGTTATATCATACGCTTGGAGACTTACCTGTTCCTGAGTTCACCCACAGATTTGTCTGAAGAGGCGGAAAAACCACCCTCAGAGCAAGAAGGAAATGATGGCCGCTATCGCTATGCTTCGACGGCCTGGCCGGATTCCTCTGGAATGAGTGGCCGGAATCACTGGAATATGCACATTGAGGCAACAATCCTGTTCAAAATTGATAGAAGATAATCAACGGACGGAAAAATAAATCAGCTCTTTATTAGAGACATACGAGTCTGAAATCATACACAACAAGTTAACATAAATACGATTTCGTAATCCCCGAAAAACAAAAAAAGGCTAACAAGCTGAAATCACTTGCTAGCCTGGATGTATATGATGGTGCTCCCGGCAGGATTCGAACCTGCGGCACCAGGATTAGGAATCCTGTGCTCTATCCTACTGAGCTACGGGAGCAGTTGATTCATATTGTGGATGGATGCACTTTATATCGTCTGGGATGTCCAATGTCAAGTAACAGATGGCAGGCAAACGCTCTTGTTTTCAAGCTAGATGCTTTCGCCGTCAGCAAGTTCCAGGGAACCATTAAAATCCTGCTCTGCAAAACCAAATTGTACAATACAGTTTCTTCCTATCTGGGCTCCTGCTGGGATTTTTGCTTCTTTTCCAACTAAAGAAATACCTGTGTACAGATGCTTGGGGTATTTTTTGTTGCTCATGGTCATGTTGTCGCTATTACCGATAACAACATTCTCACCGATCTGTACTCTTTTATCGCAAATGGTTAAATCCACCTGTGCTCCCTCGCCAACAACGCCATCATCAAAAATAATCGAGTTACTCACGACTGCCCCTTTTTTAACCCTGACACCAGGGGAAAGGACACTGTTTTCAACCGTTCCTTCAATAATACATCCTGCTGAAATCCAAGAAGAAGAGACACTGCTCCCACTCATAAACCGGGCTGGAGCCCTGTCCATCGGTCTGTCACCGTAGGCAGGGTTTGGTTGGATGCCCCACTCTTCAGGTGATATTTCAGCCTTCTCACGGATGAGATCCATATTCGCCTGCCAGTAAGACTGAATCGTACCAACATCCCGCCAGTACCCATAAAACGGATAAGCAAAAACCGTGTCATGCTTAATGGCATGGGGGATAATATGCATCCCAAAATCAATCTCTTTCTTATCTCGAGCCAGCGTTTTCAGCAAATACTCGGTATCGAAGATATAAATCCCCATGGAAGCGAGATTAGTACGTGGTTCCTGGGGTTTTTCCTCCCAATCTATAATGCGATTTTGATTATCAACGATCCCTGCACCAAACTGATGAATCTCACTTTTTGGCACCACCATCATGCCGATGGTTACATCCGCCTGCTTATGCTGATGGTACGAGAGCATGGCGTCAAAATCCATGCGATAAATATGGTCACCGGAAAGAATAATGATCTGCTCTGAAGGATTATTTTTTATGAAATCAATATTCTGTCGGATAGCATCAGCGGTTCCCTTATACCAGTCGGAATCGCTTTCTCCGGTTCTGGGGGGTAAAATTTTAACCCCACGGGTGCGCCCGGTAAAATCCCATGCTTCACCTGTACCCACATGGGCCATGAGCGAGAGAGGCTTGTACTGGGTTAAAACCCCGACCTTTTTCATACCGGAATTCATCACATTAGACAGGCTGAAATCAATAATGCGGTACACTCCGCCAAAGGGAACCGCTGGTTTGGCCCGGTGCCCTACAAGTAAATTCAGTCGACTGCCGATACCACCAGCTAACAAGAGTACCAAGGCGTCATTGGTTGGATTCATTGCAGTTCCTCCCCGTCTTTAATAGCTCTTTCCGGCCATCTGAACTCATCAATGCACGGGGCCACAGTACATCCACTGCCAATGGTTGTGCCGCCAGGTACCTTGTTGTTCCAGCCAACAACACTGACATTACCCGGGCCTTCCTTACCCGGCACCCCAATTTGCGTATTCTGGCCAAAGGTAGTATTCACATCGCTGACCACTCTACACAGCTTTGCCCCTTCTTGGACATGATTATTAAAAAAAAGCACCGAATCAACTATTTCAGCACCTTTTTCCACCCGAACACCAGGAAACAAAATAGAGTTACGAACCGTCCCTTCAACAATGCAGCCATTGTAGGCCATGGAGTTCTCAAAACTGCCAGAATAACCAACCTTAAGTGGCTGGCATCCTGAAATATTTCGGTGGGTAAGGTTGGTACGTATTCCCCAGCGTTCCATATCTATTTTGGGCTCACTGCCAAGCAGATCCATGGAGGTTTGCCAGTACTCGTCAATGGTCTTTGTGTAGCCCCAATACCCAGCAAATTTATAGCCGTGAACAGTATAATTCTGCTCCATCATAAGGGGGATGATATCACGGCCAAACTCATAGGAGTCGTTCTGCTGATTTTCACGCAGCACTTTATACAGCACCTCAGGTTTAAAGCAGAACACCGTCAATGAAGCCCAATCTCCTTTCGGATTTAGAGGCTTTTCCTCATAAGAGAGCATTTTACCGCCTTTAACGCTGTCATCGGCTATTTCAGCAATTCCAAACCGGGACGCTGCCTGTTTATCTATCTTGATAAAGGCTGCCGTAAGGTCTGCGTTGGTATCATTGTGGTATTGAATCATCTCCTGATAATCCATGTTATACACATGATCCCCAGACAAAATCAGTAAATTGGCGGGATTATGATATCTAATGAAATCAAAATTTTGATACACTGCATCCGCTGAGCCTCGGTACCAGTCCGGGCTTTCATAATCCTTAAAGGGTGGCAGGATTGAAATGCCGCGATTGCGGCCTACCATGTCCCAGGCAGCGCCTGTCCCGATATGATTAATCAGGGAATACGAGCGATACTGACTTAAAATGGCAACTCGCTCAATGCCCGAATGGAGCAAGTTGGACAAGGGAAAATCAATAACCCGGGCAAACCCACCAAAGGGTACTGCAGATTTCGGCCGATAATGGGTTAAGACACCCAGCTCTCCCACTCGGCTCCCGGCCAGAATCATGGCCAGGATAGTTGGTTTAATCATATCTGTACCTCTATTTTTAAGGGCTTTTTCTTTTCACTATCACCCCAACAGTAAAGAGAAAAAACACTATACTCAGCGCATACTATTGCATAATGGCCTGCTCACGCAAGCAATAATACCCACAACCCGGATGCAGAGAAGAACGTGAGAATGACACCTGAAAAAAGCGTGTGATGTAAGCTTATTTTACGTGGCGGGTAACGATGCGAATCAGGGTATTGGTGGTAAACTCCTGATTTTCACGTAAGGGGAGATTTTTTATCGGGGCCTCAGCCCTGGCCGCTTCCTTGTGACCACCGGCAGGACCGTACTCTCCAAAGGTTTTCTGTGCGAGTTTGCCAGCATTTTTTCGATACCCGTCACAGCGAAAAATAACCACCAACTTTTCCCCATAAACACCAGAAACAAGAACCCAGTCAAACTTATCCACGCGATTAAAAAAATCAGCAATGATAACCAGAATATCAGGGGTGCCCACTTTGCCCAGATGAACATAGGCTCGCCCCTTTTTGGTTTTCACCTCATTTAAAGCGATACGGAAGTATTTCAACTCCGAGCGCCTTAGTTCCGTAAGCTCGAATTTACGGACCAGATTCAAATTGGCAATGTTGAACAGGTAGCGGAAGGATATCCCATCCCCAACCTGCATGTTCTTTTTCTGGAAATTTTGGGTATCAACCTTAATTCCATAGAAAAGCGCAGTTGCCAAAGCCACAGAGGGCTTTATGTTGGCTGAACGCAGATATTCCACCATCATGGAGGCAACAGCTCCGTACTCCGGACGAATATCGATGAAATCAGCATCCCATCCCTTGGTAACCGGATGATGATCAATAACTGCGTCAAACTCTATTTTCTCAAAACAGGTAAGATGGGTGGGCTGGGAGTCCACCAAAACATACTTGGAGTAATCCTTGATCGGGAGGGTATGCATCCGTTCCAGTGGGATTTTAAGCCGCTCCACCATGGTGATGTTATTCAGTCGCCTAATCTCATTTGGATAGCCGATGGTGACATTTTGTACCCGGTAGCTGAGCAGCCTTTTTACTGCCATGGCAGAGGCGATTGCATCGGGGTCGGCATTGATGAGAATAAGAACCTCATCTTCCCTTTCAAAGATATCCTGAAGCCCTTGCAGACGTGCTGCAGCAGAGTTTTTACTTGCGCTCTGGGTAACGCTGTCCGCAATTTTTTCTAATCGTTTCGTCATATGCTACTTGTCATAAAAAAAGCCACTACAGTCCAAGAAAGTCCGGAGGTGCAGTGGCATCAGCAGCCAGCCAAAATAACAATATTATAAAAATGTATCTTCTGCGTGTTTACTTGCAGGAAGCCCAAAGGGGCATATGTATACTTTGGCTGATCCATAAAAAACATCCTTTCCAATCAGAATAACTCTGGTCATCAAGGGAGCACAACTATACCACAGAGGTGAAAAAAATAGCAAGCTTTGTGCACATCAACAAAACTCAATCTAACTGCTCAAAATTACATAATATTATTTCATTCTTTCTTGCCTTGAGAAAAAATAATGTGCCGAACTGGAGGCGACTGGACCTCTATTCAAGCTTCATCCATAAAACAATCACCTTTAGCTTTTGGCCCAGACGTGGTAATAATTTTTTCCATATTCCAGTGTGTATAGTATCTCGTCCTGAATCTGTGAGCGTTCAAAAACAGTGCAGATACAAGGCGGTTGAGTGAGCCTGATATCGTGGTTTTTCCTTTTTACTTGGCCAGAACAATACGTTATGAATAATCAGGCTCTAAACCGTCACGGATTCAGGATCTCGTGTTATGGAGCAACACCAACGGTTCCGCCAACGTTTATGGCTGCTTATCATCAACTTCAGTTTTTCTACATTTACCTGCTGTGATACTTCTTTATCGCTACGTTTTTTCTCAATTTTTACGCAATATCATGATGTTGATGGCAAGCTTCATTGCCATTTATCTGCTTATTGATTTTTTTGAAAAAATTGATAACTTCCTGGAAAAGGGCAAATCCATGGCCCTGGTCGTTCAATTTTTCCTGCTCAACATCCCCTTTATTATTGATCAAATGGGGCCGGTATGCATTCTGCTCGCTGGTGTTGTCACGTTAGGAATCCTTAATCATTCCAACGAGCTCATCGCTGTGAAAGCCTGTGGAGTACCACTGAGAAAAATTACCGCTCCTCTTCTGGCTGCCGGAGTGCTTTTTACTCTTCTGTTTCTCGGTATGTCCCAGTTTGTACTTCCCAAAACAGTGGCTGAAACCAACCGTATCTGGCACAAGGAGGTTAAAGGGCGCATTCCCCTGGGCATCTATCGTAACGGGAGATATTACTATCGCGGCAGCGACGGTTTTTATTCCTTTGCCAAAGACTCTGCAAAAAGTCATGATTTCCGCTTTTTTTCCTACGTCGTATGGAACAAGGACTATGAACTCACCACCCACATAACTGCAAAAGAGGCTCACTGGGCTAATGGGATATGGACCTTGAAGGATGGCCAGTACCGGTTTGCAGGCGACCAAGATGGTTTTGAAACCAAGCTTTTTACCTCCCAGGTTTTTAACTTCAAGGAAAAACCAGATGATTTTTTTATTCCTGAATACCAAACCCTGGAACTCTCCCTGCTTGATCTGTTTCGTGCTACCAAACACCAAAAGTCTGAGGACGAAACGAACCTGGCCTGGGCCAACTTTTATGGCCGAATTTCGTATATTCTCCTCGGCCTGCCGCTCCTGATTCTTGGGCTGCCCCTGCTGCTCATTGTGTATAGAAAATGGGGGAGAGATCTTTCGCTGGCTGTACCTGTAAGCTGCGGTATGGCTTTTGCTTGCTGGGGGATTTGGGGGATAATGCAATCACTTGCCAAATCAGGCTACCTTCCACCGGTGATAGCTGCTCTTTCCATCCACCTGTTTATGGGTATCTTTGGCTTCATTCTGCTGTTACGGGAAGAAAGCTAACCCGCATTTCTCATGATTTTCTTACTTTTGACGTAAATTTCTCTTTGTTCTGAGGTCTCCACTTTTCACCAATGGTATAATCAGACCCAATAGTACCGGTATTTTGTAAAATAAAGTGACTGACAATACAAGCCGCCTCATGAAGAAATGTGGGTAAAAACCACTGCCCATCTGATCCCTGCAAGCCTCAGATTAGCTAAAGCCGGTTTCACAACACCCTTTTTTATCTTACAAGCTTGGAAAAATGAAAGAGTTGCGTTATGCTTACCATTCTGAATGTATTGCTTTAGGGGTATCAATACCTATCCCGGCAGTAAATCTCTGTGGTTTTTTTACTTGAAAGTTGTTTGCTCCATAGATGAGTAAGTAAAGTCACTTGAACTGTACAACTGATAAGGACCGAAATGGGAAATATATCACTCTTTTGTTACGGCACACTGCAGTCACCTCTGGTTATGAAAGCGGTAACTGGTAAAGCCTATGAAGGGCAGGAAGCAACCCTTAATAACTGGGCAAGATATCGGGTACAAAGTACGGAGTATCCTGGTATTAAACTGGAAGATGACTGTTCAGTATGCGGTAAGGTCTACTGGGGTATAGATGAAGAGGATATGGAGAAGCTGGATGCTTTTGAAGGCGATAAGTACGATCGGATAAAGGTCTCGGTGTCTTTTATCGATGGTACCACCACTGAGGCTTGGACGTATGCGTTTAAAGATGAGTATCTTGAACACCTCTCCACTGACCCGTGGGATTTTGATAGGTTTATGCAAAATGGCCTAGAGCGGTTTATCAACTGGTTTGTTGAAGATCGTAGAGACCTGTTTGACAGGGGCGATTTATAGCCATTCCAGAGTTTTTTTATATGAGCCGTTCTCACTTTTTGGGAGCGGCTTTTTTGTACCATTGAAGAGAGGAGTAACATCTCATATCTTTTTTATTATAGTATCCAGCATGTGTATTGTTTATCAACCAAATTTTACATGAGAAAAAAGAGGAAAAAATGAAATCATTCAGGTGTGTTATTGTAAGTGTTGTTGCAATACTGTTAACCTCATGCGCCAGCCTTGATACCAACCAGAAACAAGGTTCAGCCATTGGCGCAGGCGTTGGTGCCGGTGCAGGAGCACTACTGGGACAGGCCATAGGTGGTGATACTGAAGCGACCCTTATCGGTGCCGGGATTGGAGCTGCACTTGGAGGAATAGCAGGTAACCAGATTGGATTGTATATGGACAATCAGGAACGAGACCTGCGCAACGCAATGGCAAGCTCAGAAGCTGCAAGTATACGACGCAGTCAGGATGTTCTTGTTGCAACGTTTAAAGGGGAAGCTTTTTTTGCATACGATTCCAGTGACTTACTTCCTGGGGCCTATGGCGAGATAGCAAGGATGGCATCAGTGCTCAACAAGTATCCACAAACGCTGTTAGAGGTTGGTGGCCATACCGATACAAAAGGGTCTGAACAATATAATCAACAGCTTTCCCTGCGAAGGGCTCGCACTGTTGAAAATGCTTTGATTCAGCAGGGAGTAGCTCCTGACAGGATAAGAGCAATTGGGTATGGTGAAAGTCGGCCTATCTCTTCCAGTGACGCCATGAACAGGCGGGTAGAGGTGGTAATTATTCCTGTGACGTCGTGAGCATAGCTCTTAGAGTTACACGTATAGCCACCTCCATACGGGAAAGTACGAGATAAGGAAGGTCGCAATACGTGTAGTGATGCTTTTGTATGGCTCCACCCTGTGATGGATTGGGGAGTAGGGCTCTTGCAGAAGAAGTGTTATTGTTTCAAATTTTTGTAACCAATCACGGGGTTGGTACTTTTTCATTATTCTCTGCTTCTGACGTGTAACTGGTCACAGGTGCAACAGAATTGTGCAACCACTCTTTTGAGCAGGTAAGCGAACAAAGTGAGACTCCGTGTATAAGAGGTATGCGGGAAGGAGTGATCGTGCAAAGATGAAGTGCCTGTGGTCAGCTACACAAGTTTTTTATCTTTCCCTCCCCTCCTTTTGATTTTGAAAAAGGGAAGGGAAAGATATGCAAGAAGCACCGTTGTCAATTGTAACAATTGAGGCAATTCACAGAATGTATTTTCTGTAGAATCTCGAAAAGCCTAGCATTGATGTCAGCAGTATGCTTCATCCTGATGGACTGTTTATTTTTAACAATGCAGGGGACCAAGATCACTTAACATAACCAAACAGGGTTGGCAGAAATAGAGAGAGTCCTGGCCAGTATGTAACCAACAATACTACAGGCAGCATACCCAGATACATCAGAATCAGTGCGGGCCTCAGATAATGTTCAATTTGGCAACGACCTATCCTGCCGGCAAGGTAGAGGATAGGTGCCGTCGGTGGCGTTACATTGCCCAGACCGAGGTTAACGCCAAGGATTGCGGCAAAATGCAGCGGATGAATGCCAAGTTTTTCCATGACCGGAAACAGAAGTGCTGCAGCGATTACTGTCCCACTGATATCGTCCATAACCATGCCGATGCCCAGCAAAAAAAGATTGACCATGAGCAGAAGCACATATTTATTCGGCGAAACAGTCATGATCCAGGTGGCCATTTCTTGAGGTAACTGTTCCATGGTCATGATCCGGGTGTTAATCATGACAAAGAAAAACATCAGAATAAGTACGCCAGTGGTGGTTGCTCCAGAAATAATCGATTGGCCTAACTGTTTAAGAGTCAGGCTTTTGTAGACAAACATACTCACTGGAATAACATAGAATACCGAAATACATGCCATCTCGGTCGGGGTCGCTATCCCCCCATATATTCCACCCAGGATGAGAATCGGCAGCAGCAGTGCCAGACTTGCCCGGCCAGTGGCTTTACGAATTTCAATTAACTGGTCTTTAAGATCCAGCTTAGGCATGGTTTTAATGGGCATCTTGCGCACCATAAAATAATTGAAGATGCAAAAGATACAAATGACCAGTATGCCGGGGCCGATGGTAGCCAGCCAACAGCCAGGGATTGACTGATAGGTGACCAGGGCGAATAAAATCATGGGAACGCTGGGGGGGATCAACTGCCCCAGGATGGATGAGCAGGCTACAAGGGCAGTGCAGTAACCGCGGGAATAGCCGTTTTCCTCCATACGCGGGATCATGATCGTGCCGATGGCTGCAACGGCCGATGAGCAGGAACCACCAATTGAACCGAACATGGCGCATGCAACGACGGTAACGGCACCCAGGCCACCGCGGACTCGACCTGCGAATGAATTAACAAAATCAATCAGCCGCTCGGCAAGGCCGCCGGTGCTCATTAAGGTGCCGACTAGGATAAAAAAGGGAATAGTCAGCAAGACCACTGATTTGATCTGGTAAAAAGCTGTTGGAATGAGTAGGCGTGAACTGATGTCAAAGCTGGTGGACAGGTAAATAGCCATCGCACCAAAGGCCATGGCAACGGGGACACCCAAAATCATGAATACGATGAGGATGCTAAGGCCAATTGCAAGGGTAATCATGGTAAACTCCTTATTTCATTGCAGAGGGTGGATGAAAGGCTTCCCACATGTGATCAAAGGCTTCCCGTAGAAAGTAGATGACCATGAGTATTGCCCCTAACAGAATGGGAAATTGAAAGATGACCGTTGGCAGCTGAAGGGTAGGAGTGACTTCATGTTTCATAAAACTCCATTTGACGTAACCATAACTCCAGTGAACCATATAGCCGGCGATAATGGCGCCAATAGTTGTTGTCACCGCACGGATGCAACACAGAGCGGTTCTGTTCTTGATGAACAGGTGAACCATCTCTGCCTTGATTTGAGTTTTGTTAAGGCTGCCGTAGGCTGCCCCCATCATGTACATCCAGACCGCTATATGCCCTGTCAGTTCATCCAATCCTGAAATGGCTATCTCAAAGACATAGCGTGCGATGACCTGCATCAGCATGCTAAAGGATGCCATCACCGTAACCAGAACAATGATGATGGACATCGCCCGTCGTAACATGGTATTGCTTTGTTGAATGATTTGTGTAATTGCTGCCATGCATTTACCCCTTTTTGTTCTTACGAAATGGATGCCTCAGGTGCTGAGTTTCTCTGCAAATTCGTTTCCCTTTGCCGTTGTCGTTGCAGCAGATGCCTGCTTTCAGACATCTGCTGCATCCTGTGACGCTCCAGCGTATTACTCTACCTTGACACCGACTTCCTTACGGATTTTATCCATCCATTTTTTACCAACCAGCTTGTCCAGTTCAGTCCAGCATTCCCGGCAGGCATCGCGGGCGGTTTTCAGTTTTTCCGGAGTATCGGCAAGATCAACAACGGTCAGGCCGTGGTCAGTGAGTTTTTTAAGATATTCCTGATCTTCTTTCTCAGCACCAACCATTCTTTTGGCAACCTCTTCGCTGACGATCTTCTGGATTAGTGCCTGATCATCGGGTTCAAGCTCATTCCAGCGATCCAGGTTCATTGTATAGCCCCATACTTCAAGATAGTCGCGATAGTAGACAAAATATGTGTTCAGGTCTCTGCAGCAGCTATAGGTCTGGAAAGGACCGCCTCCAGCTTGCCCATCAACTACACCCGTACTGATTGCGGTGGGGACTTCGCTGTAAGGAATCAGGCTGGGAGTGAAGCCCAGTTTTTTCAAATAACATTCAAATGCTGCAATCGGCGGGGTGCGGATCTTGATCCCTTTAGCTTCTGCCGGCGTGGTGGCTGGGTTGCCACTGAGACTGATCCCGGAAAAGCCCTGAATCCAGGTGCCAAGCCAATACATATTGATGTCTTTTGCCCAGGAACGAAACATTTCGTCCATGAAACCCTTCGGGCCGAATACCTCTTTTGCCTCATCATAACTGGTGACAATATAAGGGGCAAAGGTAACATTCCAGCGGGGATCATAGGTGGCGGACATCGGGCTCACCATTATGTCAATGTCGCCACGATTCACCATTTCATTGAGTTCGTTCCAGTCACCAAGTTCAGGTCCGTAGACCTTAAACGTAATTCTCCCGTTGGTCTGCTTCTTTACTTCATCGGCAACGCGCTGAATCGAATCCATATGGGCACTTGGCCTTGGATAGAGGGTCTGGGCGATTTTCAACTTATGCTTCTTTTTGCCGGCCATGGTATCTGTGACCAGAGCAGAACCTAGAAAAACCATAGATAAGGCCAGGGTGAGCCCTATCAGTAACGATTTCCTTTTCATAATAATTCTCCTTTTACAAATAAATGAGTCTATGGCACAAAATTGCACCTGTTGTATTCCCCGCTACACTAAAGCGATCGGAATTCTACCATGATGATTAAATAACTCAGCGGTTGAGGCGAGTGCGCATTGTTTTTTCGATACCGGAAAGAGTGAAACGACATTTCACCATACCTTACTATGGATAATAACAATAAATAAACTATTTGCCCAGCGATATAATTGCTTGCGCAAGTAAGTAACGCCTCTTTTTCACCAGCTTAAAGAACGCTGTGAGTTAAACATGGGATCCTGTAATGCTGAGCTGGAAGTGAAGGGTGCCCAAGAGGTGGTTGAGCGCATTGCGCAATACTCGGTACGGGCTGCTGGCTGGTGTCTGTCCGCAAGAAGGTAATTTTTTATTTTTCGTGAGAAAATTAATTGCCTTGGCTGGGTGCTTCTTCCTCGATTTCCGGTAAGGGGAGTTCCGTAACCAGCTAAAATTACTTAACTCATTATTTCAGAGATCAAAAAAGATGCGAAAAGCTCACAATCAGCAGCTTCTTCTGGCAGAGGCTGCCCCTGATCACCCCAAGGCGAATGATTGGAAAACGATCAGTGATATACTTGATGACAACCCTGGCATATACGACCTGGTTCTACAGGATCCTGGCTCCGGATCAGGCTGGCCACTTCAACGTGACCCTGTGATGGGGTACGTTTTTTTGTTTGTACACATAGAAAAAGGGATTTTCCGCAAAAAAGTGTGAAGAACACTTAGCCAAGCAACCTGGCCATATCCTTAGCAAAGTAAGTAAGGATAATGTCAGCACCAGCACGATGAATGCTCAGTAAGGTCTCAGCCATTACCCGCTTTTCATCAATCCATCCCTTTTCAGCAGCAGCCTTAATCATCGCGTATTCACCGCTTACGTGATAGGCAGCAACTGGCAAATCAAATTCATCTTTTAACTGCCTGATGATATCCAGATACGCCACTGCAGGCTTTACCATCAGGATATCTGCCCCTTCCTCCACATCAAGGGTTGCTTCCCTGAGTGCCTCTCTGCTGTTAGCCGGGTCCATCTGGTAGCTTTCACGATCACCAAATTGTGGAGCACACTCTGCTGCATCACGGAAGGGACCGTAAAAGGCGGAGGCATACTTTACTGCATAGGACATGATCGGGGTCATGTGATAGGAGTTTTCATCTAGAACCGAGCGTATTTCACTGATTCTACCATCCATCATATCTGATGGAGCCACCATATCCGCACCCGCTTCAGCATGGGAAAGGGCTGTTTTGGCGAGTAATTCCAGGGTGGCATCATTATCCACTTCATGTCCGTGCAGACACCCGCAATGACCATGGTCAGTATACTCGCATAAACAGACATCAGTGATAACATTCATTTCTGGAGTTTTATTTTTCAGCTCTTTTATCGCTGTTTGAATAATGCCATTTTTTGCGTAAGCACCAGAGCCTAAGCCGTCTTTCTTCTCCGGCAGCCCGAACAAAATAACGGAATTAACGCCTAAATCTCTGCAATCTTGAGCCTCTTTTTGCAACTGATCAACCGACACCCTGAATACCCCGGGCATGGAACTGACCTCCTCCCGCACTCCTTTGCCTGGCATAACAAACAGTGGCAACACCAACTGTTCGGGGCTTAAGCGGGTTTCACGGATCATTGCCCGCAGGGTTGCATTCTTACGCATTCTTCTTGGTCGATATTCCGGAAAAATCATTTTTTATTCCTTTGTTGTTATTGATCGATAATTGTTGCAGCATCAATGCCTAACGTTTTCAGCTTCTTATATAAATGACTTCGCTCCATTCCAACCTTTTCAGCGGTTTTGGAGATATTCCCTTCCTGCTCAACCAACTTGGCTTTCAGATAGGCAACCTCAAACTCCTTGCGTGCCTCCTTATACGGAAGGTGTTGCAATTGGGCAAAGGATGATTGATCAGGCGACGCTGTCTCTGTTTTTACCCCGAGAAAGAGGGCTGCATCTTTTTCGGTTATCATGTCATCAGGGCTCATTATGACCAGCCGTTCCACCATATTCCTCAGCTCCCGCACATTCCCTGGCCAATGATGTTGCATGAGCATGGTGAGCGCTCCAGTTGAAAAGTGTTTTTCACCAAATCCCTTTTGCTTATACGCCTTAACAAAGTCTTCAATCAGCAAGGGGATATCTTCTTTCCTCTCCTTTAAATCTGGAACCGTAATGGGAACAACATTGAGACGGTAAAAGAGATCCTCACGAAAATTCCCGTTTTCTATTTCCTCTTCAAGATTTTTGTTGGTTGCCGCCAATACACGCACATCCACATTGATGGTCTTGGCTCCACCAACCCGCTCAAACTTCTGCTCCTGAAGAATCCTGAGCACCTTGGCCTGGCTTTTAAGGCTCATGTCGCCGATCTCATCAAGAAACAGAGTAGAACCATTGGCCTGGTCAAATTTTCCCTTTTTGGGTTCTGTTGCACCGGTAAAGGCACCTTTGACGTGACCAAAGAGTTCTGATTCTATAAGCTCTTCCGGGATGGCAGCACAGTTCACTTCAATCATAGGGCGATGAGAGCGGTGAGATTTGCGATGGATGGTCTGCGCCACCAGCTCTTTCCCTGTCCCATGACCACCCCGGATCAGCACCCAGGCATCGGTTGGGGCCACTCGCTCAATCTGCTCACGCAATGATGCTATAACGGCTGTTTTCCCCGTTATATTGGGTTTTGGGGGCCCGCTTTCACGCAGTAAGCGGTTTTCCCGCTCAAGGCTGGCCACATGGAGCCCTTTGTTGATCGCGTGGATAATCTTATCGTAGGAGAGCGGCTTCTCGATAAAATCAAAGGCGCCAATGCGGGTGGCCTGGACAGCGGTATCAATGGTTCCATGGCCGGAGATCATGATAACCGGGATATCATACTGCTTCTTCATCAGCTTGAGCGCTTCCAGTCCATCCATGCCTGGCATCCAGATATCCAGCAACACCAGGTGTACTTCTTCATCAGCTAATACCTGTAAGCCTTCCTCAGCAGTGCCGGCAGTCAAGGGCGTAAAGCCCTCATCCATTAAAATGCCGGAAAGGGATTCCCTGATGGGTTGCTCGTCGTCTATTATGAGAATGGGTGTTGACATACGCAGTAGGTGGTGAAGTTATAACAACGTGGCAAGACAGGTATCACTCTTCAAGGGGTAATTCAACTGTAAACACCGTCCCCTTGGGCGTGTTATCCCTTACCAGAATGGTACCATTATGTTCTGTAATGATGGTATGCGCAATGGCAAGCCCCAAGCCGGTCCCGGATTTACGGGTGGAAAAATAGGGCTCAAAGAGTCGCAGCTTTACCTCTTCACTGATGCCTGGCCCATCATCAGCCACAGTGAGTTGGATACCCTTTTTATGACTTCGTCTTTTCAGCTGTATAGCAATTGAGCCGCCATTTTCCAACACATTGACCCCATTATCCAGCAGGTTGATCACTACCCGCTTAATCTGGACCGGGTCAAAAGAAAAAAGAGGGAGAGTACCATCCACATGAAAGGTGAAGTGGATATGTTTATGGGCCTCTTGATAGAGGATATACATCTCCTGAACAATGGCTGCAATGTCACCTTTTTGCTTGTTTACCTTTGGCATGCGGGCAAAGTCTGAAAATTCACTGACCAGCCGTTTGATTTCTTCCACCTGATTAACAATGGTGGTGGTGCATTGATCAAAGATATCCTTATCGTTTCCAATCCGCTCCAGATAACGTTTACGCAGTCTCTGGGCAGAGAGTTGAATAGGGGTAAGCGGGTTTTTGATCTCATGGGCAATGCGCCGCGCAACCTCCTGCCAGGCAGCCAGCCGCTGGGCTTTTTCAAGCTTGGTCAGGTTGTCAAACACGATAACAAAGCCGATATGCTGCTGCTCCCGGTCAACCATGCGGGTAATATTCACCTGGAGGGAAAGGGTCTCGCCCTGGCGTACAGTAACCCGTAAATGGCGCTCAATGGATTGCTTATCAGTTGCCAGAAGCTCGTTAATAAAGCTTTCCACAATAAGCACATGGGTTTTTGGGAGGAAGTCGTGGAAATCTTTGCCTACTAACCGCTTGGATTTAATATGGAGCAGTTCTTCTGCAAACCTGTTTATGGTAGTGATTTTATTGCTCTCATCTAGAGCGATCACTCCTGCTGCCACGTTTTCCAGGATAGTTTCCAGATAGCGTCGCTGCTGTTCTGAAACCAGGTTGCTTTCCTGGAGCGCGAGGTGAGCGACATTGAGCTTCTGGTTAGAAGCTCGGATGTCTGCGGTCATGGAGTTAAATGAATCAACCAAAAGCCCCATTTCATCATCGGATTCCTTTTCAATCACAAAATCAAGATCACCATCAGCTATTTTCCGGGTTGCTGTGGCAAGCTTGTTAATTGGCACGGTCAGGCTCCGGGCAATATAAAAACCAAACCAGATCGCACCAAAGAGGATCAACAGGGTGATGATGAGCATCATGATGATCAGGCTGAGCTTGATTGGGGCTTTTAAAATAACCAGCTGACGATATCCGGTGATGCCATCTGACACAGCCTGCATGTGTTCCAGTTTGGTGGTGGGGATGAGCAGGGAAGTCACCAGAAAGGCGGGCTGCCGGTAGTATTGGGGCAAATCCACCGGAACGATAGCCAGGATAAGCTCACCCAAGGTGGTTTTCAGGGAAATGATTTCAGGTGTATCCTTAAGCGCTGCCTGACGCATGGCCTCTGTGGGTACCTGAGGGAGGACTATGGGCTGGAGTCGTGGGCCACGCCTGGCCAGCAGTAGGTTACCATTGCCATCAATAAAGGCGATACTGTCTGGAGCACCAGGAGGTGCGATGGCCAGGGTGCGCTGAAAAAGTGCTTCAAGAGCAGTGATATTTTTTATGTCAATGGTGTTGTTTTCCAGAAGCTCTGCCAGCTGCGATCCAAGGTTGTTCACTCGGTTTTCCGTATCACGAAATATGGATTGAGCCAGCTTAAGGGAAGAATCCAGCGAATCTTCGATATTAGAGTTGAACCAGTAGTCCATGGAGGTGGACACAAAGCGTAACGAAACAACAAAGAGCAGGATGGTGGGGAACAGGGAGAGGCCGACAAAAGAAATGACCAGTTTGGTCCGAAGCTGTGAACCCAAAAGTTTCTGGTTGCGATCAAACACCAACTCTATCAGGTTGCGCAGTACGAGGTAGACCATTAACAGCAGCAGCAACCCGTTGATATTAATTAAGGCAAAGATGAGGACTGTGCTGGAAAGCGGAAGGTTGAACTCACCGGCAAGCAGCCCTTTTTGCAGGTAACCCAGAAAAGGGATGAGCAGGAAACAGGCAATGATCACATAACGGATCAGTTTTTGCTTTTTCTGTTTTTGTTCAGGTGTGAGCATGGGTAACCGTTAAGCAAAGAGCTCAATAGCGAAATTCAATGGCGCGCCAGTCTGTTTCAAAATCCCATAAGGATGTGAGCGGCAGTACATGGTGGATCCCAAGGGGCAGGGTGTTTTTTTCAAGGACTGCTTTGAGCTGTAAGCTATAGGGGGCATCAGGTTCCAGTTCACTGAGCTTTACGACGTGTACGCTGTTCAGCTCCGTCATAAGTTGCTGTGCTTCGTCCAATGAGCGAGTAGTTTTTACTTTCCCATTATTGTTAGAACGTGCAATTGTGTACTCTTCTTTTAAGCTGTCATAGGTCATGGTGTGGGTTATACTGGTATCCACCAATGTTTCGTCGAACCAGTAAGAGCGGAGTTTTTCCAGCTTCAGATAAAAGGTGAAGGTGATGGGAATACCATTTTGAACCCCGTTAATCATTTGCTCGGTAAAGGAGTTCTTCACTGCGGCAAAGAGGATCAGATCCGTGCTTGAAGTGGTTACAATGATATCTTTCAGCTCTGGCTCAAGAGAGGAGGTATCCTCAGCAATAAGTATTCCTGCCGGGAGAACAAGAAGGAAGAAGAGAAAAATAAGCTGTGTACAAATGCGGTTCATTACATTTTTTAGCGCATCAAAAATGGTATTTATGAGTGATGTTAACTGCTAACCATACTGCATTAGCAGGGTTTTGTCATCCATAGGAAAAGTGGGCTGAAAGTGAGGCATTAAGATGACTGTAGCTTGGTATCTGGCTCATCAGCAGTGGATAGATACCATTATTGATGGCTCCTATGGCTTGTATTACGACAAAATGTATAGAGACAGAGGTTAGGTATGAAGGTAATTGCTACCCATATCCCGGATGTATTGATCATCGAGCCCCAGGTGTTTGGCGATGAGCGCGGGTTCTTTTTTGAAAGTTTCAACCAGCAACGCTGGGAAGCACAAACAGGGCTGACAAAACCCTTTGTGCAGGAGAACCACTCCCGCTCCAGTAAAGGGGTGCTGCGTGGCTTGCATTATCAAATCCAGCAGCCCCAGGGGAAGCTTGTACGCGCAATCGCCGGTGAGGTGTTTGATGTGGCCGTTGATCTGCGCAAAAGCTCTCCCACCTTTGGCAAGTGGGCAGGGATCACCCTCAGTGCTGAAAACAAAAAACAGTTCTGGGTTCCAGAAGGCTTTGCCCATGGTTTTATGGTGCTTTCTGATTGTGCAGAGTTTCTCTACCTGACCACCGCTCATTATGCGCCTGAGCATGAGCGGGAGATTATCTGGAATGATCCGGATTTAGGTATAAAGTGGCCGCTTGATGGTGAACCGCTGCTTTCAGAAAAGGATAAGGCCGGTGTTCGCTTTAAAGATGCAGACGTATATGAGTAGGGTGGTTTTTTTACCACTCCACCTTAAGGACATTATCCAGTGGGTTCACCTTGGCTAACCGAATACGGACATTGTCGCCCACTTCAACCGGGAAGTAGGTGTTTACCGGCAAGTCAACATCAAACAGGCAATCGGTGAGGATCAGGTTTACCCGCTTGGGGCCTTGACCGACCACCAGGGCGTTAAGCCTCTGCCCCTGCCTGGGTTCCAGATAGCGCAGCATCCAGTAGCGGTGACGCTGCTGGCGCACTCCGTTGGCGCGGCTCAGTTTTTGCTGAATGGTGCCAGCAAAGGTTTTACACTCTTCAGCAGAGAAAAGAATGCCCTTGCCATGAATCATGTTGCTCAGCTGGTGCTGCATGGCCAGATCAAGGAAGCGGCGGATGGGCGAGGTGATGGTGGTATAGCTGTTGAGGCCCAAACCGCTATGGGGTTTGGGATGGGCCGTCAGCTCGCCTCTGGATAAAAAGCGACGTTGCAGCGCAATATCAGTCAGGCTGTTACTGGTCCCGGAGATAAGCCGTTTCTTGGGTGGAGCCTGGGAGCGGAACAGACCTGGAGCACCTCGTCCGGCAAGATAATCAGCAGCAACTCCATTTGCCAGAATCATTAACTCCGAGACCAGGCTTCGGGAAGGCGTATCAACAGGCGATAAATATATTTGAATATTATTGCGGTCGCGAATATCGATATTGGCATCAGGGAAGGGGAGTAAGAGTGCTCCTTTCTCCACCCGGTTCTGGCGGAGTTTTTTCCATATCCCGTTCAGCCCGGCAAGGTCATGATCCTTTTGTAACAGGGTGTCTGCTTCGCGGTAGCTCAGCTGTCGCTTAACCTCAATAATGGAAGGCACGATTGAGGTGTGCGTGATGTTACAGTCATTATCCAGAGTAACCAGAAAACTGACCGCTGGGCGGATTTTGCCCTTAATCAGACTGCATACATCCAGGGATAAGGATTTTGGCAGCATGGGGATGTGCCCTTCTGGAAAATAGAGGGAGGTCGCCCGTTCCTGAGCCCCGGCAAAAAGAGGTGCACGGGGTGAAATGTAATAGCTGACATCAGTGATATGGATGCCGACGAGCACACCATTGTCCAGTTTTTCAAAATGGAGCGCGTCATCAAAATCTTTGGTATACGCGCCATCAATGGTGAGGATGGGGAGGTGGCGAAAATCCTTTCGTTTTGGATCTTCCAGCAGCTCTTCAAGGGAGGCTTCTTGTATCTGTTCTGCATTGGCAAGACAGGCTTCTGAAAAATCAACGGGATACTCAGATTTGAGCAGCGGTACATTTTCATCCCGATCCCAATAGCCAGCTTTCACCAGGATATGATAACCGGAATGGGGTGCGGTCAGCTCAGCACGTTTGAGCAGGTTACGGATTAATGCGCTCTCTTCACCATCGTTTCCGTGGAGAACGTACTGGGAGAGCCAATACAGACATTTGTTCCTGTCCGGCCACTGCTGAAGCGTTACAGTGCCGCCTTCCATAATGCGCTTTAGATAGGTTGAACCTTCTTCCAATAGCTGCTCTTTTTCCTGCTGCTTCTGGAACTCTTCCTTCAGATGTTCAACTTGTTCCCCGGTATGAGCCGTGATTTTTTCATTTTTATACTTGAAATACAACCTGTCACCAAACACGGCCCGTACAAACCCTGCAGCGCGATCATCATCACATTCCTCACCAAAGGCAAGTTCAGCTAAAAAGGGAGCAGAAAAACTCCGTTGCTCCTCTTCCCCGATGACCTCCCACAACTCTTCAAGCACAACTTCGTCTGCAAAGGCAGCACGCTTTTCCGCAGCGGTGCGCAGCAGATCAAGCTGCTCTTCCCGTGACGTATCAATCCTATAATGCTGTTTGGAGAGGCTGACAATCCGCGATTGGGGCAGGCTGATCTCGCGTCCATTTTGATTGATAAGGTGGACACGCTTATCAGAGAGTCTGGTAATGAGGCCGCAGATAAACTTGCCGCCATCAATATAATCAACAATATTGCCTAGAGTGATCATCATCTAACGTATATACAAGGGTCAAAAGTCATGGTAAGCTTGTAGTGGATAGCAGGTATGACGTGCTTTGTCATTATTTTCTTTGGATTATTGGTGAAACAGTGTGAGTGAGCAATGAGTAATCAAGAATATCGTTCAGGTGTCGTAGCGATCATTGGCCCGCCTAATGCTGGAAAATCAACCTTGTTAAATTACCTGCTCGGGCAGAAAATCACCATCGTCTCCAGCAAACCCCAGACAACCCGTAACCGGATACTGGGGATTGTGAGCGGCGAGGGATACCAGATGATTATGCTTGACACGCCAGGGCTCCACAATGCCAGGGATATGCTGAACAAGGAAATGATGCGCGTGGCGCTGGATAGCCTGAGCGAAGCAGATGTGGTCTTGGTCATTGATGACAGTTCAGTTACTACCCCGAGTTTACTTGAAAAACGCAAAGCAGAATACCAGGAGTATTTCTCCCTGATCAGGGTGCCGACGCTTTTAGTATTGAATAAAGTTGATCTGATTGAGCCGCAAAAATTGTTACCGCTGACTGAAAAATATATGGAGTTGCACACTTTTGCAGCAGCTCTTCCTATCTCGGCGCTCCAGGGAGATGGTGTGGATGGGCTTGTCAGGGAAGTGATTGCGCTCTTGCCTGAAGGACCTCAGTATTATCCTGATGATATTCCCACCGATGCTTCTGAGCGATTTATCGTCTCTGAAATTATTAGAGAGAAGGTGTTTATCCTGACCCGCGATGAAGTGCCGTATTCAACTGCGGTGGTAATTGATCAGTTTGCTGAAGGTAATGGGAGGGGGCCGATCATTATTCACGCCACCATTGTGGTGGAGCGTGGCTCGCAAAAGGGTATTATCATCGGTCACAGGGGGGCAATGCTGGGGAAGATTCGTACTCAGGCCACCAGGGATGTAGAGCACCTGTTGGGGTGCAAGGTGCGATTAAAGCTATGGGTTAAAGTGCGAAAGAATTGGACGGGTAATGAGCATCTCTTACGAGAGTTTGGTTTGACCTGAATCCGTGACGGTTTAGAGCCTGATTATTCATAACGTATTGATAGGCGGGCTGTATAAGCAATTACGTCACCGCCTTGTCTCTGCACCGTTTTTTGAACGCTCACGGATTCAGGTTTGAGTTAATTGGTCGTATCTATAACCTCACCAGTATTACCGGCAATCTCCAGGCTTTTCAGGATAATCAGGGCAGTACGGAGCTGGCTGTCGCGGCTCAGTTTTTGTTGTACTTTTGCATCCAGCTTACTGGGCCTGAAATCAGCGTTTTGCTGGTCAGCTTTGGTGTTACTGCCACTTTTGCTAAAATGGTTGGGCAGGTTCTTTTCCTTTACCTGAAAGGTCTTTTTTGCTCCTTTCTTTTTCGATTCCGTTTCCGCTGCTTCAAGGGGAGCAACAATATCTGGTGTAATTCCGGTCGCCTGGATTGAGGTGCCATTGGGAGTATAATACCTGGCGGTGGTCAGCCGGATGCCAGCTCCGCCTGGCATAGGCAGGATGGTCTGCACCGAACCTTTGCCAAAGGTCGAGGTCCCTAAAATGATGGCTCGTTTATGGTCCTGCAGTGCTCCTGCCACAATTTCTGAACCACTGGCAGATCCGCCATTGACCAGAACCACCATGGGATAATCATTGCGGGGACCATCATTATGCGCTTCAAAAAGCATCTGTTTTTTGTCATCGCGTCCCTTGGTGGATACAATTACCCCCTTATCCAGGAAAACATCAGCAATTTTTATTGCCTGGTCAAGGAGCCCCCCAGGGTTATCCCGTAAATCCAGCACAAGTCCTCTAATGGGCTGCCTTTTCCCTGCTTCCCGTAATTCCTTGCGGAAATCTCTGGTGGTGGTGGTCTGAAAATTAGTGATCCGTGTATAGAGGATACCAGGTTCCAGTTCAAGTGAACGTACCGAGTGGAGTGGAATGACCGTTCTTTTAAGCGTTACCTCTCGTATTTGCTTGTCGCTTTCACGGTAGATGGTCAGAGTGACCTGGGTGTCCACCTCACCCCGGAGCAATTTTACGGCATGTAGCAGGGTCATATTTTTGGTCACTTCACCATTGATACGAATGATCATATCCCCAGCTATAATACCCTCTTGGGCCGCTGGGGTGCCTTCAATGGGAGCAACCACTGTGAGTACATTATCCTTGACCGTGATTTCGATCCCTATACCGTTAAAACTGCCCTGGGTCTCTTCCTGCAATTCCTTGAAATCTTCTGCTGACATATACGAAGAATGGGGATCAAGAGAGTTGAGCATCCCATTGATGGCACCTTCGATGATGTGTTTGGTATCCACCTCGTCCACATAGTGTTGCTGGAGCAGCACCAGCACATTGGAAAAGAGTTCCAGGTTCTGGTAGGTCTCGCGATTAACCCTGGAGTCATCGCAGCTCCCCTGCACAGGGAGCAGCAGGAGTATTACAGTAAAAAACAGGGAAACAAGGGTGAAGCAGGAGGTGCGAAAGAGCAGGTGGAAAGGTGAGTGTGTCGTGTCCATATCAAAAAAGGTATACAGGTGTTTGGTTACAAGAAGGAGCTGCATTAGTAGCTCCCTTTTTTAAGCCACTGGAGCGGATTCTCAGAAGTTGCACCATGGCGAATCTCAAAATACAGTCCGCGCCCAAAAAGAGTTGCTATATCGCCAGTGGTACCGATCATTTGGCCACTTTTTACCTTGTCGTCTTTTTTTACAATCAGGTTATCAAGCCTTGAGGTTACCGTATAATATTGACGTCCATGGTCGATTATTACGGTCTTGCCAAATCCTTTCATGTAACCTGAGTATACAATACTGCCACCATACACAGCATGCACCTTGGCTCCGTCTCTGGTTTTTATGGTGATGCCATTGTTGAGCGGGGTGTCCTCATCCTTTCTTGCCTGAAAACCAGAGAGCAGCTTGCCGGAAACCGGTGGCGGCAACTTCCCCTTACTGCGTAAAAACCCTTTGCTCCGTTTTTCCTGTTTTTCTTTCAGTTGTATAATGGTGCCGGTGAGTTGACCTTCTGCTTTTTGCATCTCCTTAAGGGCTTGGGCATAGAGGTTTTTCTGATTCTTGGTTTTCTTCAGCAGAGCGTTTTTCTCTTCAGCAATATAATCGAGGATCTTTTTTTCTTCTTCTGCTTGATGTAAAAAGTCGACCTGTACTTCCTTTTCCAGTTCATAGGCCTGTTTGGCGTTTATGAGCTGGGTTTTCTTTTCCCGGTAAGCATCAAACACTTCACGGTCATAGGTAATCAGTCGGTGAAAGGCATCATCAAAAAGGAGGAGATCTGGGAGATTTTTGCGGGAAAAGGTGACATCCAGCAGATTGGTTTTCCCCATAAAGTAATACGCTTTTAAACGGTTAATCAAGTGCTCCTGCAGGTCAGCTTTTTCCCTGTCAATGGCATTGATTTCTGCTTGTTTGGTCTGAATCAACAGATCCTGCTGATCGATTTGCTCTTGTAGTTCAGCGATCTTGAGTTGCTGACTTTCCAGCTTCAGATCAATGCCTTCCAGTTCCTCTAAAATGGTTTTTTCTTTTTTCTGGGTTTCATGGATTTTCCCTGCATGCCGATCCATTTCTTTGCGCAGTTTACCAATGCTGAGCTTGTAGCGCTGGAGAGGTTTTTTCCCGTTCTCCTGTCCAGAAACAGGCTGAACCAGTAGCAGAAAAAGGAAAGTGAAGAAAAGGCAATACCTGAACATATGAGCCAGCTACAGTTGCAGGGTTTTTCGAGCAGAAGAAAAGCTGCCAAAGGCGCACAATAGTGTGGAGGCCGCGATAAAGATGGCAACAATGGACCAGGGAAGAAAAGAAAAGGGGAAGAATGCAAACAGGGTGGAACCTGAGAATTGCAGCAATATCCAGTGATAGAGTAAGTACAATGCACCAAGCCCGCAGGAAGCACCAAGGCAGCCCTGGAGCATGCCTTCAATCATGAAGGGCATGCGGATGTAGTTGTTGGTTGCGCCCACAAGCCGGAGCAATTCAAGCTCCTTCTGACGGGCGAGCAGAGTGAGACGAATGGTGTGCGCCACCATAAAGGTGGTGGTCATGATCAGCAGGACACCGGAGAGGATGACGATGATGCGCATCAGCTTGACAAAAGAGTAAAAACGCTCGATCCACTCCTTACCGTACTGCACCTTTAACACCCCGGGGAGCGTGTTGAGGTAGTCGGAAAAACGTTTAATGCGGGCAAGGGTGTCCAGCGTTTTTACAGGATAGACCTCAATGGAAGGGGGAAGGAAATCCTGAGGAATATCAAAGAGGAGATCCTTGTCACTGTCAAGCTGTTGTTCAAAACGAGTGTAGGCTTCTGTACTGCTGACAAAGATAATCCGATCCACATCATCAAATTTTCGAATTTTTCGCTCATATTCTTCTTGCAGCGGCGGGGCCGGATCCTCATCAAGATACACAATCAACCGCAAATCATCACCCAACTCCTTGCCAAGATGCATGGCATTATAATAGGAGAGGTAGAAGAAAGAAAAGATCAGAATAGAAAGCGACACGGTAAACAGGGTCAGCACCTGGGATTTCCAGGTGTGGAGCAAATTTCTGCCGGTGTGTTTAAGGGCTGAAGAGTATAAACTCATAATATGTTATTGCGTAGCGGTTTCTGTGAAGCCAGAACCGGTTTTCTGTTGTGCATACTGTTGACCAAATTGGAGCTGGATAATCCGATCTTTTTCCTCTTGGTAAATGGAGGTGTCGTGAGTGGCAATGAGCAACGTGGTTCCCTGTTGATTCAACTCATGAAACAGATCCATAACCCGCCTGGTGGTTTCACCGTCCAGGTTTCCGGTTGGTTCGTCTGCCAGGATAATACGTGGAAAATTAGCCACAGCCCTGGCAATGGCCACCCGTTGCTGCTCACCACGGGAGAGCTCTGCAGCAGGGGTGTTGAGCTTGGATTGCAGTCCCAGTTGCTCCAGCAGTTCACGGGTACGCTTGACAATAAACGAGTTTTTGCGATACACCACCTCCATGGAGACGGCAATGTTGGCGGCAACGCTTCTTTCTGGAAGCAGCTTAAAATCCTGGTAGGCCATGCCAATTTTTCTGCGCAGGGTATAGAGCTTGCGTTTAGGGATTTTTGCAATATCAACCCCATCAACTTCCACCATGCCTTTGGTGGGAGTGTCCACCTTACTGATCAATTTGAGCAGAGTTGTCTTGCCTGCGCCACTGGGACCGGTTAAAAAGACCATCTCTCCTTTTTGGACAGCAAAGGTGATGTCGGTTAGCGCCTGAACATCGGGCGGATAGGTTTTGCTGACTTTAATCAGGTCAATGATAATGTCCTGGGACCTAATTTCATGCTCCATAGGATTGGAACCTTTTGGGGTGAATCTTGTAGTAAAGGAAGAGGACGTACACTTGTTACGATTATATAGCGTAATTGCCTTGTTATTCCCACTAAAAATAATATGTTGCAGATGTAAATGCTCTAGAAGAAGTAAATCGTTATTACCGACCTATTGAAAAGGAACACGTATGCGTTATAAAGCAGTTATTTTTGACCTTGATGGTACCTTGCTTGACACCCTTGCTGACCTTGCATCTTCCTGTAACCGGGTTCTTGTGCAGCTGGGATATCCTGTTCACCCCAATGAGGCGTATAGGTATTTTGTTGGCGATGGTATGACAACCCTGGTGCAACGTATATTACCAGAAGATAAACAAACCAGCAACGTGATCAACCACGCTGTTGAACTGTTCCGGCAGGATTATGCCGAGAATTGGGCTGTGGATACCACGCTGTACGAAGGTGTTGGTTCCATGCTGGATAGATTGAAAGCACTTGGCGTAAGAATTTGTATTTTATCCAATAAACCAGATGGGTTTACCCAGTTATGTGTGAGTAAACTGCTGGGACAGTGGACCTTTGAGCTGATTTATGGTCAGCGTGATGGGGTGCCCAGGAAGCCGGACCCTGCTGGAGCTTTTGCTCTACTCCAGGAGCTTGGTCTGAAAAATGAAGAGGTCTTGTACGTTGGCGACACTGCAACTGATATGAAAACAGCTGCTGCAGCCCAACTTGATAAGGTTGGAGTTGCGTGGGGTTTTCGTGATGTCAAGGAGTTACAAGACAGTGGTGCTGATTATATAATTGATCACCCCGGTCAATTGATTGATATTATTGAGTCAAGGTAGCACCAAAAAATCCTTTTAACCTGACAGACATCCATGCAAATAACTGATCTCATCTTTTTAACCACCTATGCTGGACCACCGGTTATCGGTGCATTTATCGGCTATCTCACCAACCGAATTGCCATCCGGATGCTGTTTCGTCCCCTTCATCCCTGGTATATTTTTGGGATCCGGGTCCCTATGACTCCTGGGGTTATCCCGTCAAAACGGCATGCTCTTGCTGAAAATATCGGTGAAATGGTGGGAGAACACCTGCTTACCAGTAAAGAAATCGGCGCTGCCCTGTCCAACGAACCTTTTCAGGTTCATCTCCATACCCTTATCAATGACCGGGTCCAGGGTGTGTTGAAAAAGGAACTGGGGCCAGTGTCCTCTTTTATTCCTCAGCGTTTTCAAGTCTATTTCAAGGTTGCCGTGCAAACCCTGAAATATAGAATCGGTTCAGGGCTTGGAGGCTTTTTAGCAAGTGCTGCCTGGCAGGAGGCTGTTTATACGTTCATCCTTGGTCGTTTGGACGAGCTGGGCGAGAAAAAAATGAATGAGCTTATTCGTCCGGACTCCAGAACGAAGCTGTATCAGGTGCTTGATACCCTGATCCACTCCATCCTCTCCTGCCCTGATACCAGGCAACAGGTCGCAGGCTTTGTGCGCGCATGGATTCAAACAGAAGCTGCAAAAGGGAAATCCTTACAAGCACTTTTGCCTGAGCAGGTCACAACCCTTTTGCATTCAGCCATTGAAAAGCAGACCCCAAACCTGCTTGCGCAACTGGGGCACCAGCTGGCCGAGCCCTTTATCCGGGAGAAAATTGTACAAGGTATGCTTGGCGGTATTGATCATTTTATCGAGTCCATGGGGCCAATGGGTGCCATGGCGCGCGGTTTTATTGATCTGGAAACCCTGGAGAAAACCATTGATCAGTACCTGTTGGATAAGGAAGAGGATATCGTTGGATGGCTTCAGGAAAAGGATATCCACGCCCACCTTGCAGGAGTGCTGTGCAATCAGGTGGACCTCTTTTTACATCGTCCCCTTGCTGAGTTGCTCAGGGAAGCAGGGGATGAACAGCTACAAGCCTTTTGTGAAACGCTTGCTGAACAACTCGTGTACCTTTTGGCCAGTGATGGTCAGCAGCCCAGTATTGTAGCCTCCAGCATTGAGTCCTGGCTGGAGCAGGGAGAAGCGACCTGGGACAGCATTACAGTGTCCCTTTCCTCAAACGAACATGGCGGCAATATTCGTGAGCGTATTGCTGAGGAAATTGTTCAGATAATAGAGGAAGCTAAGCTCGAACGACTTATCCATATCCTGACCGATACCGCCATTGATGTGCTTTTGGAAAAACCAGTGGGCAATCTGCACAATGTTATTCCAAGCGGGGTGCAGAAAGGAATAATAGAGTATGCCGTGCACACCACCAACGGTATGCTGCTTAAAGAGGTTCCCGGATTGGTCAGTTCCCTGCGGATTAGTGAGCTGGTAACCGAAAAGGTTAATTCCCTTGATTTACTGAAACTGGAACGCTTGCTGCTCTCTATCATGGAAGAACAGTTCAAGTATATAAATCTGTTCGGCGCTCTACTCGGCTTTTTGATAGGGTGTATAAATCTGTTTATTCTCAGGCTGGTGTGAAAAAAGTGATTGATGTATTGAGCTGTTTTTGGACGCCCTGCAGGGCGGTTGAGTGAGCCTGATATCTTGACATTTTTCTTTTTCCTCTGTAAATACAGTGTGTTGCAAGCAGCTTGGCTCTAACCCGTCACGGATTCAGGTATCAAGTTCTTATGGTGAGATGGCTATACCGTTTCATTTCTCTTCTTTCAAGCAGGTATAAATATGAGTGACATTAGTTACGACTTCACTGTCCCAGCAGAAAAAGTATATGTAAAAGCGTTGAAAACGTTAAAAAAGAGTGTTTCCGACACCCACAAAAAAATGCTTGATTACCACGTACATAAACTCAATCGAGTAGCATCCTACGGAGAACTTGCCGATGCCGCAGGCCTGACCGGTTTTGAGGAGGCTATTGCTGAGTATGAGCAACTCGGTAAACTGTTGGGGGAAAAGATGAACATGGGGTTTATGGAGAGTGTTGCACGTCCTGGAGAGCCATTTTATGCCAGTGCGCTTGGTGGCGGCAACCCGTATAAAGCTGAAGGGGAGCACTACCTGCTGGCCCTGCATTACGAGTTTGTCGCAGCGTTGATGAAGCTAAAGTGGGTAAAATAATTTCTTATAGCTGATTGCGGACACGATGCCTCCTATCCCGTCTGTCAGGAGATCAGCACCTGAAGAGGAGCGTCCAGCAATAAATAACTGATGCAATTCATCGGTGAATCCATATCCAGTGGTGATAAGCACAGCACCAAGTATTGGCAGCCATTTGTATCTGGCCCAGAGGTGTTGGGGCAGGGCCAGGCAGACGGTAAGACCCAACACTGCGTAAGCGATGAAGTGGAGCACTTTATCGAGCAACGCAATGTCAGGCAGGTTAAGGGTATCGCCTGACTGGTGGGAAAGATAAAAAATACCCCCCATGACAAGCATCATGGGGAGTATTCTTAGCCGACAGGGCAATCCCATAATTGCAGCAGGAAAACCATTGGTGAAGAACATCAGATAATTGTTGATTGGTGTGCCTATTCAGTTACGTGCACCTGATCCAGCATCTCCTGTGAATACCGTTTGTGTACCCGCCTCACGGCAGCATTGATCTGCTGGGTAGGGGCGCCAGCGAGATGCATTTCCTGCTGGTCTTCATAGGCGGTGAGATATAACTGTTTGTCGCGAATGGCGAAGGTATGGCTCCAGTTCACCTCAATGGTTTCACTGTTTTCTTCCACAGGAGGTTCCAGGGCTTCACCACCTCGGGCTACCTGCACAGCATCGGTATCGGTCATTTCAAGTAACCAGGCGTCGCCATCTGCAGAGCTGAAAAAAACAAACACCCCAAGTTCAAAGAACTGCTCCTTTTTCTCTGCAGCAACGGCCTGAATTTTTCCAATGGCATGCATCAGCGTAGCACCAACCTGCTCTTGCTGAGCCGCCTCTTGTTGCTCCAGCCGCTGCATCTGTTGAGCGGTCAGGCAACAACGCTTGTATTTCTCACCTGACCCACATGGACAGGGTTGATTACGTCCTATTTTTCCCATTATCTTGCTTCCTGTTATTGGCTTGGTATAAATAAAGAAACCACTGCGCACAACAGACAGGTTGCACACAGTGGAATAAAGAGAACTACTCTACTGCTATAAAGAGTCTTTTACGAGCATTTTGAGTAACCACAATCGTGGCACACTTCACACCCTTCCTCATATACCACCTTGCCGCTGCATTCCGGACAAACAGAAGCAAACCCATGATGGGTGGCCGCCATGAAAGATTTGAGCAGTTTACCAAGCTGGGCTGGCAGATCAAGCATATGTCCACTGGAGCGATCAAGCTGTTTAATGATCTCGCCCATGGGTATCTGGTAGCGGAGTGCCAGGGACACCAGACGACAAGTGGTGGTCCACATGGTTGATTTGTCTTTTAAGTCCACCCGGTTATCAAAGGGGAACTTGGCAAACACTTCCATGGGGTTTTCACTCTCATCAAAACAGACAATGATGTACATGGTGTTCTCATTGGCATCTTTGAGACGGTACCGCTTGGCACTTAACACATCTGGCAGTGAATTTTTCACCAGTCCAGCGGTGGATACTGTTGCGGTGTTGTCGGTGCTGGTAACTGTGGTGTTCAGTACCTGGTTGTCCCTTGAGCCATCGCGATATACAGTGAGTCCTTTACACTGGAGTTCATAGCCCAGCAGATAGGAGGTCCGCACATCGTCCTGGGTGGCTGAAGACGGCAGGTTGATGGTTTTGCTGATGGAGGAATCCACCCCGTTTTGCTGTAAAATCCCTTGCATGCGAATGTGATTTTCAGGGCTGATATCCTGGGCAGTACGGAATATTTCCTGCCACTCCTGCGGAATTTCTTTTTGACCAATAACCGTGCCATCCTTTGCTACGGCTTGCATTAATGCATCAGAATAGAATCCTTCCCGCTTGGCAATGGTTTCAAAATGTTTGTTGACCATCAGCAACCGGTCACCATCCATTACGTTTTTCTCCATAACTACAGAGAAGTAGGGCTCACAACCAGAGCCACAGTCTGCAATCATGGAGACCGTTCCGGTGGGCTGGATGGAGGTCAGCGCAGCATTTCTTCTGACAGGGTATTTGTTAATTTTCGGATCGTATGCTGGAAATGGGCCTTTTACCTGAGCTAGCTCAATGGATGCTTTTTCAGCCTCTTCACGGATAAAACCCATAACTTTGGCAGATACTTCCCTGCCGTTGTCGCTTCCATATGGGATGGCAAGCTGGATCAGCATATCGTGCAGTCCCATAATGCCAAGCCCAATCTTACGGGTTTTCTGGGTCATTTCAGCAATCTCGGGGATGGGGAATCGGTTACAATCAATGACATTGTCTAAAAACCGGGTTGCCAGGTGTACCGTCTTGGCAAGTCGTTCGTATTGTATCTCACCATCAATAACATACTGACCAAGGTTGATGGAGCCAAGGTTACAGGATTCATAGGGCAGTAACCACTGCTCACCACAAGGGTTGGTGGCTTCAAAATCACCAAGCTGGGGGGTCGTATTCCCCCGGTTAGCAGCGTCAATAAATAATACGCCTGGCTCACCGTTATGCCAGGAAAGACTAATGATCTTGTTGAATACATCTGGAGCATACAAGGAGTTGACCACTTTACCATTGGAAGGGTCTATCAGATCAAAATCGTTCTCTTCCTTTACCGCCTGCATAAACGCATCGGTAATAGCCACACTGAAGTTGAAGTTAGTATATTTGGTCTGGTCTTCTTTTGCTGAAATAAAATCCATAATATCAGGATGATCTACACGAAGAACTCCCATATTGGCACCACGGCGTTTCCCCCCCTGTTTGATGGTTTCGGTTGCCGCATCAAACACAGCTGCAAAACTTAAAGGACCGGAAGCAACGCCCTGAGTAGAGCGAACAGCAGAGTTTTTGGGACGCAGCCTGGAGAAGGAATAGCCGGTCCCTCCACCGGTTTTATGAACCAGGGCACCGTTACGAATGGAAGTAAAGATGCCATCCATGGAGTCCTCTACCGGCAGGACAAAGCAAGCGGAAAGTTGGCCAAGATCAGTCCCTGCATTCATTAGACAGGGAGAGTTGGGTAGAAAGTCAAGATGATAGATCATATTGAAAAACTCATCTTTAATTTGCTCGTAGTCCTCCATATCCTGATCCACCAGAGCAACCGCATTGGCTACCCGCCGACATAAACTCTCCCAGTTTTCAATGGGGTTGCCTTTTTCATCCTTTAGGTAATAGCGGCGATTCAAAACGGTTTCAGCGGTATCGGTGAGTTGAAGTTTTGGTATATCCTTAGTCATAGCTCCCTTCTCTTGAAAAAGTAAAAATTGCTCAAAAATGAAAACCCAATTGCCAGAATACGGCGTAATATTTGGCAAATTATTGTGGCCGATAAGCAGAAATGCTTACCTCCAACACCATTTGTCGAAAAGCATGTTCCAACAGTTCAGTTAGTGAAAATTTGATGCGGTAACAAGGCTGATTATGTGCTGTTTTGACACCTTTGCCACGTTGTAGCTGCATCAGAGAAAATAATGGACAAACAGCAAGGAAAAAATACGCTTCCTGTATGTATTTATATTAAGGCTATCACAACATATAGCATTCTTCAAGAATAAAACGCGCTATATGTTGTGTTTTTAGGAGTTTCGAAAAAAGAACGTTTTTTCAAAGGGTTCTGTGAAAAACAACGGAACAGGAGCTGTTTTGAGCCGCCAAAAAGACCACAACAACCACCACGCCAGGGAATCCCGACTGGCACGCTTGCCAATTGAGGTAACCTTCATTATACTTGGGGTATTCATGGATAATAGCTTACAGGCTCAGAAAAGATCTTTTTTTACAAATACTAACAAGGATATCCCATGCTGAAATCATTAACTCTGTGTGCTCTTTTACTCACTCCTGGTCTTACCTTGGCAGCTGCAAGCGATGACCTCAACAGCTCTGGTGACCTGAACTGGTCCACCCAGCAGTTCTGGAAAATGGATGCGCAACCAAGGGCTTTTGTACAATCGCTTGATAATAAAAAAACCTTTGTTCTGGGTGCTGATTCCAAAGTGCACATTTACAGTATCAACGGGAAAGAATTGGGCGCTATGCCAGTATCACCGGATGTTATTGCTATAGATATTGCGCCCAGAGGTGAAACCCTCTACCTGCTCAATGCCAAGGAAAACAGTTTTACTGCACTGGATATCAGCTTCACCCAACACATCAATATCACCAATAACCCCGTTCTCGGCAACCCGGCAGCACCTGTTACCCTGGTTGAGTTCTCTGATTTTGAATGTCCGTTCTGCAGCAAGGTAAAGCCTGTTATCGATACACTGCTTGAACACAACAAAGATACGCTCAAGGTGGTATTCAAACACATGCCCCTTCGGATGCACCCCATGGCAGAATCTGCAGCGTTAGCAGCCATTGCAGCGCAAAAGCAAGGTAAGTTCTGGGAAATGCATGATGCGCTGTTCCAGGCCAATAAGCTGACTGCTGCAACCATTGATCAGATGGCGCAAACTATTGGCCTGGATATGGAGCAATTTAAACAGGATAAAAATACCACGGTAACCAAACAACAACTGGCAGAAGACATGCGTGATGCCCAGCGTGCAGAGGTCACTGGTACCCCAACCCTGTTCATCAATGGTATGCGAGTGAAGAACCGTTCGCCTGAAGCAATGCAAAAAATGATAGATAAGGCTCTGGCCAAGGTGAAGAACTAAGGTGAAAAGCGCTGCCGCAGATATGAACTCGCTCGTCACCAGGGAAATTGAGTTTAGTGATAATGCAACAGCTCAAATTCTGTTTGGCGAGTTTAACAAGAATACCAACACTGTAGCTCAATCTACCGGGACCTCTATCCATGTGCGGGGCAGCCAGGTGCAGATTGAAGGCCGCAGTCACGCCGTTGGCATTGCAGAGTCCACCTTAAAACAGCTCTACAGACTGATTGAGCGAGGCTACCCGGTTTTCACCCAGGACATTGCATTTGGTGTCAAGGTTCTTGAGTCTTCGCCTAAAACTTCCCTTGAAGAAATTTTTTTAGACAAGGTCTTTATCACCTCACGTAACCGGGTTATCTCGCCAAAATCCATTAACCAGAAGCGCTACATCGAAAGCATTCGCAACAATGATATTGTGTTTGGTATTGGTCCTGCCGGGACAGGTAAAACCTACCTGGCGGTTGCCATGGCGGTTTCAGCGCTTGCCAACGAACAGGTTACCACCATTATTCTCACTCGCCCTGCTGTTGAAGCTGGTGAAAAGCTGGGATTTCTGCCTGGTGATATGGCACAAAAGGTGGATCCCTACCTGCGCCCATTAACAGACTCCATCAATGATATGCTGGGGCAGGATAAAGCTCAGGAGTTGGTGGAACGCGGTATTGTTGAGGTGGCTCCGCTTGCCTTTATGCGCGGCAGGACCTTAAATAATGCCTTTATCATTCTGGATGAAGCCCAAAACACCACCAGGGAACAGATGAAAATGTTTCTTACCCGGATAGGATTTGATAGCCAGGCGGTCATCACCGGTGATATCACCCAGATCGACCTGCCAGGTAACCAGCACTCCGGGCTTGTTGAGGCAAAACGCATCTTGGGCGACATCAAGGGGATTGGATTCAGCCATTTTACTAAATCCGATGTGGTACGCCACCCCCTGGTGCAGGAGATCATCCATGCCTATGAGCAGCAAAACAATGCAAAGCAGTAACAGCCTTTTTCTGGCTCAGGAAAGCGTGGCGAATATACACTTTTCCTTTTCTCCACAGGTTGCCCGCTTTGGCCTGTGTGAATCGCTGCTCAAAGATCGTACCAGCCAATTGGTTACTTTGCTTGGCCTGGATGCTGTACAATGCAGTGTTGTATTGTTAAGCGACCAGGAAATGGCTGCATATAACAAACAGTACCGTGGAAAGGAAGGGCCAACCAACGTGCTTTCTTTTTGTGCTGCTGCTGGTGAGTCCACCTTTCCCGCACCTCCTGATGAGCTGGGTGATATCCTCATCTCTGTGGAAACCGCACAAAAAGAAGCACAGGAGCAGCACCACTCCCTCCATCATCGCCTGACAGAACTCATCATCCATGGCTTGCTCCACCTCATGGGCTGGGACCATGAGCGCTCTGAACAAGAGGCGATAGCCATGTGGGATAAAGAAAAAGAACTGTTTTATCAAATACAATCTTTCAGGAGAACAACCATGCCACAACTTGCCATCAATGTAGATCATGTCGCAACGGTACGCCAGGCACGTGGAACAAACGAACCAGACCCGGTCATTGCTGCAGGAATCTGTGAGCTGGCAGGAGCTGATGGAATCGTCATTCATCTGCGTGAAGACCGACGCCACATTCAGGACCGTGACGTGCGCATCCTGCGTGAAACCATTAAAACCAAAATGAACCTGGAAATGGCCATTGTTGGTGAAATTATTGATATTGCCCTGGATATAAAACCGGATATGATCACGCTGGTACCGGAAAAACGCAAAGAGCTGACCACCGAAGGCGGCCTTGATGTGATCGGTAACTTTAAAAAGGTCAAAAAAACAGTAAACAAGATGTTTAAAGCAGGCATCCCTGTATCCCTGTTTATTGATCCGGATGCTGAACAGATAGAAGCCTCAGTTGAAGCCGGAGCTACGTTTGTTGAGCTGCACACCGGCAGGTATTGCGATGCACAGACAGAAGAAGAGCAGGAAAGCGAATTTCGCCTGATTGAGCAGGCGGCAGAGCTGGCCTTTGAATCAGGTCTGCGGGTAAATGCCGGCCATGGCCTGGATTACATCACCACAGCGGCCATTGCAGCCATTCCAACCATTGATGAACTGTCCATTGGCCATGCGGTTATCAGCCGTGCAGTGATGGTGGGGCTTGACCAGGCAGTGCGGGAAATGTGCGCTATTGTTAAAGCTCCGTACTTAAGCCTGTAATATGTTCATAGGAGCCGAGCACGATAAGGATATCACCGGCTTCAATAAAGGTATCTGGCTTGGGGTTAAACAACATGGTGCCATCTTCTCTTTTGATGGCAATCACAATCACATCGTATTTTTTACGTATCTCAGCTTTTATAAGCGTCTTATGAATCAGGGGTGAGCTCGTGCTCACCCTGAGTTCTTCCATCAGCAGATCCAACTCGCCCGTTCGCATGGTAAGGTCGATAAAATCGGTTACAGTTGGTCGCACAATCAAATGTGCCATCCGTCTTGCCCCGTAAGCGTATGGGGAGATCACCTTTGATGCCCCGGCCCGCATCAGTTTGGTCTGTACCCCGGCTGCCCCACTTGAACGGGTAAGGATGTATAAATCCTTGTTCAATCCACGGGCGGTGAGGGTTATATACATATTGTCGGCATCGGTTGAGACCACCGAAACCAAACCGTGGGCCTTTTGTATCCCGGCATCAAGCAGCACGTCATCGTCAGAGGCTTCACCCAGGTAAGCAAGATACGAGTGCTCTTCAATCTCACGGATAGCATTAGGGTCGTTATCGATCACCACAAAGGGACGGCCATGTTCTGCTAAGATTTTGCAAATCTCCATGCCAATTCGCCCAAACCCGCACACCAGATAATGACCATTAAGACGAGCAACCTGTTGTTTCATTTTTCTTCTCCTGAAAAGCCCGCGCAACTCTCCTTCTATCATGGTTTCAGTAATTTTACTGAAGGTGTACATGACAAAGCTGACGCTTGTGATAACCAGAAAAACCGTGAAGACCTTACCTGCAGGATGAATAGGAACAACGTCCCCATAACCTACGGTGAACACGGTAATAATGGTAAGATAAAGGCCGCCCCAGAACGTCGTGTTCTCAAACCACATATAGCCGAAGGTCCCGGCAACCAGTAGCGCTAAAAAAAGGCCGGATATGATAAGGGGTTTTCGCATTTTTCGCTTGGGGTTGAAAAGGTATAACTGCTTGATCTCATTCCACACTATAACATGTTTGGCTGTGGTTTAGTCAAGAAAAGAGGCTGTGTTTTTGCTTAATTGGAATGTGAGAGTAAGCAGGTTTTTAAGCAAGGCCCAGTGTCAAATCGATAGAAGCAAGGGCTTTTAAGCCCCCTGTATGAGCAGGTATGCGAGTTTGACTCTCGCTCCGGAAACGCGAAGTATGAATTGATTGCTGAGACAGCTTTCCTGTTGACTTGAAGCACCATTTACAGTAATTAACTGAACCCAAGCCCGGATGGCGGAACTGGTAGACGCAAGGGACTTAAAATCCCTCGCCCGTATGGGTGTGCGAGTTCGACTCTCGCTCCGGGCACCACCGTAAAATCAAGGAGTTGGCGTTTTGTCGACTCCTTTTTTATTGTAATTAACCCTTTCTCTAGTCCCCCAAAGATTGGGCTTTCCTGATTTTTTATCCTTTTCCTGAAAGCTGATTTCCTCTCCCCTGACATCCCCCTCTCAAGTTGCACCCTTTGTTCCAGTTCAGGTTAATAAAGCTGTAGTGGAAAAGGCAAATTGATCCATTACGGGTAACGTCCCTCCTTTTTGTTGTGTTTTTACCATACCACAAGAAGAAATGTTGGGCAGGTTGTCAATTTTTCGTTAGCAAAACACCTGTTTTTTGATTATTTTCAAGCAGAGTAAATATTTTTGCTGGTAAGTATTTTTTTATTGACACTCGAAATGTATTGCTTTATATCAAGCTAAAGTTTGATTGATCTAATTTTGATTCTCAGTGTACAATCTTCGATCAAGTACTCGTTCATTGAAGAGTCACCTATGCAACGCTTGAAGGTTCATAAAAATCGAAATGTAACTAAAAATAGCGTTATCCATGTGAGTAAAATGAGTGACTGAGGGACGGATAATCAGGATCTGGTTTTCACTTCGATCCTGTTGATTGTTCATTGTTATTGGGTGGAAATTGATTGTCAAATGTTTTCGGATCAAGAACAGCTTTTTTCAGATGCTAAACATAAGGAGCAGGGAAAAGCTCAAAACAAGCAGACGCTTCGGTTGCATTACTGGCTGGGCGGCACAGCTTTCAGATTGATATATTGGGAAAATGGTGATGACAGATAAAGATTTGAAGCAATATTTTGCAAAAACAGGCGATCCTCTTACCAGTGCGTTTGAGAAAAAGGTGACGACCCATCCCGGAGGAAGTGCCACCATGGTGCCGCCGCCAAAGATAGAAGAGAAGTTGGCGGAGATTCGTTCGGGAAAAAGAACGGGGAAAAGCGCAGCGTATATCCATGTCCCTTTTTGTGAAACCCATTGTCTGTACTGTGGCTTTTATAAAAAAAGATACAACGTGGAAGAAAGCCGCGCATATGCCGACGCCTTGATTGCAGAATTGCAGATGTGGAAGGATGACCCTGTTCAGCAGAACGCACCTGTCCATGCGGTCTATCTAGGCGGGGGGACGCCGACCTCACTTGAGGCCGACGATATGGGTCGTATACTTGAAGCGGTACGGGAAAACCTTCCCCTTGCAAATGATTGCGAGATCACCATGGAAGGGCGTATCGAGAATTTTGGTGACGATAAAATCAATGCCTGTATAGCAAATGGTGTGAACAGGTTTTCCTTTGGAGTGCAGACCTTTGATACTGCATTGCGCCAGTCCATGCGGCGGGTGGCTGATCGTAAGACCGTTATCGACAAACTGGTGCACATGCGCAATTTGGATCAGGCCGTGGTGGTGATAGACCTTATCTATGGCTTCCCCGGTCAGACAAAAAAGATGTGGCAGCATGATATAGAAACCTTCCTCAGTCTTGATCTCGATGGTGCTGACCTCTACCAGTTACAGGTTTTTCCCAAGACGCCTCTGCATACAGCCATAGAAAACAAAAAGATTGAACCCGCCCTTGACGTTGCCCAGCGTGCCAGGCTCTATGATTTTGGCTGTAATCTGATGGAGGGTGCCCAGTATCGGCGTCTTTCTGTCAATCACTGGGGAAGGACTACCCGTGAACGTAATATTTACAACCATCTGATGCGTAGTCCCTCAAACTGCCTGCCTTTTGGCCCTGGTGCCGGTGGTAACATCTGTGGTTGTTCAATGATGAGCGATAGTGATTACGAGGGGTGGAAAACAGCGATAGCAGAGGGAAGAAAACCGGTGAAAATGCTGTTCCAGCAAGGTCCTCACAGCCAGCTGGAAAAAACGATAACCGGGGAGTTTGAACTTTGCAGATTGAACCCGGTCGAGCTTGGGCATAGGTTTGACCTTGATCTTTGGCACTGTCTGCGGCCTCTGTTCGATCAATGGACAGAGGCGGGACTCTTGTCTAAGGATGGGGATTGGCTGCATCTGACACGGGCCGGACAGTTCTGGCAGGTCAATCTATCGCAGCTGACCCTGGATTATTTGCAACAGACTTTATTGAAGGAGAAAGAGTAATGAAAAGTATGGCAGGTAAGAAAAGTGTGTTTACGGCCATGGCCTTGACTTTGGCTTTGATTCCCGGGGGCGCACTGGCTGGTACAGCGGTAGAGACTACGGAGCTTGTTGTTACTGCAACAAAAACCGCAAAAGAACTCCAGGAAGTTCCCTCAACGGTCAGCCTGGTGGATGGTGAGGAGGCAGCTCAGTACGGTAATACCACCATTGCCGACATGGTTCAGGATGTTCCCGGTGTTGAGGTCTTTGATAACAGTGTAGCCGGTTCAAAACGTCTGATGATCCGTGGGGAAAACGGTGGCAGGGTCATCGTCCTCATCGATGGTCAGAAGATAAACGAGCAGAAAACAATGGACGGTGCCCCGCTGCTCATAGACCCGGCAACGGTAGAACGTATCGAGGTGGTTAAGGGATCCGGTTCCGTCCTGTATGGTTCTGAAGCTATTGGCGGCGTTGTTAACATTATTACTAAAAAAGGAGGAGATAAACTGCTGGGCGGCACAGTTGCTGCGACCTACAATAGCGGGACAAACGGCTTTGAGGAGAGTTTCTCTCTCCATGGTGCTAATGAGGGCATATACTATCGTCTCACCGGCAGTTTCTCAGACCAGGATGACCGCGAAACTCCTGATGGGCCACTTGAAGAGTCTGATTCCAAGATGCAAAGTGTCAGTGGTGTTCTGGGGTATAAAAATACAAGCCTTGATATCGGGCTGATCCTCGAACAGTACGAGGTTGAAGCTGATGTGCCCCCTACTGAATTGGGACCAGGTAGAATTTTTGACCTGGATCTGCCGGAATGGTCGCGGGAAAAGGCAAACGTGTATGCTGATTTTATGGATATCAGTGAGCTGATTACCAAGGTTCATGTTGACAGTTATTATCAGAAAACATTTAAGGACTTACGTCAGTTCTTTGGAAGCACCGGGGTTGGATCCCGAATGCATACGGACAACGACCAGAGCACCTACGCGCTCAATGCTCAGATAGATATACTGCCGTTGAGCTCTCATTACCTGATTGGCGGTATGGCATTCAACAGTGACACCTTGGATGCGGAGACAAATATCACTACCCCGATATTTCTCCCATTTCCCCCATTTCCTCCATCGGGAAATTATGTCCACAAAGCCGCTGCTACCACCTGGGCCGTCTACCTGCAGGATGAATGGAGCCTTACCGACGATATCGTGCTTACTTCCGGTGTGCGGCAGACCTGGGTGAAGTCAGAACTGGAACAAACCAATGACCCAAATACCCCGACGGGGAGTGTCTCTGACAGTCATTCTGCCTTTAGCGTTGGTCTTACCTGGGACTCCACAGAAGATCTCACCCTGCGGGCCCTTTTCTCCCAGGGGTATCGTTTTCCAGATCTTACCAAGCTGTTCATCGGTACTCTACATGGTGATAGATACCCCACCCTGCCAAATCCGGATCTTGATCCCGAGACCTCCAACAATTTTGAGATTGGTGCCCGTTATGATGACAACCATTTGAAGACGGATTTGACACTTTTCTACAATATGGCGGAAAACTATATTACCCATCGGCCCTTTAGCCCTGGTTATTACCGGTATGAAAACGTTGACGAAGCCACGACCTATGGTATGGAGATGTGGATTGGGTATCGTTTTTCCGATGCGTATAACCTTATGCCGTACCTGAACGGGACCCTTATGCGCCGTGAGTATGTAGACAGCACACACAGCACCTGGGACACCAACACCCCGCTTTTTTCCGGACGTGTCGGGCTCAGGTTTGAAAGATCGATGTCTGCCAGTCCTGCAACATTCTGGGGGGATTTTTACTTCCGTGGTGCCAGCAAGGCAAAAGATTATGACGAAGATACAGGTGTTGTTAACACCAACGGCGGCTGGATCACCACCAACCTCGCCCTTGGGGTAAGATGGGGGGAAAACGAGGAGTGGAAGGCGTCGCTCAACTTCAACAATATCTTTAATGAAAGCTATTCCACCGCTCAAAATGCCTTGGAAGAGCCGGGATTTCACGTTATTGCAAGGCTTTCTGCCTCTTTTTAGCCACTGAAAAGGCTGTTACTTTTCTGAACCGCCGAAAGCGTTACCTGTATGCTTGGGTGACGCTTTCGGTACCGCTTGATGCACAATATGATGAACCAAGAGAAAACAACCTACTGGCAGCTTCAGGATCTGGTCACTATTGGTGTTTTTGCTGCTGTAACCAAGGTCTCAAGCCTCCTGGTAGCTCTGGTTGGTGGCGGGATGAACCCCCTTACCATGATCCTGAAGAACCTTATCTTTACCACGCTGGTTCTCGTCTTGTTGTACAAGGTGGGAAAGTTCGGCACACTCATCCTTTTTGTCCTTGTCAATACTATTATCTCGATGTTGTTGATGGGGGGTAACCCGTATCTCCTTCCTTCCATGCTCCTTGCAGGTCTCGTGGCGGAGGGGGTGATTGTTTTGCTCGGTGGTTACACCAAAAGTGTGCTGCTGGTACTTGGGATCGGACTTTATGACCTGCTCTATAAAAGCAGCGCCCTGGGCCTCTCCTGGCTGTACATGCGGGAGCAACAGGAGCTTATGGTCATGGCGACTGTTGCCGTGGTAATCGGCTATATTGGTTCTCTCATTGGTCTTTTTACCGGAATCCTTTTTGTTAAAGAGCTTCGTCATGCCTGCATTATCCGTAACTGAACAAGAGCGCAACTTGCTGACAGCCCAGTCTCTGGATGTCCGGAGCAAGATGATTATCTGTCTGGTGGCGTCAGCAGCAGTGGTCTTTTTCAAGGGGGAGATCCCTCTCCTGTTTTTTACCTTTATCACCAGTTGTTATGCGCTCACTACCCGGCGCTGGCGTCTTCTTGGAATCTGTTACGCGGCGGCGGGCCTGATGTGGCTCATGGCCATAGGTTTTGTTCTCTTGCTGCACGCCATTTCCGACGCTTTTCCCGTTTCGAGCCTGGTGGGGATCCTCATTCCTTTTCTGCGTAGCCTTGTAATGCTCAACACGGTCCTGGTGCTCGCTCTGACCTCAAGGGTGCAGACACTGCTGTCGGCCTTGAAGGGGTTGTACCTGCCATGGTGGTTATATATTCCGGCGGTCGTCGTTATCCGGTTTATCCCGGATTTCATCCGCGATATAGCTCAGATAAATGAAACGATGCGGACAAGGGGATACAGCCTTAACCCACTTTTTCTCCTCCGCCATCCCCTGCTCACTGTACGCCTGCTGATAGCTCCCATACTTTTTCGTGCCCTGCGCAGCGCCGATGAGCTGGCCATTGCCGCAGAGATGAAAGGGATCAGGCACGATGTGAAGATGACGCCGTATAAGCCGGGAGTCTTTGGGAAAAACGATGTGCTGGTCCTGTTTGTCACCGTAGCCACGATTGTCTGTGGTGTTGTGCTGGAGCTCTCCTTTGATTCTCTGGTGAAAGGGAGGATGATGTGATACGTCTTGATGGGGTAAGTTACCGTTACGCCTTCCACGAAACATTTGCTATTGATAATCTTTCGCTCAGTGTTGATCCCGAAGAAATTGTTCTGGTTACCGGTGCAAGCGGTTGTGGAAAATCTACCCTGATCCGCTTGATTAACGGTCTTTGCCCGCATTTTTTTAAAGGCACACTGACCGGAGAGGTACGTGTCAATGGGAAAAATACTGCAGAAAGCAGTATTCAGCAACTTGCACGGGATGTCGGCACTGTTTTTCAGGACCCGGAGTTACAGTTTTTTGCCCTGCAGGTGGATGATGAACTGGCCTTTGCCCACGAGTGGCGGGGGGAATCGCGGGAAGAAATTGCCGAGATTGTGAAGCGCAGCGCATCTGCCATGGGGATTAGCGAGTTTCTTGATTCCTCGATTCATGATCTCTCTGAAGGACAGAAGCAGAAGCTCGCCATTGCCTCGGCTCTTTCTCTGAACCCGGGGGTCCTGATTTTTGATGAACCCACTGCCAATCTTGACCCGGAAAGTACCCTGGAGTTGGCACAGCAGCTTGCTGAGCTCCAGCGGCAGGGAATGGCAATCCTGGTTGTGGACCATCGCCTGTACTGGCTGGAGGGCATTGCCACAAAGGTTGTGGTGATGGAGGCGGGGAAGATCGTCAAAGAGGGAGAGTTCTCCATACTGCGGGATGGTGAGTTTTGCAGGCGGTATGGCCTGCGGAAAAGCAAGGTGGAGGATTGCAGAACCCAGCTTGCCCCACCTCCTGAAGATGGAGAGCTGGTCGTAAGGGATCTCTTCTTCAGCTATAAAAAAAGCATGTGGCGGAGCAGTTCGGTCAAGAAGGAAGTGTTCTCCGGTGTATCCTGCTCTTTCGGGTTTGGGATCACCGCTATTGTGGGCGACAACGGCCAGGGTAAAACCACTTTGGCTCGTCTTTTAACCGGTCTGTTGAAGATGGAAAGCGGGCGTATGGAGCTGTTCGGCCAGCGGGTGGAGGCAAAAGATACCCTTAAATTGTCCTCCATTGTTTTGCAGAATACCGACCACCAACTCCATATGAGCACTGTGGCCAAAGAGTTGGAGATGGCTGCAGGAGGAGGAAAAGCAGGTACCAAAAGCCAGGGTGAGCTGAAAGAATTGCTCGCTGAAATTAACCTGGAGCATCTTGCTGACCGTCACCCTCAATCGCTTTCAGGCGGTGAAAAGCAGCGGCTGGTGATCGCCTGTGGATTGGCTAAAAAACCGAAAATTTTGATCCTCGATGAACCAACGAGCGGTCTTGATGGTGGCAATATGCAGCGGATTGTCGCCATAATTGAACGGGCTGCTGAACAGGGATGTATCATCCTGCTCATCACCCATGACCTTGAGCTGCTGGAATTGGTGGCGGAACGTGCGCTGCATCTACCGATGAGCAATTCTGGCAGAGAAATACACGATAAATAAAAGGAATCATAGATGTTTAGATCACAGGTAACAGAAGAGATAAGAAGCAATGTTCAGGCGGCCCTTGAAAATGAACCCAATTTTATGCCATCGGCTCTCGCGCAAAAGCTCGGCGTCTCCGAGGGAGTTGTCGTTGCCGCACTGCCCGATGCAATGCGGTCTTTTGCCGATGCTGACCGGTTTGAGGATATATGGAAAGAGGCACAGAAGTGGAAAAAGGTAACCTTTTTCGTCCACACCCCTGGTGTTATTATCGAATATAAAGGGACCCTTCCCGAGGGATCGTTTGGCCGTGGGTATTTTAACCTCATGGACAAGGCCAATCCTCTGGGCGGCCATCTGATGATCTCCAGACTGGCCTCTATTTGCTTTTTGCAAAAGCAGCTGTTTGGGTTAGAGAGCCTCTCTGTACAATTTTTCGACGCTGAGGGTGCTCAGATGTTCGGCATCTATGCCGGAAGGGAGGAAAAAGAGATTATTCCAGCGGTAAAAACCGCCTGGATTGCAATGAAAGACAGGTTTTGTGCAGAGTGATTGCTCACTTAACAGAAGGTTTTTATAAAGAGTACACTTGTTGTTGGAGGATATAATGAAGGTATTGGTTACATGGTCATCAAAAACGGGAAATACCAGGGCGGTAGGTCAGGCCATTGGCGAGGTCTGCCCACCAGATGCCACTCTCTGTCCCATTGAAGAGGCACCAGAGGGCGGTGGTGATTACGATTTTCTGATTATTGGCTACTGGGTGGATAAAGGCATGCCGGATAAGAAATGCAGAGACTATCTTAAAGGTATTACCGGCAAGAAAATAGCTTTTTTTGGTACCTTGGGGGCCTACCCCGATTCAGACCACGCCAAAGAGAGCATGCAAAAGGCTGAAGATCTGGCCCTGGAAAATGAGGTCTGCGGACATTTTATCTGCCAGGGAAAAGTAGACCCCAAATTGCTGGAGATGATGGCGAATATGCCGAACAATCCACATCCCATGACCCCGGAGCGGCAGGCCCGAATAGAAGAGGCGAAAAAACACCCCAACGAAGAAGATTTTGCAAAAGCCCGGGTGTGTTTTCGTGATATACTCTTGCAGCTGGAGCAGTAGTGTGGGAGACACGGAACTCTATCAATAGCTCTGTGTACTTACCCAGGTCTCTATCTGCGTTTACGAAATGGTATCTATCTCTATCTTGTGGAATAGGATTTTATAAAAAAATGAAGAGTATACAAGGTGGTGATGGTGACCAACTCAAAGAGTTCTACCATGATTCTGATAACCCGTTGATCAATATCATCGCCGAAGTGGTGATGGTGCATGCCCAGCACTCCCAGGATATCCAGGCTTTCCTCTCTTAAATGTATCTCAGTAAGCGCTCCGCTGCTGGGGTTGATGGGGACCATGCTGGGCATGATTGATGTTTTTCGTGTCGCTGCCTCTTCTCCCGGTGTTGACACCACGCTCTTTGCCAAAGGAATCTGGAGGCGTTGACAACCACCATCCTTTGGGCAACCGCCTAAGAAGGTTGAGCAACCCAAAGTAAAAAAATCGTGGAACCGGTTCATACAAAAAAAATGCGGTAGCCGGTTAAGCAAAAGGAAAGCCTGCCTCCCCCAAAACAAGCTCAAAACGAGTCCCGAAAGATGGATAAGGCCGCCATGAAGGCAGCCCATAAGGTTGTAAAGAAAACGGTGGTCTCCGTTTCTCTGGCTGATGATCTGGCGGTATCAGTGCCGATTCGATGCTTTCTTATGTGAGGAATGTTGTGCTTTATCTGGGAACATGGTGTCAACATACTGTTTTTTCCCGTGGGGGATGTAAAGCTCCTGCCAGTTATCGGGGATGGAGCCACTTTGTTCAAGATACAGCACGAATTTACCAAGCTGGACAATGACATCGTCGTCAATGGCGTGCTCCATTTTACAGGCGATCTCCCTTGCTCGTTCTTCTGAGTATTGCAGGGTATCACGAAAAAAGAGAAACAGGATGATGTTACGATGGGCAATGGCCATTGCCCGCTTTCTTCCCTGTTCAGTCAGTTGTATTGGCTGATAGGGCTGGTAGACAATGAGTTCCATGGCTGAGAGATGTTTCAGCGCTGCCGTGACGGTGGGACGGGTTACTCCCAGCTCTTCGGCGATGATATTGGCTCTGATTATGCCCTGGCTTTGTTCTATGCGAAAAATAGCCGCCAGATAATCTTCCTGGATCGCCGATGGTTCTTTTTTCTTTTTCATATAATTATGTGATTACCACTGAAATTCAGCCACATTTATTTAGGGGTTAGTCGCTATATGATAAACCCACTATGTCATAATCCACCAAAAGCAAACCAAAACG
>PDQK01000008.1 GCA_002746685.1 Desulfobulbus propionicus | reverse complement strand
TACAACGTAGTCCATCTTTGCTTCATCAAGCAGATCGGTTATTTGCTTGGTGATACCGGAAGCAGTAATACCTTTATCTGTTACAATTAAGGGCTTGGAACCGCCAAGGTCGGCAATTTTTGCTGGAATTTGCTTTGCTGCACCAATACCAATCAGGGTGACGCTGGGAATAAAGTAACCATAAACTTCTTCACGTACTGCCATAATACATATCCTCTCTAAGCTGGTTAATAGGGGGGACTCTTCTCGTTTGAGTCCAGACTGACGCGTACCCTTGCTTAACAGCAACTGGCGTGCCAAAATCAAAGCAACCCAAATACAGTAAGTTAAGAACATCTACAAACTCCACCATGTTTCACAAATATGGCACAGACCAGAAAAATTCAGCTTTGAAAATCAATTGAGTGTTAATTAATCCCTAATATTTTAAGGAGTTACCAGTAACTGGACAAAATGCCCCGCACAAATAGCCTCTTGCGTCAAAATGACCAGGAGAAACCAATACTAACACTCTCGCAAATCTATGTAGCTGCCTCTACAACGTCACTTGGTCTCTCTTCCCTCACGATTTTCATGCCAGCAGGGACAAAGAGAGAATGGAGAGTTACAAAAAACAGCACGCCTCAATACTGAAAGAGGTTATCTTCCTTGAAGAAATACCCGCTGTTTTGACAGACCTGTCACAACGGTATGTTGGGGGAAAAAACGTCCTCGTTTTGGAAAAACAGGAGAAAATTACCTGATCACAGGCACTTCATCTGTGCACGATCATTCTTTTTCGCATACTCTTACACGGAGTCTCACTTCGTTGGCTTACCGGCTCAAAAGAATGCTTGTACAATGCTGTTGCACCCGTGACCAGTCACACGTCAGCAGTACAGCCCCCGTGATTGGTTACGAAAATTTGAACAAGGTTCTCTGCTAGAAAACCTTACCCTTCGGTATAGAGAAGCAACTTCCGATACAGGGTTTTACGAGAAATCCCCAAGGTCTCAGCAGTTTTTTGACGGTTACCCTCAAAAAGCTCCAGCATCTTCAGGATGTGCTGTTTTTCCACCTTTTCAAGGGTAAACACTCCGTTGCCGTCCTCGGATTGTTCAACCAACTCGCGCGGCAGGCAGCGTTCTGTTATCAACCCGTTTTCAGCAAGAATCATGGCACGCTCCATGACATTGCGCAGTTCGCGCACGTTCCCTGGCCAGTCATAGCCCATAATACAGGCCATAGCGCTCTCCACCATTCTGTATTGAATCCCGTCGCTTGCCAGGGTGGTGAGAAAATAATCAACCAACAGGGGTAAATCTTCCTTACGCTCAGACAGCCGAGGGACATGGATGGTAAACGCATTAATTCGGTGAAAAAAGGCCTCATTGAAGCGCCCTTTTTTCACCTCTTCAGCAAGATGGCGGTTGGTGGCAAACAAGAAGCGGATGTTCACCTTACGCTCTTCTTTTTCGCCAATCCTTCTATAGGTCTGGGTTTCCAATGCCCTGAGTAAGGAAGCCTGCACTTCCAGGGGCAACTCACCAATCTCATCTAAAAACAGAGTCGACTCATGGGCAAAGGCCAGCAACCCATCCCTGGTGTCATCAGCCCCGGTAAAGGCTCCTCTGACATGCCCAAACAATTCGCTTCGCGCCAGCTCCTTTTGCAGGGAAGCGCAGTTTTTTACAACCATGGGCTTACTGCTGTTGCCCGAGCGCATATGAATCAGCCGGGCAATCACATCTTTGCCAGCTCCCGATTCACCGGTGATCAGCACAGGGATGGTAGCCGGAGCGACCTTGTTGACCAAGAACATAATCTCATTGATGCCTTTGGATTTACCAATAAAGGCAACTTCACCCTCACCTTTTTCTGCCTGTTGACGCAGGATAGCGTTTTCCCGCTTAAGCATGACACTTTGATTGGCTTTGGCAACCAGCAGATCCAGGTGCTCCAAGTTAAAAGGCTTGGAGATGAAATCATAGGCACCCAGCTTCATGGCCTCTACAGCCGTGTCCACATCGCCATGGCCGGTAATCATGATGATCTCAGTAGAGGGGAGCGACTCCTTAAGCTGCACCAGCAAGTCCAGATCACTTACATCAGGGAGCCGCAGATCCATAATGATAACCGAAAAATACTGTTCAGCAATGCTTTCCAGGGCCTGGGTTCCACTACCAGCAACATAGACGTCACGCCGTTGATCGCTGAGCTCCTTTTCCAGCAGCCTTCTGATAGGCTCCTCGTCATCTATGACAAGTACTGCATATTTTTCCTGCGCCATTACCCCTTCATCCCTGGTAGAGTTACATGAAACGAGGAACCTTCCCCCTCAGTGGAATCCACCGTGATCTCTCCCTGATGTTTTTTCACAATGGAGTAGCAGGTGGAAAGACCAATCCCAACCCCCTGCCCCACCGGTTTAGTGGTAAAAAACGGTTCAAACAACTTCTCCTTCACATCTGCTGCCATACCCTTACCTGTATCATTTACATAGAGCGAGATACCACCGGATTTGGCGGCTGCGGTCAATACAGTAATGGTACCACCATCTGAAGTGGCATCAAAAGCGTTGGTCAGCAGGTTAATAATAACCTGTTTAAGCTGGGATTCATCCCCAAGAATGTAGGGCAGGTCGCCATCAAGTTCTGTCTCAACAGACAGATTTTTTCGGTCTCTGAAATGATGTTTAAGAATAAACAGGGTATCACTTACACATTGATTTATGTCAACCGGCCGCATGCTGGCAGCGGCCATGGGGCGGCTGAAGGTTAACAGGGTCTGCACAATATCACGGCAGCGGTCACACTCTTTGATAATGGTCCGGGTGTATTCCTCAAAATCAGCAATCAACACCTCATCTACCTGTTTATCCACCTTGGAGATGCGGCGCTTCAGCCCCTCGGCAAAGCCACTGATGGCAGCAAGAGGATTATTGATCTCATGGGCAACGCCAGCTGCAAGAGTCCCCACAGTGGCCATCTTTTCTGCCTGGTAAAACTGTGCCTGAAACTCTTTTTCAAGGGTTACATCTCGTTTAAAAAGCAACACCTGACGTTCCCCGGTTGGCTCACTTTTCAGGGGTGAGGCAATCAACTCAAACTGCCTGAACCGCCCATTCACCTTAAAGAGGGCTAAATCTTTGACGATCTCGCTCCGGTCCAGGGATTTCATTGCCGGGCAATCATCACAGATGGTAAAATTGCCGCGAAACACCTCATAGCAGTATTGTCCCACCGGGTTAGTATCAGTGAACCATTCCTTGAACACATGGTTGATCCGCTGAATACGCATGTCTTCAGATAAGACCACCATAAGGTCGGTAATCCCGTCCAAAACCGCCTGCATCTCCTTTCTATGCGCATCAAGCTCAACGTTGGAGGATTTCAGCAACTCAACCTTTTGCTGGAGTTCTTGATAAAACCCCTGCTTACAGTGTTCAATGCCTATCAGGTCATGAAGGGTTGTAACAGATGACATCACCACACCTCTTCACAGATCTTGTAAAAATCACGCCAGGTAGCAGGCCCAGGGTTGGTCAAATTACAGGCATCGTTAACCGCCATTTTACATAACGACTCCATCTCCTTTTTTCCATCCTCGCTGATAATTTCTCTGAGCCTAGTGGAGACATTGAGGGTGGCAAAAAACTCATCCAGTTTGTCAATCCCACGCAGCGCCGTATCCAGGTCTGACCCCCTCTGCTCGCCCAGGATTATCCGACCAATGTCCGCCATCTTTTGAATATTGAATTTGAGGTTAAACCGCATCACCTCGGTTAGCAGAATGGGATGAATGACCCCGTGGCGCATGTCAAAATGACCGCCCAGAGAATGAGCCAGCGCATGTTCAGCACCCAGGCTGGCATTACTGAAAGCCATGGACGCTGATACCGCCGCCGAGCTAAGCTGTTCAAGAGCATCCAGGGAATGGGTTGCAACAGCCTGGTGAAGATGGTTAAAAATCAGCTCAACTGCTTTGAGCGAGTGCATCTCAGTAAAAGGAGAGGCAATTCGCGACAGGTATGCCTCAATGGCATGGGCCATGGCATCAGTTGCAGACTGGATAATCAGTGAATCACTTTTGGTACGGAGAATGAGCGGGTCAACAATGGAGATATTCGGTACCAGGGTACGGGTGATAATGGACATTTTCACTCCGCGCTCCACATCTGTGATGATGCAAAACTGGGAAACATCGGACCCGCTGCCAGCAGTGGTGGTGATGAGTACCATGGGCGGAAGCGGCTTTTCAACCTTATTTGCGCCCTCATAATCACGAATTTTGCCACCGTTGCTGGCCAGTATGGCAATCCCCTTGGCCGTATCCATGGGGCTGCCGCCACCGATGGCAATAATCACATCAGTCCCGTTCTTACGGTACAGCTCAGCGCCCTGCTCCACTTGGAAATCACGGGGATTGGCAGTTACCCCTGGGTAATATACCCACTCAATGCCTTCCTTTTCCAGAATATCCATTAAACGCTGGAGCCAGCCTGCCGCTTCAATGCCCTCGTCACTGACCAGGAAAACCTTACGCGCCCCCAAGCGTCTGGCACAGAGGCCGGCATAGTTCAAACTCCCACGGCCAAAGATGACTTCAGGCACGGCAAATTTAGAAATGTTCATCTCTTTTCTCCAACTCCAATGTAGCCAAGGTATGGCGTGCTTTCTACAAATTCGACAACTTCAAGGTCTTCTGCTGTAAGTCCCAACAGCTCCGCCTCTTCCAGGGCAAATACATCCTGCACCGCTTCCTTTTTAGCCCGATCCCCATCTTATGACAAAGAGTGTCAGCCACCGGATCAAAAGAGGCCGCGACAGCTAGCCATCGGCCAGAGAGATTGTGAAAAGCTCAGCAAACGGCTTGGTAGTTGCCATAACTACCTGTAAAAAAATGAAAAGGTCACAAATGCAGATACGTTATTCACCGTATAGTAGCATAAAGGGGCCGTCAAATCAGCTTCTTTTGCTGTTGTGGGGAGTGCACTGGGGTAAAAGAGTTCTCACAAATAAAATCCGAGCTGTTCTCAACACTCAAAACAGCCCGGACAACCCAACAAAATATCATGATTTCAGAAAGTTACAAACCATAAAACAGAACGATCAATCCCATAAACAAAACTGATTAGCTCGAGTTTACACTTGACTGGAACGGTTTTGGGCAGTAAAAAGCCAAAAACTGAATGAGCACTCAGTCAAATATCACCTTGCTTTGCGTCTATGCCGCGATCACAAACCAAAAAAACAGCCATTCTCCTTGAAGCAACCAGGTTGTTTTCCGAGCATGGTTTTTGGGACACCTCCATCAGTGACATTGCAAGTGCCACTGGTGTGGCGGACGGTACAATCTTCTATCATTTCAAATCCAAAGAAGAACTCTTCCTCGCAGTACTGGAAAACTTCAAAGAAGAGTTCATCACAGCTTTTGCCGACCACCTGGAGCGCAATACCTATAAATCCGGGCTTGCCATGGTGGAAGATGCTATTGGTTTTTATTTGACCCAAACCCAAAAAATGGAAAAGCGTTTTCTGCTGCTCCACCGCCATCACTATTACCAGATTGCTGCTGAAAATCCCCGTTGTTGGCAACAGCTTGAGGAAATCTACTCGGGTCTGATCTCTATATTTAAACGAGCCATCGTCATTGGTCAGCAAGACCGTTCAATCAGACAGGTCGATGCCGCTAAAAAGGCGATGCTCATCTTCACCATGGTGGACGGGCTGGTACGTTTTACTACCTATAACGTGTTTCAAACAGATGCAGTGTACGATGAGTTGATAGACTCCTGTCGTTCCATGCTGCAATCTACAACTCATTAACTCAAGACAACGGACACCTCATCTATGTTACTCACGAAAATCTTCCCATTTTTAGGCTGGTTCAAAGGGTACAATGCAAAAAGTCTGCAATTAGACGTTCTTGCTGGCTTGACAGTGGCGTTGGTACTTATCCCGCAGTCCATGGCATACGCTCAGCTCGCCGGACTGCCCGCGTATTACGGTCTGTATGCAGCATTTTTACCCCCCATGGTGGCGTCTCTTTTTGGTTCCAGTCGCCAGCTGGCCACCGGACCGGTTGCGGTTGTATCGCTGATGTCAGCAGCCTCCCTTGAGCCGCTGGCAACCGCAGGGAGCCCTGAGTTTATAGCATACTCGGTAGTTCTTGCGCTGGTTGTAGGAATTTTCCAGTTCTCCCTTGGTGTACTGCGTCTTGGCCTGGTCGTGAACTTCCTCTCTCATCCGGTGGTGAACGGTTTTACCAATGCGGCAGCAATCATCATTGCATCCTCCCAGTTCTCTAAATTCTTTGGTGTGTATGTGGACAAGGCGCCGCATCATTATGAAACCATGATCCGGGTTGCACAAGCTGCCCTTGATTACACCCATTGGCCGTCCCTGGCATTTGGTGCAGGTGCAGTGGCAATCATGGTATTTCTAAAACGGCTCAACCCAAGAATTCCTAACGTTCTGGTAGCCGTTGCCATTACGACAGTTATTTCCTATTTCATTGGGTTTAACAACGATGCCTTTGTACACATTGAAAAGCTCCAGCTTGATGGTATCCAGGAAAAAATCAGCGAATTTAACCACACGATTGAAAAGATTACACAACTTGGGAACGAGCGTGCTGGAATTGGCAAAGAAATTGATAATATAAAGAAAAACATTGAAGGTCATGGGCCATCTCTTGATCTCATTAAACTGGAAAACGAGGTTGCCGTTCTGACCGCTACAATCGACCTGGAAAAACATCATAGCCATGTACTTCGTCAATATCTACGTGGGTTAAAATTTGAAGCTCTCAAGGAAAACGACAGTTACACCTTTTACCCAAAGGATAACCTGCCAACTGGTATCCAGACCGATGGTCGTACCTGGAGGATCAAAGTATCCAACATCAAGCTGGATGAAACCAAATTAAAGCTCATGGGCGGCGGTGCAATTGTTGGCAAAATCCCTGAAGGACTTCCAACCCTGACCGTACCGAATCTTTCCATTAAGTCCTTTTTCAAATTGCTTCCAACCGCAATCATCATTTCCCTGCTTGGTTTTATGGAAGCCATCGCTATTGCTAAGGCCATGGCAGCCAAGACTGGTCAGAAGCTTGATCCTAACCAGGAGTTGATAGGTCAGGGGCTTGCCAACATCTTAGGTTCCATTGGTTCTTCCTACGCGGTTTCCGGTTCCTTTTCCCGATCTGCGGTTAACCTCCAGGCCGGAGCAGTTTCCGGGGTATCCAGCGTTGTTACCTCGGTGATGGTGGTTATTACCCTGCTCTTCCTGACACCGCTCCTCTATCATCTGCCCCAGGCAGTGCTTGCTGCGGTCATCATGATGGCCGTTATCGGGCTGGTCAACACCAAGGGCTTTGTTCATGCCTGGCATGCGCAGAAACATGACGGTATTATTTCAGTTATCACCTTTGTGGTTACCCTTGCCTATGCTCCACATCTTGATAAAGGTATTATGGTTGGTGTTGCTCTGTCCATGGGGGTATTCCTCTACCGTTCCATGCGCCCAGTGGTGGCCAAGCTCTCCATGTATAAAGACGCTTCTCTGCAGAGTATGGAACATTATCGCTTACGTGGTTGCCGTCACATTGCGGTTGTTCGTTTTGATGGCGCACTCTTTTTCGCAAATGCCAGCTATCTGGATGAGCAGATCATCAAGTTCCGTACTGAAATGCCTGATCTCCGCTACATCCTGCTTGATGCAAGCGGTATCAATGATATCGACGCGTCTGGTGAGGAAGAATTATCGCTGATCGTGTCCCGGATGCAGTCTGCAGGGCTCGGATTTGCGGTATGTAATGCCAAAGGGCCAATCCTTGAAGTGCTTGACCGTACCCATCTGTTTGAAAAAATAGGCAATGAGAACTTCTACCCAACCACCACAGCTGCGGTGACAGATATCATGACCAAGGTGCATGATAATACAGACCTGCCAGCAGAAGGATGTAAGAACTGTCCTCTGACTCAATATATTCCCAGTGAATAACAGCTAAACATGTGAGGGGGTGTTCACGCGGATGCATCGGGAGCGATGCATCCGCTTTTTGTTTATGGGGAAAAAATTGGCAAGCATTTACGGCTTGCTTGGCGTATCATAGCCTTTTTTGCCTGCACAGCACCTGACAGCTTGCAAGCAACCAAGATCACTTAAAATAAACCAATTATCGGAAACTGTTGTGCGGAAAAAACCAATAACCATGGCCCAGAAGTCTGGCTGGTATCCAGCTAATATCGACACCATTAAAGAAACCATTTCCGCTCTCTCTCAATCCCGGAAAACAGCAACTCCAGTTGCAGTCTTTGATTTTGATAATACCTGCATCTTTCGTGATATTGGTCAGGCAACCTTTCGTTACCAGCTTTACAATCTCCGTTATAAAATTGATCCACAAACCTTTTCCTCATTGTTCCCAACGGTTCCTCAAAAACTTGCGGGGAGACCAATGCAGGAAATTAAAGCCAGGCTTGTTGCACAATACCAAAAGCTATGGCCACTTATCCAGGAGCTGGATATATCCCAGGCCATGGCGCAGCCAAGCTATGAAGAGTTCACGGCACTCTTGCTGTGGTTTACTGATAAGGCGAGGAAAGAACCACAACTGGGGCCACTATATGTGTTGCCGCTATTGGCGCAGCTCTTTGGCGGCTTTTCCACTACAGAGCTTGAAGCGCTGGCAATCGAAGTGTTGAACGAAGTGGGTAAGGAACCACTTGAAAAACAGACAGTGGAGAGAACACTTGATGAACCCTTTGGCACCATAACCACCTCTTTTGCAAAAGGGCTGCGCCCTTATCAAGAGATGCAGGATTTGATGCAATGGCTGAGTGAACACGGTGTTACCTGCTGTGTAATTTCAGCAAGCACCGAGTGGTTGGTCAGGGCAACTGCTAAAACATTGGGATACGCAGTACAACCACAAAACATTTACGGTATACGTACAACTGTGGCAAGTGATGGAATACTCAAGGCAGAAATGCTGCCCGAGTATCCGCTGACCTTCAGAGAAGGTAAGGCAGAGGTTATACGCAAGTTTATCGGGAAGACGCCTGTGCTGGTTGCCGGAGATGCGGACACTGACTACGAAATGCTGACCTTTGCCAATGTCCCCTTGCGCCTCATCATCAACCGCAATCAAAAGGGAGCCATCAGCTCCCTTTATGATGATCCCAACTACCTGCTCCAGGGGATCGATTCCACCGCTGGAACGTTTAGGCCTTCTCGAAAAACCATGGTTTCCTAGATCAAGGCGCCGTTTATTTCTGCAGCGTCCTGGCAAAGTCCAACATTCGCTGAATTGGCATTCTGGCTTGAGCAGCAAGCTCAGGTGAGACCTGAATTTCATTCTCCCCGGTCTCCAGCACGTGGACCAGTTTTTCCAATGAATTCATACCCATCCACGGACATTGGGCACAAGTCTGACAGGTGGCTCCCTCACCTCTGGTGGGAGCTTCAAGCAGCACCTTATCAGGAGCAAGCTGCTTCATCTTGTTGAAAATGCCCTTATCAGTCGCAACAATAAACTCTGAATTGGCCATGGATTGCACGGCCTTAATCATCCCTGTAGTTGACCCCACCATATCTGCCTGATCAACAATAATCTGGGGCGATTCCGGGTGAACCAGCACAGCTGCTTCCGGGTGCAACTTACGCATCTGCTCAAGTGCGCTGGCCTTAAACTCCTCATGTACCACACAGGAACCAGGCCAGAAGAGCATTTCCACTCCTGTCATCCGTTGCACATAGCGGCCAAGATGTTTATCCGGTCCCCAGAGAATTTTCTCACCCCTTGCAGCAAGATGCTCCACAATGGACAGGGCAATTCCTGAGGTCACAACCCAGTCTGAGCGTGCCTTCACCTCAGCGCTGGTATTGGCATAAACCACCACGGTATGATCAGGGTACTGGTCACAAAAATCACTGAACAGACCTGCAGGACATCCCTCATCCAATGAACAGGTAGCAGCAAGATCCGGCATGAGGATCCGCTTTTCATTGTTTAAAATCTTTGAGGTCTCTCCCATGAACCGTACCCCGGAAACCACCAGGGTATCTGCCTCCTGTACAGTCCCAAACCTGGCCATTTCAAGGGAATCAGCCACGCAACCTCCGGTTTCCTCAGCTAGATCCTGCAGATCGCCATCAGTGTAATAATGTGCAACCAAAACAGCGTTTTCCTGCTCCAGCAGCTGCTTAATCCTATCTTTTAACGCCGTTTTTTCAATTTGAGAAAGTTGCCTTTTGTGTGGATGGTCAGGAATTGCTACTGCAGGGATTTGAACTTCAGCCTTTTGAGATGCCATTGTAGGCGAATTGTTTTCCATGGTCACTTGTAATAGGGATTTTTGTGTATCTTTTCTCTTCCTGCCTGCTCGCACTACAGACAGTTATTCAAAACCAGGCACCTTAGCATAAATAACCATTATCAGGTGTATTTATTTTACGTGAATCTGTAATGACTGGTGCCAAATTATGTAATGCACAGTAGATGTAAAAACAGGTAGTATACATCTATACCTATGGATCAAGGGTAAACTCACCCTTCACCACAACACTGTACTGATACACATGACGTTGCTTACTTACAACAGAAATATCCCTTTTCTCTTGCTTTCCCCCCCATCTTAGTGACCTGCCACATAACCGCTTAACGTAAAAGGCCTGTCATACACGTTTACCCCGCTGCAATAGTCTCGCAGGTCATAAGAAAAAGGGGCAGATTCGGATTACATTAATTCAATGCTGACTCTTTTTACTGCAGCACACCAAGGATATGAACTTTTAGTTGAGGTATTGTATTGCCCAACGCGGTAAGAGCAGCTACCACAGCTATTTCTCTTGATTGTAAATCTAAACCTGGTCTTGAGTACCATCAGTTTCTCTTTTCTTGAAACGAGCAAGCCGTTCACAGAGAGTTTTGCCATCTGTCACGAAGAGTACACGGTCTGCTTCTTCTTCAATCTTCGTAAAACCAAGCTTACGATGCAAGCGAAGGGATGCCTGA
>PDQK01000007.1 GCA_002746685.1 Desulfobulbus propionicus | reverse complement strand
AGCTATCAGACAGAACTAGGAAGAAAAAATTCTTCAAAGCCAATTTCACAGCATTACCTAGGTAAATCTCAAAAACCAATAAATAATCAAAAGATTAAAATGCAATACCTAACCGAAGAGCCAATAATTTATAAGTTACTCAATTCGATCAAGTACACTCAAAAAGAAGGATTAAACCCCAAAAAGTAAGAGCTAACAAGTCGTTTCAAGGGGCGGCGGGAGGCTCGGTATTTTCAATGCCATTGCCTTCACCAAACACGCGAGTAACTTGTAGCTTATTGCTGTAAAATCCCGCCGCCTCTGAACTCTGCGATATCCTGGTTCCCGGAATGCATGTTTATAACCCGTCACGGAGTTTTACTTCAGTGTTATTTTCTACTTCTGACGTGTAACTGGTCACAGGTGCAACAGATTTGCACAAGCACCATTTTCCGCTATATAAGAGTATGCGGGCAATGGTGATCGTGCAAAGATGAAGTGCCTGTGATCAGTTACCAACAAACAGCAAATGGCAGGATCGTGTTTTTTGGCATCTAAAAATATGATTGGGATTCTGTGGAAAAACAGGTGAGCATTGAAAATATTTTCCACAAAATTAACGCTTTCTGGTATCTAGATTGGAAAAGGTATAACCTGCATTTTGGGATGGATAGCTGTCTGTAACGCATTGATTACATACAGCTGCGCTTGAGGAAGGAAATGGTAATGGAGGGAGAAAGACTGTGAAAAAAGAAATTGTTGTTGTTGGTGCTGTTGCTGCAGGGCCTAAAGCCGCATGTCGCTTAAAACGCCTGCAGCCGGACTGGAATATAACGTTGGTGGATCAGGACAGCCTGATCTCTTATGGTGGCTGTGGGATTCCTTACTATGTAAGTGGTGATGTTTCTGATGAAAGTGAGCTGCGTGCCACCAGTTTCCATGTTGTTCGTGATGAAAACTTTTTTGAGAATGCAAAAGGGGTAAATGTCAAGACACGCACCAGAGCGACCAGCATTGATAGAGAGCGGAAAGTTGTCAAGGTGAAAAACCTTGATAGTGGAGAAGTGCAGGAATTACCCTATGATAAGTTGATTCTGGCTACAGGTGCAAAACCCTTTGAACTGCCCATCCCTGGTGCGGATCTGGATGGCGTGTTTACCATTGCCAACTTGCACAAGGCCATTGCAATCCGCCAGCGTATTGCTCAGGGTAAGGTGGGGAAAGCCGTGGTTATCGGCGGCGGTGCCATTGGCATCGAAATGGCTGAAGCCATGAAAGATCTGTGGGGAGTGGAAACAACCTTGATTGAACTGGTTCCCCAATTACTGAACCGTGTTGTTGACTGGTCTTTGGCAGGCATGTTGAAAAAGCACCTTGTTGATAGCGGAGTCGATGTGTTTACCGGTGAGTTGGCAACTGCAATTATCGGCAATGAAAATGGCCAGGTAACAGGGGTACAAACCGAGAAAAGAACCCTTGATGCGGATTTGGTGATTGTGGCCGTTGGAGTTCGTCCGCGTAGCGAGCTGGCCAAAGAAGCTGGACTTGATGTTGCTCCATTTGGCGGCATTCGAGTGAATCAGCGAATGCAGACATCAGACCCTGATATTTATGCTGCCGGTGACTGTATTGCAACGACCAGCCTTATCACTGGAAAGGAAATATTTACCCCGCTGGGCTCTTTGGCAAACCGTCAAGGAAGGGCTGTTGCTGATAATATCGCAGGCATTCCGACCCTTTTTAAGGGGGTGTGCGGTTCCTTTATTATGAAGGCCTTTGAGCGGTGTATTGCCACCACAGGACTCAGTTATGAGGCTGCCCTTGCAGAAGGGTTTGATGCGGATTACGTTATTACGGCTCCGCCGGATCGCGCCCATTTTTTTCCTAACCAGGCTGTGGTTATTTTGCAGATGGTCTTTGATAAACGCACCCGCAGGGTACTGGGGGTGCAAGGGTTCGGGATGATGAATGATTCTCTTTCAGCCCGTATCGACACGGCTGCTGCCTTGATTGCCCATGGAGCAACCATTGAAGATTTCAGCGATGTGGAAATGGCCTATGCTCCACCGTTTTCATCGGCCATTGACTCTATCAACGCCGTGGCCTACGTGGCTGAAAATCTCTGTGATGGACGGTTCCGTAAGATTGACCTGGATCGATTCTTCTCCTGGATGGATGATATGGAAAGTGAGCCGGATTTTGCGGTGCTTGATATTCGTCACCCCAATGAAGCTGCCCCGTATGTTGCAAAATATGGCAGCGAAAAATGGATTGCTCTCAACTACGAGGTGATCCGTCAGAAGTCAGATGAAGTTCCGGATGACAAAACCCTGATCATCTTATGTAATGCCGGGACCCGGTCCTACGAGGTCCAGGTTTTTCTTGATCATATTGGTAAAACCAACAATTATGTGCTTGGTGGCGGCACAAATGTCTTCAGTCGTCTTGACGTGGACTGGTACCTTAAATAAACTGAAAGAGGGAACTGTTCAGCAGCACCGGAGTGTTGCTGAACAGTTCCCAAAACAATACAATTCTTGTGTAATGATCTCCCATAAAAGATCAGCAACTTTTCAAGATGGCGAAGTAAGAGTAGCTTAGGGGCTGTTTTACGACGCGATCTTTTTTGTCAACAACCACGAAGAGGTGATATGGCAGCATTAAATACTGACCATATGATTGAGGAAATTAAAGCCAACATTCAGACAGGAGACAGGCTTAAAGCTCGCCTGGTGTTAGAGCATTTACCTGAAATAGACAGAAAGGCCCAGAACAGGCTCTTGTATGAACTGTTGAAAGCTGATGTGGAGTTTACTGTACCACTATTAAATCATCTCCTCGTCACGCATCCTGACTTGGGTGTTACCCTGCCAGTCATCCGGGAAACCCTTATCTCTAATCTGGTCGCTTACCCTGAAGTTTTGCTTCAGTGTTTAAACGATCCCACTGTTGAAGAGAAGACCATCATGGTCGAAATAGCGGGAGAGCTGAAGCTGGAACAGGCAACACCGGCTCTAATAAGTATTTTGGGGCAAACCAATGATAGTGCCCAGGTAAAGTTCATTATTGAAACCCTGGGGCTTATCGGAGACCCGGAATCCATCAATACCTTGACCGATTTCCTTTACTCTGCAGATCGCAACCTGATCAATAGTGCCATCTATGCTTTGGGGCAGGTCGGTACCCCTACGGCCATGCATAGGCTGGCAGAACGCATGGGAACAGATAATGATCTGGATTTATTGATTCTTACGGTATTTACCGAAGTTCAGGATCAGGTTTCTTTGGGGAAATTAAATGACACATTACGGTCACATTACGCCCATATGCGTATTTATGTGAAGGATGCCCTAACCCAAATTGGGGTCAAGGCCGTGCCTGTGTTGATCGAAAATTTGAAAGATAATGACTCGGACCTGCTGATTCATACGCTGAATATTTTAGGTGAAATCGGTGACGAAGGGGCGGTGCTCCCCATACGAACCCTGCTGGACACCGTACCCAAGAGTGCCAATGTACGGTTTGCCGCCTATGAGGCTTTGGCAATGCTGCCGCTTAAAAAGGGTGCTTATACGCTTGCTGCAGGATTGAGTGATGCTGAAGATCATGTTTGTACTGCTGCTGCCCGGGCCATTGACAAAAACTATAATGAGGTTCTGGCCGCCGGGATCAAGAACATGATCAAATCAAAAAATGATGAGGCGCGCCACATCGTCAAAATTATCGTCAATACTGAGGTTGATAACATCTTTTTAAGCCTTGCTGGCGAAGACTATTTCCAGGACATGGCGCTGATCTACCTGCCCCATACCCACCCTGATATCTGTAGCCATTATGTGGCTTTGTTGAAACAACATGGGCTGAATGGTTTTGCTGATCAGGTTAACGGAAAGGTGGGTGATGAGGTTAAAGGGGTACAGGTTTGTGCAGTTGATGATTCACGAATGATCCTCAATATCTACAAGGCAACACTCCATGAGATGGGGTGTGAACCGATCCTGTTTGAGTTCCCTGCTAGTGCTCTTGAGTGGCTGAGCCGGGAAAAACCAGCCATTGTACTGACTGATTTGAATATGCCCGAGATCTCAGGTATTCAGCTTACTCAAGAGATACGAAAGACGTATACCATGGATGAGCTTCCTGTGATAATGGTCACCACCCAGAGTGATATTCAAGACCATGAGGCTGCTACACGAGCCGGGGTGAATGGTATTTTAATGAAACCTTTTAATGTGGATTCGCTCAGAAAGGTCGTAGAGCAGTTCGCTCCCCTGCCTTAGATGTAGCTTACAGTGTCATAAGATGCCCTGGAAGCTTACCAAAAAAACGACCCACCTGTTCCGGGGCATGGGCATCAGAACCAGCTTCCAGGGTAATCCCTTTTTGCAAGGCTTTGCGTAAAAGAGAAGATTGGGGAAAGGGGTAACCTCGCAGCCCAAATCCTGACGTGTTCACCTCCAAAGCTACTGAACGCTCTTTTAAGCAATCCAGAATTGCCTCAATCTGAGTGTGGTTGTGCCTGGAAAAGGTGATCTCCGGCAGATGGCGTAACCCCGCATCCAGATGGCACACCACATCACAACGCTCCATACAGCTGAGTGCCTGAAGAATAGAGGCGAAATAGTCATCCAGGATAGCAGCAACACCATAGTCGCTGAGCACCTTCAAGCTTGCCTTATTACGGCTGAGTAAGTTGTAATGATTGTTCCCGATGCGAAAAAAATGGCGTGATAACCCTATTCTATCCCAATGGAATTCCTTTAGTCCTGCCAGGAATGCTTCTGCTTCTTCCGGATTATATCCAGCTTCCACCCCAAGCTTGATTTTGATTTGTCCTTTGTATTTTTTCTGTAACCGTTGCCCCTCACGAAAATAAGCGGCAAAATTTTCCTGGGTGAGCCAGCTCCGCTGGTAATGAATGCCTGTTTCAAAGTGCTCAAGAAAGCAGAGCGTGTGGAGCCCGTTTTTTATGCCAGCTCTAACATACTCCTCCATGGTGCCGGTGGCATGGTTGCACAGTGAAGTATGCACATGGCCGTCAAAACCGGTATCTATGAGCGAGCTGTTTTGCATTTAAGGAGGTGGAGGTGCGAAGAATCAGTAATGCCGTATTACGCATTACCGCGTGGGAAAAAGTGGACAACGCCATCGATATCTGAGGTGTCACAAACATGACCTTGTTCCATCTCTATATCGATGAATTCCTCTATTTTATCCATTTCAAGAGAAAACGTAGGGCCATCTGGAAGATGGTAGATCAAGGTATCCACCTTAGTAAAATCAATGGGATAGGGTAAAAAATATTTCATTCGTGTGAATAGTTATACCATCAATTTTGATGGAAAAAGAGAAGCCTGTTCAGCTTCAGTTACATTTAGTTTATATGATACTGCTGTACATCGTTTGCTGACTACTAACAGGTTTGCACTGAAAAGAACACTAAATTAGTTCAGCGCTTGTGTTTTTTATGCTCTGCAGCTGAGTAAATCATTTGCCTTGGACAGTCCCTAAACTGACGATAGGGTTTGACACTTCGGGTAAAGATGATAATATACAAAGTTCCGTCAAAATTTTAGCAACCTTAATGATTTTTATCCATTCTGGCAAGTGGCCGAGGGTAAAAATAGAACTTTGCAACACTGCCGTTTTCATCCTCACGTCGGCGGTGTTTTTTTTCGAGGTACACATACACATGTCAGACACGAAACCAAATGATGAACTGAATACGGCCAAGGCCTTTTCCAGCACCGATAAGAATCCAACGAACATTATGCCGGAAAAGCTGAACCTGAACTCAAAACTTCAATTTGAATGTCATCCAGGGGTAAGCTGCTTTACAGCCTGTTGCCATAATATCAAAATCATCCTTACTCCTTATGATATTCTTACCCTAAGTAAGCGGCTTGATATGGAACCCAATGAGGTGGTAACCGAATATACCGAACCAACCTACCTGGAAAAGACTGATATGCCAGGCGTACAACTCAAGCTTGTAGGGGAAAAGCGGGCCTGTCCTTTTGTCACACCAGCAGGGTGTACCGTGTACACAGATCGTCCATCAGCCTGCAGGTACTACCCGATTGGAATGGCTGATTTTCACGAAGGTGGAACTGATGATGCCAAAGAAGAAAAGTTTTTTTTCATTGTTAAGGAGCCACATTGCAAAGGGCATGAAGAGCCTAAAAAATGGACCATTGGTGAATGGCGGGCTGATCAAGGGGTGGATGTCCGTGATGAGATGAATAAGGAGTGGCTACGCCTGGTTATGCGGCGTAAATCCTTTGGTCATCAGGCAACGTTAAGTGAAGCTGCAAAACGGATGTTTTTTATGGCATCAACAGATTTGCACACCTTTCGCAGATTCATCTTTGAAAGTTCCTTTCTGGACACCTATGAAGTGGATGAGCAAACCCTTGAAAAGATAAAGGAAGACGATATTGAGTTGATGCATTTTTCCTTTAAATATCTTGCAAACACCCTTTTTGGGGCAGAAGGGATGACCATCAAACAGGATAAGCTGCAAAGTAAGATTGAAGAGATCAAAGCCCGACAGGAAAAGTCCTTGCTGGAAGCAGAAAAGGAATATGAAGAACTCAAAGCTGAGCGGGACAGGATGCGGGCAGAACGTGAGGCCGCAGACAATCAATAGCAGGAAGACGCTCTTTTAGTGTGCCGCATTTGCTACAAGCAAATAAAAAGGCCGGAGCTTTTAGCTCCGGCTTTTTTATTTGCACAGCAACCTCAGTTTTTATCATTAAACAGGTGATAAAAGATGTCTGAGAGATATACAACCCCCACCAGGGTGCCATTATCAACCACCGGCATCCTTCTAATCCGGTCTTTCACCATCCTGTCTACGATAGCCATGAGGGGTTCCTCAGGTGGGATGCTGAAAAAATTTGAGTTCATCACCTGCCTGACTGATTTATCTTTTACTGACTTAATAAACTGATCCAGTTCCCCTTGCCAGGAGAGCGTGTCACCATCAATACCATAATTGAGAAAGGATGGCCGCAAGTGGTAGAGGATATAGAACATACTTATGGTGCCAACTAAGCGGTGGGCATCATCAACAACCATAAGGCTGACTGTTTTATGTCCTGTGGGCCTGACCTTTGCAGTCAGAATTCTGCGGATAGCATTTTCTGCAGGGGCATCTACATGAATGGTATCATAATTTTTGATCATGATATCCTTTGCAAATAACTGCATTAGGAGCTCCTCCTGTGGGGATAATAAGTAAGGAAATACTCTTTAAGACAGTCCCTTTATAAAACGGTTGTGAAAAAACAACAAGAAAAAGAATATAAATGGAAAGAAGCCCTGCCGAATATCGACAGGGCTTCTGTATCCTACAGTGATGTTTGAAATACGTTATTTATTCAATATCATGGGCTTTTTGCCATGCTTTAAGCAGGTTCCATGCCTTATTAACGTCTTGCTGGGATTGTTCCATCAGCAAGTCTGCTTGTTCCGGATTGGATATCTTCAGCATCCGGTAACGGTTTTCATTCATGGCATAGTCAGCAAAGGGTATGGTCGGTTCCTTACTGTCAATAACCATTGGGTTTTTACCTGCTTCTTCAAGCAATGGATTGTAGCGGAAAAGTGACCAGTGACCACACGCAACAGCTTTCTTCTGTTGTTCCAGCCCCACAGCCATATTAATGCCGTGGTTGATGCAATGCGCGTAAGCAATGATCAGTGAAGGTCCGTCATACGCTTCCGCTTCGGCAATAGCTTTTACAGCCTGCTGCGGATTAGCACCAATGGAAATACGGGCAACGTACACATTACCAAAGGTGGAGAAAATCAAGCCCATGTTTTTCTTGGGAGCTTGTTTACCACCAGCAGCAAACTGAGCAACTGCTGCACGTGGAGTAGCCTTGGACATCTGTCCACCGGTATTGGAGTAGACTTCGGTGTCCATAATCATGATGTTGACGTTTTTGCCTGAGGCAAGAACATGGTCAACGCCTCCGTAGCCGATGTCATAACCCCAACCGTCACCACCGAAGATCCAGACAGATTTTTTCACCACATAGTCAGCAACCTGGATTAAACGTTTGGCAATGGCATTTCTGCTGCCAGCAAGCTTGTCCTTGAGAGCAGCAACTTTTTCACGCAGTGCCTCAATTTCATCCTGATCGTTTTGGGTTGCATCAAGGATACCATCTGCCATGGCCTTGTCAATCAACCCCTCTTCAACCGCCTTTTCAATCAGCTCTACAGCTTGAGCAGCAAGCTTGTCAACCGCATTCCGCATACCCATGCCGTATTCGGCGTTATCTTCAAAAAGGGAGTTGGACCAGGCAGGACCGCGTCCGTCTTCACGGGTACAGTATGGGGTGGTTGGCAAGTTACCGCCATAAATGGAGGAACAACCTGTGGCGTTGGCAACCATCATGCGATCCCCAAACAGCTGGGTGACAAGCTTGACATATGGTGTTTCACCGCAACCTGCACAGGCACCGGAGAACTCAAACATGGGTCGGAGCAGCTGGCTCCCCTTGACGGTATCGGCCTTGATGGTGGCACGATCAACTTCGGGCAGCTTGAGGAAGGTTTGCCAATTCTTGCTTTCGCGCTTGTAGACTTCCTCGGTATTGGTCACCATGGTCAGAGCGTGTTCTTTGGTCCTTTTGCCCTCAGCGTCTTTCTTTATCGCAGGACAAACACTTACACACAGGGTACATCCGTAACAGTCGGCAGTGGAAATCTGGATGGTAAATTTCATGCCTTTGTAGTCCTTACCCGTTGCATCAGCGGTCTTGAAGTCGTCAGTAGCGCCGGCAGCTTCAAGTGCTTCAGGTGTAGTAATTTTCATACGGATACAGCCATGGGGGCAGACCAGTGAACAACGACCACACTGAATACATGCATTCGGATCCCACTGTGAAACATTAACCGCTGTATTACGCTTTTCCCATTGGGTGGTTGCGGTAGGCCAGCGACCATTATCAGGAATCTGGGAAACTTTCAGTTCTTCACCACGGCCTTCGATCATCTTGGCAGTGATGTTTTTCACGAAATCAGGTGCTGCTTCAGAAACAGTAGGTGGCATTTCATGACCGGTTACATCATTTGGTACAGCAACTTCAACGATGTTTTCAATGGCGCCGTCAACTGCAGCATAGTTCATGTTGACAATCTTGTCGCCCTTAAGGCCATAGGTCTTCTTGATAGCAGTTTTGATGGCATCAACAGCCTGTTGCTTGTCAAGGATACCAGAGATCATGAAGAACGCCGTCTGCATGATCATGTTGATCCGCGCGCCAAGACCGATGGCCTGACCAAGTTTCACCGCATCAATGATATAGAATTTGATTTTCTTTTCAATGAGCTGCTTTTGGACGAGCGCAGGCAGGTGATCCCAGATTTCATCCTTGGAGAAAGTGGTGGTCAAAAGGAAGGTACCATCTTCTTCCAGATTAGCCAGCATATCGTAGCTGTCAAGGAAGGCAAAGTTGTGACAGGCGATGAAGTTTGCCTTGTTGATCAGGTAGGGAGATACGATCTGATTTTCACCAAAACGGAGGTGAGAAACCGTCATGGAACCTGATTTTTTGGAGTCGTAAACAAAGTACCCTTGAGTAGAGTTTTCTGTTTCATTACCAATGATCTTGATGGTGTTCTTGTTAGCACCTACGGTACCGTCAGAACCGAGACCATAGAACATGGCGCGGTAAACGTCTTCACCTTCAATGTTGAAGGACTTGTCAAAATCAAGGCTTGTAAAGGCGACGTCATCATCTGGGCCTACACAGAATTTATTTTTTGGTGCAAAGGCAGTTTGATTTTCAAATACAGCTTTTACCATTGCAGGAGTAAATTCTGCAGAACCAAGACCATAGCGACCACCGAGGATGGTTGGTGGAATCATGGTTGGGTTGGCTTCAGCTGCTTCAGCAACTGCGGTGCGAACATCCAGATACAGAGGCTCACCAGGACTGCCAGGCTCTTTGGTACGGTCAAGAACAGTGATGCGCTCAACTGTTGAAGGCAGAGCGTTAACCATTGCTTTTGCATCAAAAGGACGGAACAGGCGAACAATAACCATACCGACTTTTTCGCCTTGGGCTACCATGTAATCAATGGTGGACTGAACAACTTCAGCACCGGAACCCATGATCACGATAACATCGGTGGCGTCAGCAGCACCGTAGTAATCAAAGAGTTTGTATTGGCGACCGGTAAGAGCGGCAAATTTATCCATGGATGCCTGAACAATACCTGGGATAGCCGTGTAATACTTATTTACTGTCTCACGACCAGTAAAGTATACGTCAGGGTTTTGAGCAGTACCGCACATGGATGGGCGGTCAGGTGTCAGGGCACGCTCACGAAATTCATATACACGTTCTTCGTCGATCATTTCACGCATGTCGTCCATGGTGAGTTGCTCGATTTTGGCAACCTCGTGAGAGGTACGGAAACCATCAAAGAAATGGAGGAAAGGAATACGTGATTCCAGGGTGGATCTCGTGGAGATCATCGCCATGTCTTGAGCTTCCTGAACATTGGCAGAGGCAAGCATAGCCCAGCCGGTTGAGCGAGCGCTCATAACGTCACTGTGATCTCCGAAGATGGATAACCCCTGGCAGGCGAGTGCACGAGCAGTGATGTGGAATACTGTTGGGGTTAATTCACCAGCGATTTTGTACATATTCGGCAGCATCAGGAGCAGACCCTGAGATGCTGTAAAGGTAGTACACAATGCTCCGGAGTTCAACGAACCATGCAAGGCACCGGCAACGCCAGCTTCTGATTGCATTTGGGACACTGCCGGGATGGAACCCCAAATGTTTTCCTGCTTTGCATTAGCCTTTGCATCGGCTTCAGCTGCCATCGGAGAAGATGGCGTAATAGGATAAATTGTGATGACTTCACTGGTTGCATAGGCAACATGGGTACACGCCTGATTGCCGTCAACGTTGACCATTTTTCGCGACATAGCTCATTCTCCTTACACGGTGGTTACTGTTTTCCGGCACAACATGCCGGAAGGGTTAGAACAAATTAAATTCTCCTTGAATACGCAAAGAGAATCGTAATACTTAAACAGCACTGACGAATCGTCATCGACCTGAAATGATTGACGCCTCATTCAACTGTAAAAGAGCATTTATCCGAAAGAATGCTAATATTCTAACTGGTTAAGTGGGTAGGGATAGTGCGTTAACCCACTGTTTTTTTGTCGCACACCCGTCGACAAAAGAGATTACGATATAATTGCCGACAAGATATACTAAAAACTTCTATTATGCAACGCTAAAGCGTGAGAGAGCCAGACACCCCTTCAGAGGCGCCACAACGAGGAAGAAGAGGTGATACAGCGAGATGGTTGCAAGGCTCACGGAGAATCTTCTTCCTGGCTGTGATCTTTGGGTGGAATTCCGGGGACACCATGAAAGCGCCGGGATAAACCGGCATAGAGTAGGGGATGAAAGAGCCCCACATGAAAGGATTAGCCGATCCATCATGCCCC
>PDQK01000045.1 GCA_002746685.1 Desulfobulbus propionicus | reverse complement strand
CATGGTGCCATTATCGGCCAGCTCAATCTTGCCCTTTTTGCCATGCTGCAGCCCGTCGGTAAAGGTCCCCTTTGCATAGCCGAACAGTTCACTCTCCAGCAGATCCTTACTGATCGCGCCACAGTTGATACCGATAAAAGGCTGATCAAACCGGCTGCTATGGTGATGGATAATACGGGCAACAATCTCCTTGCCAACCCCGCTTTCACCATCGATCAGCACGGTGGTATTATGGCTTGCCGCTATCTTGTCGGCAAACTCCAGAATCTGGCAGAACTCCCTGCTTTCAGAAACAATATCAGGAAGATCAGAATGTTCGGATGAAGAACTGCGCAGCAGTTCAACCTCTTTTTTCAACCGCAACGTCTCCAGCGCCTTGTCGATAATAAGCTCCAGCATCTCGATCTCCAGCGGCTTGACCAGAAAATCGTGGGCGCCGGATTTCATCGACGTGATAACAATGTCGATATCTTCATATGCCGTCATCATCACCACCAGCAGCTCCGGTTCCATCGCCTTCAACTGCCGCAGCGTCTCCAGTCCGTTCATTCCGGGCAGACGGATATCGAGCAGCACCAGATCGACACTCTCCTGTTCAAGGATCTCCACCGCCTGCTGCCCGGTTCCGGCAACGAGGGTATCATAGTTATCGGAGAGGACATTGCGCAGCGAATTCTGCAACAGGACATCATCATCAACTATTAAGAGCTTGTAGCGATACATTGCCTTTCTCATGATTTGCTATTGGAAATTTCAGGGTAAAAGAGGTGCCCCTGTCTTTTTCACTGAACACTTCAGCGGTAGCGTTATGCTGCTCAAGGATTCTATGAACAATTGAGAGTCCCAGCCCGGTTCCTTCCGTTTTGGTGGTAAAAAATGGATTGAAGATCCGGTTGAGATTCTCTTCGGCAACCCCCTCCCCCTGATCCATAAAACGGAGGATAATCACATTCTCCGGGGCCTTCTCCTCCTGCACCTCTATGGTGATGGTGCCGCCATCATTCATCGCCTCCATACTGTTCAGCAGTAAATTGACAAAAACCTGCTGGATCTGATGGGCATCAAGAATAATATCCGGCGGTTCCTCTGCGGCATGCAGCACAACGTCAATCCCCTTCTTATGCAGCTGGGAACGCATCAGGGTAATGGTCTCCTTTAAAATACGCAGCAGCGACCCCTCCGCAAGCCGGGGGATTGACGGTTTCGCATAATCAAGCATCCCCTTGACCAGGGTTCTGATCCGGTCAATCCCCTTGCAGGTGTCAGTCATTATATCTTTCGTGTCAGGCGACAACTCCAGTCTTTTTTCCAGCAGCTGAACATTAAAATAGATACTGGCCAGCGGATTGCGTATCTCATGGGCGATTCCCGCCGACAGCTGCCCCAGTGATGCCAGCCGGTCAACACGACGGATCATCGCCTCCTGCTCTTTCTCCCTGGTCAGGTCCCGTATAATAAGCAGGGCTCCCAGCAGATAGCCCTGATGGTCACGCAGCAGCGAAGAGGTCAAACCGAGAACGGTAATCTCTCCGTTACCGTTTTTCCAGATCACCTCATGGTGGTCAACCACCTTATGCTGTTCAATCGCCTGGTTGATAACCCTGGCAGTCTCGCCGCTGAAAACTTCCTCCGCGTCTGTTCCCAGCACATCTTTTCGGGTGATGCCAAAAATCTCTTCCACCCTGCGGTTCAGCGATGAGATCTTCCTGTTACGGTCAATGGAGAGGATACCGTTGGGCGAACTTTCAAGAATGTTTTCGCGAAAGCTCTTTTCGGTCATTATCTGGCTGTATAGTCGCGCATTTTTTATAGTGCTTGCGGTATGGCTGGCAAAGATGGTAAGCACCTTCATATCATCTTCGGAAAAGGCGCTCTCCTTCTCACTTCCCAGCGCCAGAACACCAAAAACCTGCTGTTCGCTGACAAGCGGGATGGCAAGCAGGGAGCGCTCTGCCGATAACTCTGCCGGCAGGGTACCCGGATGCTGGCAGTACTGAACAATCAACGGCGTCTCCTGTTCGGCGACACGGGAGATAATCGCCGTATCTATTGCCGGGATAATACCTTCCATATCATCTTTCCGCGGGCAGACCGCTTCCGCCGCGAGCTCCATCCCATGCAGGCTTTCATCACGCAGATAGAGCACACAGAAATCGGCCCTGGCCGACAGGGTCAGCGCCCGGCGGGTGACTATCTGCGACAGGGTGTCAAGATCAAAGGTGGAGCTGGTCTCCTGCCCCACCTCCTGCAGGGTGAAGAGCTGACGGATCTTTTTCTGGTTCTGCTCCTGCAGTCTGGTATTCTCGATAATGATCGTTGCCTGGTTGGCAAACATCTCCAGGGTATGCAGATCCTCTCTGGTCATCTGCAGCGGCGTCTCACCCTGATCGGCA
>PDQK01000040.1 GCA_002746685.1 Desulfobulbus propionicus | reverse complement strand
GGGCTGTGTGTTTTGCGTTTTTTTCCCATTGTCAGATCCTCCTGAATTTGGCCTGACTTATAGCTTACCATATTGTCCAGTTTTTGGGGGCCACCGCCGCTCAACCTGGCAACATCCACCATCTGGTTAAGCAACGCAGGGCTAATCTCTCTGTGTTCCTCATATCGACGAACAGTTCGCGTCTTTTGGGTAATATCAAAAATACTCATGGCAGATACTCGTGTGTATACTGGTATGGTTTATGAGGCGATGTACATGATAATTTCGTTAAAAGTATCTCAAGTTTTTCAAGATGGCTAAGTAAAAACACCTAACAGCTTCTTTTTTTTACAAAAGAACCGTTTTTCTTCTGTTCATTTACTTAGTGGCATGATACTTTTTAACTATATGTCTATCTTTCACATTTAGCCAACGTTCATGCTTGACACCCTCAATATTCTACGATGGCAGGATATTGCTGATATCCTGATTGTCTCCTACTTCATCTACCGCATCATGCTATTGATTCGCGGTACCCGTGCTGTCCAGATGCTGGCTGGTATCGCTGTTATTCTCGTGGTGTATTTCATCTCAGGCAAGTTTGACCTGCTGACCCTTAACTGGGTCTTCAAAACCTTTTTAAGCTCCATTATCCTCTTAATTATCATTGTTTTCCAGGCAGATATACGCCGGGCGCTCACCCAGGTTGGCAATTCACCTTTTCAAAAAACAGAGGATGTGGATCTCCAGGATATTGAGGAAATTGTCCAGAGTGCCACTTATCTGGCAAAACGCAAAATCGGTGCGCTTATTGTTATTGAACGCAATACCGGGCTACGCGATTATGTGGAGTCTGGCTTTCGACTGGATGCCCGTCTGTGTCACGAGCTGATTGTCTCCATATTTCTTCCATCCTCGCCCATGCATGATGGAGGGGTGATTATCCATCATGGGAAAATTCATTCAGCAGGCTGTTTGCTGCCGCTCTCAAAAAACACCAGGATTGATCGAAAATTTGGTACCAGACATCGGGCAGCCTTAGGACTTTCCGAGGAAACCGATGCGGTCATCGTGGTTGTTTCGGAAGAAACCCAGGATATCTCGCTGGTCAGACAGGGGAGAATTGCCACCCTCTATGATGCCAAGGCGCTTCATACAGCGCTGCGCTCAATTCTGCAACGTAAAAAGAGCAAAGCCAAGGGCTGGCAGGCAATTGTAGACTCTATTCAACAATCCAAAAAAACAACCAAACCGTGAAACTTTCAGACCTTCTCCTCCAAAACTGGATGCTCAAGCTGCTCTCCCTGATTATTGGAGCGAGTTTGTGGTATTTTGTGGTTGGAGAAGACCAGATTGATATCACCATCAATGTGCCCATTGAGGTGCATAACCTCCCCGCAAATCTGGTTATCGCCAATCAGTACAAAAAAGAGATCGAAGTTTCCATCCGTGGTTCCAGGCGCATTATCCAGGAAATCCGCCAACAGAATATCTCCCGCCCGGTTGACCTGGATGACGTTGAGGCCGGCGCCATTGTTATTGCCAATGACCATAACTCCATCCCCTTTCCCCAGGGTATAACGGTCCAGCGGTTGCAGCCCACCACCTTTACCCTGTTGATTGATCAGTTAGAACAAAAGGAGTTCACCATCAACCCGGTTCTGGATGGCGAGCCAAAAGATGGATATGTGCTCAAATCAATCACCATGGATCCTGAACACCTTACGGTCACCGGGCCAAAGAGCTTATTGGAAAAACAGCCAGCTCTTAAAACCGTGGTCATTGGACTTGATGGGTTAATGGCATCCACCAAACTCCAGATTCAGCTTGATCTCAGCAATGAGCTGCAACATCTGATTGGTGAAACCGTGGTGACCGCCACCCTGGAAGTGGACGAACAGATGCTTACCAAAACGGTCAGAGGGATTCCGATCAATGTTCGCGATGTTACTGGCCCTTACAGTACAAGCCCATCCATGGTTACGGTTGAAGCAGATATCCCGGCAAATCTTATCCGCGATACGCCTGAACTCGCCATGTTGTTCAGGGCGTCGGTCAGCTCTAAAACCGAGAAGGACGACCGAGGTGCTGTCCCTGTACAGGTTATTGGTATAACTGTTCCTGGCCACAAACCGGTAATTGTCCAAAAGGTGGACCCTGAAATGATATATCTTAAGGAACTGGGCAGCTCGGTTGAGCCAGCCAAACCTGTAACTCCATCAACAACTGAGTAAACTTCATCCTCTACTTATAAGGAATATCCATGAGAAAACTCTTTGGAACTGACGGCGTTCGCGGTGTTGCTAACATCTATCCCATGACCTCTGAGATTGCCATGCAGATAGGTCGAGCCATTGCTTTCATCGTCAAGAAGCGTGACAGGGGCAACACTATCGTGATTGGCAAGGATACCCGGCTTTCAGGATATATGCTTGAGAATGCCCTCTCTGCAGGGATTTGTTCCATGGGGGTCAATGTGCAGGTGGTTGGCCCCCTGCCAACCCCTGGCATTGCGTTCATTACCACTTCCATGCGGGCAGATGCAGGCGTGGTTATTTCCGCTTCGCATAATCCGTTTCAGGATAATGGGATTAAAATTTTCTCCAATGATGGTTTCAAGCTCCCGGACGAAATGGAAGCCAACATCGAAGACATGATCTTTTCGCAGAAGATGGCCGCTCTGCGTCCAGTTGCAGATGAGGTAGGCAAGGCTTCTCGCATTGAAGATGCCCAGGGGCGGTACATCGTGTACTTGAAGAACACCTTCCCCAGGCAATATACGCTGGATGATTTTCATATTGTGCTGGATTGCGCCCACGGTGCCACCTACAAGGTCGCACCCCATGTCTTTACTGAGTTAGGGGCAAAGGTAACCATCCTGGGAGCGGAACCCAACGGCAAAAACATTAACCATGAATGTGGCGCACTCCATCCTGAACTGATGGCAGAGCAGGTTAAAAAGCACAAGGCCAACATTGGGCTGGCCCTGGATGGGGATGGCGATCGGCTCATCGTCTGTGACGAGAATGGTTCTGTTGTTGATGGTGACCACATTATGGCTATCTGTGCCCAAGACTTGCTGAGCAAGCGTAAATTGAAAAAGAAAACGCTGGTTGCCACGGTGATGTCCAACATGGGGCTGGAAAAAGCCATGCAGGAGATGGGAGGCCAAATGGTGCGTTCCCAGGTTGGGGATCGCTACGTGGTGGAAACCATGCGGACCAAGGGGTATAATTTTGGTGGTGAACAGTCCGGCCATTTGGTGTTTCTGGACTACAACACCACCGGCGACGGAATTCTGGCAGGATTGCAGCTTCTGGCCATCATGATCAAAAAGAAAAAGCCGCTTTCAGAGCTGGCCACCATCATGGAAACTTACCCGCAGGTGCTGGAAAACGTACGGATGTCCAGCAAGGTTGAACCGATGAACATAGCAGGCTTTCCTGAAGCCTTACACAAAGCTGAGGAAAAGCTTGGCACAAGAGGAAGAATCCTGGTTCGCCCTTCAGGAACAGAACCGGTGATTCGGGTTATGACAGAGGGTGAAGATCACCAAGAGATTGAAACCATTGCTCTGGAATTATGCGATGTAATTCGTCGAGCTGACCGGTAAGTCACCATTTTTTCAAAGAAAACAGCCGGTAGCCCCAAAGCTTGGGTTACCGGCTGTTTTCTTTTGTACACAAGCTGCGCTGCAGCTGCTATTTCTTTGCTGCCGCCACAGCCCGCTTAAAACCTTCTGCTGATTTGGCAATGACGGCTTCATCAACGCAGAACGCAAGCCGAATATGTCCAGGCATCCCAAAGCCCTTTCCTGGTACAGCAAGGATTTTCTCCTCCTGCAGCAAGTTACAAAACTCCACATCATCGATGGGTACTTTGGGAAATAAATAAAAGGCTCCCTTGGGTCGCTCATATTCAATACCAGCACCATCAAGCACCTTACAGAAGGCCTCAAGCCTGGAAGCGTAGATACTGGAATCAACACTGACATCCTGCAGCTCTGCTACAGCACGCTGCATAAATGCAGGGGCATTGACAAAACCAAGAATACGGGTGGCAAGAGTCAGCGCATTGAGCACACTCTGCTTTTCTGCCATGTCCGGGTGTACAGCAATGTAGCCGATCCGCTCACCTGGAAGTGACAGCTCCTTGGAATAGGAGGAAGCGACAATGGAATTGGTGGTAGCGGTCATCAGCGGCGGAACTTCATGACCGTCAAAAACAATGTTGCGATATGGCTCATCAGAGATCAGATACATTGAGGTGCAGAACTTTTCACTGGCCTCATCCAGCATTTTACCGAGTTTGAGCAGCGACTCAGCAGAGTAAATCTGCCCGGTAGGGTTGTTCGGGCTGTTGATCAAGACCACCTTGGTCTTTTCGGTTAACGCTTCCTGCAATGCGTCAAAGTCAAGATTGAACGCATCGTCAGTCTTCACCGGCTTGAGCACGCCACCGTGGTTATCCACATAAAAATGGTATTCCATGAAAAACGGACAAAAAACAATAACCTCATCACCGGGGTCAAGCAGGGCTTTAAAAAGCACGTTGAGTGCGCCGGCAGCGCCACAGGTCATGAGCAAATCACCCTGATCAAAGTTCACCTGCTGATCTTTGGAGAGTCTTGCTGCCAGGGCCTCTCGCACAAAAGGATAGCCTCCGTTTGGCATATAGCCATGGATACCCGGAGGATCGTTTTCCACCAGATCCTGCAACACAGCAGTGAACTTAGCTGGTGGGGGAACATCTGGATTACCGATACTGAAGTCAAACACATTGTCAGCCCCAAACTCAGCCTTCATCTTGGCCCCTTGTTCGAACATCTTTCTGATCCAGGACGATCTTTCAGCGAAATCTGCCATCTTTTTTGATATAGTCATTTGCTTCTCCCTTTCAGTTAACTCCGTGGTGTTTATCTTGGGTTCTTCGTCTTTCTGCTTTGATTATCAAGAAAACTTTTTCTCAAAATACTCGTATGCCACGTTAATCTCTTTCATCTTCTCTTCTGCCACCCCTTTAAACTCATCTCCTAAATGAGCAACCTTGTCCGGGTGATACTGCATGGACAGTTTACGGTACGCCTTTTTAATTGCAGCAAAATCAGCCCCAGGCTCAAGCCCTAGAACCGCATAATAATGCTCTTCAGCAGCGGCTCCACTCCTGGTTTCCTGATTCTGCCTATAGCGGTATTTTGCCTCTATGGTCCGTTGATCATAGGTGGAAATCTGGAGATACTCAGCGATCCGACGTGCCGTGTCCAGCTCACTTTTAAGAGGTGGCTGCTTCGTGTAGATGATCTGATAGATCAGCTCCAGTAATATCAGGCGTGGTTCATAGGCAAAGGAGTTCCGGAATTGCTGGAGCAGCTCGTCCATGCTCACGTCAGCATCACGAGCGTCCTTGATGAGCTGTTTTACCCAGTACAGCTGATCCTGGTTATACCGCAGGTTATACTGGAAAAAATTAACCATGGTGTTGAGTTCTGCACGGGTGAAATGACCATCAGCCTGGGCAATTTTCACTAAAATATGAACCAGGAGATGGACAAACCGTTTGTGCTCTTCACCGGAAGTTGCTTCGTAGGTAAAAACCCGCCTGCGAACGTAATAGGAGAACCCCCAGAAAGCAGCAACAAGCAACAAAAAGCCAAAAATCCCTGAAAAGAAAAGAAAACCGAGAAAGTTCATCAATGCCGGAGCACCGCCGGTAACCAAAAGCAGCATGGCTGCTATGAGCAGACAGCCGCCGCACCCCGGTTGATTATGTTGTCTGTATTGCATAAAAAGTCGTTACGCTAGAAGAATTAAAACGCTATTATTTACTCTCAGCGGTGTCGGCAAAAAGGGCGTCAACAAACTCACTGGAATCAAAATCCCTGAGATCATCCATCTGCTCACCAATACCGATAAAGCGAACCGGAATTTTCATTTCCCGGCAAATATTAGCCACAATACCGCCCTTTGCTGTACCGTCAAGCTTGGAAAGACTTAAGCCTGTAATATCAACAGCCGCATCAAACAGCTGTGCCTGGGAAATGCCATTTTGTCCGGTGGTGGCATCAATAACCAGCATGACCTCATGGGGTGCAGAAGCAAGTTTTTTCCCGATTACCCGCTTAATCTTTTTCAGCTCTTCCATAAGGTTGACGCTGGTATGAAGGCGCCCAGCAGTATCAATGATGATGACATCATACTTATGGGCAATACCATACTCCATACCATCAAAAACCACTGAAGAAGGATCAGACCCTGGTTTTTGGGCAACGACCTCAACCCCAACTCGATCACCCCATATTTTGAGCTGATCAATGGCAGCAGCACGGAAGGTATCTCCAGCCACAAGTAAAACTGACTGATCAGCATGAACAAACTTATTGGCAATTTTTCCAATGGTTGTGGTTTTGCCCACGCCGTTCACCCCTACCACCATAATGACAAAGGGTCCCTTGGCTGGCATGACCAGTTCTGCGGGCTGGTCCGAAGCTTTGATATATTCTAGAATACGTTGTTTGAGTACCCCTTTTAGCGAGGCAGGATCACTGAGTTTTTCCCGTTTGACTGTTTTGCGCGCATACTCAAGCAGATCCATGGACGTTTCCACGCCCAAATCGGCAGTGATAAGTAGTTCTTCCAGCTCATCAAAAAGTTCCTGGTCAATCTCCTTTTTACCCAGCAGCAGGCTGTCCATCCTGTACACAAAGGAATCACGAGTTTTCCCCAGCCTATCCTGGAGCCTTTTAAATAGACTGCCTTCTTTGTGCTGTGCTTGTGGTTGCTGCTCCTGTTCTGTTTCCAGAGCTCCTTCTCCCTGTTGCTGAACCTCTTGAGGGGGAGCTGCTGGTTCCGGTTCTTGTTCCAGCTCCGCTTCAAGGTCTTTCTCACCCTCTGACTCACGTTCTTCAGACTCAGGAAAGCTCTCGACTTCGTCAGCTTCAGCGTCGACCGGTTCTCCCATATCCAGCTCAGGGTCTTCTACTGTTTCTGCAACATCAGACTCTGGTGAAACGCGTTCGTGTTGCTCCCCCCCCTCTTCTTCCCTTGCAAGAGGCGTTATTTCTTCCTGGGCCGAATCGACATCACTGATTTGAGCCGCTTCTTCCTGCTCCTGAACGTGCTCTCTCTCAGGTTCAGGCTTTCCAATGGACTCTGGTTCTTCAACGACCTGGACAACCTGCTCTTCTCTTCCCTCTTCTGCACCAGGCTGCTGAGCAATCTCCTGCTCAAGAGGTTCTCCTACCGGCTCTTCCTGTGTTTTTCGCCCAAACTTTTTCTTAAACCAACCAAGCATCAGCTTTCCGCCTTTTTCTCCAGCACTCTTTCAAGCACCTCAATTATGGTATGAGGATACTAAAAGGTTATCCCTTGACGAATATCCTCTGGAATTTTACATACATTTTTTTATTGAATACCGACAATAAGCGAACGAAGTAAGACTCCGTATGCAAAAGTATGCGGGCCATGGTGATCGTGCAAAGATAAAGCGCAGTGATCAGTTACACTGCCGCTGATTTCAAGCACAGAAGACGACAAGATAACCAGGGGGCGCATACAAACAATCACAAGTAATCACTATACCTATTTAGACAATTATAAATCAAGAAAAAGGCTGTAACAGCCTTGATTGCAAAGCATTCTTTATCCCTCATCCTCACAAAAGGCAAGGTGCTTTAATCAGCCAGCCCAAAGCTCATCTAAAACAAGGGATGCAAAACGGCCCCGTACCATTTCCTTTCTTTTTTCATTGCATTTCAACCGTCACGAATTAGAGTATTCTGCGGTTTTATATGGTGATCCTAAATTTGCAAGAGACCAGGCGCAGATATCTCGCTTGGAGACCACTTGCTTACCGATTTACGATCGCTGTCTTTAGATTAAAGAGGAGGCAATACAATGAGCAGTTCATGCGGAGGTTCCTGCGGCACAAGTCAAACACCGAGTAGTCATTCAGCCGATGCGCATCTGGCACAGCAGGATATCGCTATCAACAAATCACTGGGCAAGATCAAAAATAAAATCCTGGTTATGAGTGGTAAGGGTGGAGTTGGCAAATCCACCGTTGCCGTTAACCTGGCGTTGAGTCTTGCTCATAAAGGGCATAAAGTAGGGCTGATGGATGTTGACCTCCATGGGCCGGACGTGTGCAGAATGCTTGACCTGAAAGGATCGCTGGAAGCGCCTGAAAATCCTCATGCACTAGTTCCCCCTCTTACCTATAGCGATAACCTCAAGGTCGTTTCCCTGGAATACATGATGAAAGACCGTGATGAAGCCGTTATCTGGCGAGGGCCGTTAAAAATTCAAGCGATTCGCCAGTTTGTAGCGGATATGGATTGGGGTGAGTTGGATTATCTGGTGGTTGATGCTCCTCCAGGCACTGGCGATGAGCCCCTTTCTGTTGCCCAGACCATACCTGGTGTCCACGCAGTGGTTGTGACCACCCCTCAAGCCGTGGCATTAGCAGACGTACGCAAATCCATCAACTTCTGTAAAACCGTTGAAATGCCTATTGTTGGGGTGGTAGAAAATATGTCGGGTTTTATCTGCCCACACTGTTCAGAGACGGTGGACATCTTCAGCAGTGGTGGTGGTGAAAAAACCGCCCGCGACTTTAACCTGCCGTTCCTTGGCAAGGTTCCCATGGACCCACGCGTGGTTGTTGCCGGTGATAGCGGGACACCCTACCTCTCCTCTGAAGAGAAAACACCAGCCACTGAGGCGTTCAACAAGGTGGTTGAAGCTGTAGAAAAAAGAATGCCGCCTACAGGTGTGGTTACCCTGAACACCATCAAGCCTGAGGGTGGTGGTTGCGCCTGCAGTTAAGTCATTCAATCAGCGTGCAGGTTGATGGGGGCTCATCAGCCTGCAAAAAACAGGTATCAAGGGGAGTTTATGCTCGTTCAACAACTTACAGTCGGCATGATGGGCGTTTGTGCTTATGTGGTTTCCTGTGAAAAAACCAGCGCCACTGCCATTATCGATCCCGGCGGCGATGAAGATCGTATTCTGAACTACTGCAAAGATAATGATCTGCACATAAAATATATTATTAACACCCACGGTCACCCGGATCATGTTTGCGGTAACGGTCCCATTAAAGAGGCCACCGGTGCTGATATTTATATGCATGCTGCTGATGTTGCATATTTCGCTGATCCCCAGTTAAAGCAATATTTCTCAGCCCTTGGGCTGCCGGAGTCTCCGCCAGCTGACAAGCTGATGCATGACGGGGACCGAATAGCCATTGGAGAAGAGGAACTTGAGGTTATCCATACCCCGGGACATTCCCCAGGTGGAGTGTGCCTGTATTGTGCCCCCCACCTGTTCACCGGAGATACGCTTTTTGTTGGAGGTGTAGGGCGGACCGACTTTCCCCGCTGCTCCATGACTGAGTTGAGCACATCCATTAAAACCAGGTTACTGACCCTGCCACCTGAAACGGTTGTTTGGCCAGGCCATGGTTATGGCGGCTCCCAATCTACCATTGGTAAGGAAGCACACTCAAACCCTTACTTTTAAGATTGCAGGTTATCACAGACTTTGTAAAACGCCCCTTTACGGGGCGTTTTTGCATTATTTCCTTACCCCTTTCAATTCTCACATTATGCGTGAAATAGTACTTGGCACTGCCGGACATGTAGACCACGGAAAGACCAGCCTTATCAAAGCGCTGACAGGGACAGATACTGACCGATTAAAAGAGGAAAAACAGCGCGGCATAACCATTGAGCTTGGGTTTGCCTACCTGGACCTGCCTTGTGGTCATCGAATCGGGATTGTTGATGTGCCAGGGCATGAAAAGTTCATCCGCAACATGGTGGCTGGTGCGGCCGGAATGGACATGGTGGCCTTTATCATTGCTGCCGATGAGGGCATCATGCCCCAAACCAAGGAGCATTTTGATATCTGTCGTCTGCTTGGTGTGCGCAATGGGATAATCATCCTGACCAAAAAAGATATGGTCGAGCCTGATTGGCTGGAAATGGTGGAAGAAGAGGTGCGCGATTTTTTTGTGGGGAGTTTTTTGGAGGAAGCCCCACTGGTTGCCGTATCTTCCATCACAAAAGAAGGCATTGATGACGTAATCCAGCTCATTGATGAGCAGGTAAAGGCCATAGATTTCCAGGAAGAATTTGGGCCGTTTCGCCTCTCGGTTGACCGGGTGTTCAGCATGAAGGGGTTTGGAACGGTCATTACCGGAACCTCCATTTCAGGACGGGTAGAAACCGGGAGCGAGATCATGTTTTACCCTGGCGGACTGAGCGCAAAAATTCGTGGCATCCAAGTCCATGGCAAGGAAGTTGATCTCATTGAGGCGGGTCACCGGACAGCAATAAACCTGCAGGGGATTGAAAAGGAACACATCCATCGTGGTGATGTGGCAGCCTCTCCAGGCTCGCTGATGGAGACCACGCTGCTTGATGCTGAGTTTCATTACCTTAAAGCTGTTGGCAAGGAACTGAAAAATCGCTGCCAGGTGCGGGTTCATATAGGCACCAGAGAGATTATTGGCCGAATCATTCTTATGCAAGAGGATCGCCTCCAACCAGGAACTGATACGCAGATTCAGTTAATCCTCCAGGAACCGGTGGCTGTCTGGCCGGGTGATACCTTTGTCATTCGGAGTTACTCACCCATCACAACCATTGGTGGTGGAGCGATTCTTAACTCTGCACCAAAGAAACGTAAGCGCAGCAGTGACCAACATAAGCAGGAGAACCGCCGCGTCTTTGACATCATGCAAGGCAGTGATGACACCCAAAAGATGCTGCTCTTCCTTGATGAAAGTGGTCGGCAAGGGATCACTGCAGCGCAACTCAGCGTGCGGTTAGGGGTCTTTGGCAATAAATTTAAAAAATGTATCCAGCAGCCCGTGAGCACAGGAAACATTCTCGTGGTTGACTCCGAAACCCAGCGTTTCATCTCTGCCCCGGTTTTTGAACAACTCAAAGAGCAGATCAATGGTTTTCTTGATCAGTTCCACCTGGACAACCCGCTCAAGACCGGGTTAGCAAAGGAGGAGCTTCGATCTCAGCTTAAGCCACCTGTTGATGCAAAGCTGTTCCACTATGCATTGAGCGTTATGGGCAGAAAAGGTGATATTGAAACCGATGGTGCCGAAATCAAACGTGCCGGCCATACCGTGACCCTGCAGGTCGATGAAGAGGAAATGCAGCAAAAAATCGGTGCCTTGTATCAACAGGCCGGTTTAACACCACCTATTTTGAAAGAGGTGTTCGCCACCTTTGATGAATTTCCTGAGGATCAAATCCTTCAGGTGATCAACCTGCTTGTTCAACAGGAAACGATAATCAAGATCAACGAATCCCTGTTTTTCAGTAGCGATGCACTGGCCAAACTGGCTCAGGATATTGAAGCCTTCATCCGCAAAGAGGGCGAGATTGATGCACCGCGCTTTAAACAGCTTACCGGGCTCACCCGTAAGTTCTCCATTCCATTGCTGGAATACTTTGATAAAATCAAGCTCACTATCCGGGTTGGCGACAAGCGTGTGTTGCGCAAATCCTAACATGAACAAAGAACAATCAAGCCAGCCTTCAGGCATGACACCATTTTTTCGGGTTGAACAATGCAATTGAACGGAAAAATTGTCACGTGGCAAAATGATAAAGGGTTTGGTTTTATAGCACCCTCAAACGGAAGGTCAGATGTATTTTTTCATAAAAACTGTTTGATCCACCAATTCAGAAGGCCAAAAGTTGGGGATGAAGTCCCTTCTGAATTATTTTCGAAGGTTGAACAGGGAGAAGTCCTCGTTGTAATTCGACACGGGGCCACCGCAAAGGTCTCGCCAGTTTTACTTTAGTTTGAGGACTGTGGGCATGTTTTACTGCAGTCGAAAATTCAAAATAACCTAAAATCAGCCTGTTAAGTTTTGAGAACCTTTGAAAACGATCAAAATTTGTAGGCACACGCCTTGTTCGTTTAATCTTGACATAGTTAATGTTCGCATTTAGATTTATAGGCAATCATGTACTTGCGAACTACTCAACGAAAGAACAAAGACGGCTCGGTAACAAAATATTACCAGTTGGCCCATAATGAACGAAACCCGGTTAC
>PDQK01000035.1 GCA_002746685.1 Desulfobulbus propionicus | reverse complement strand
GGGGTGGTCAGAGTTCAATGGCTTTGCCAGTTGAACAGTAAAGGCTCATAATTACACTCCAGAAGTGTTGTCCCCACAACATGAATCAGGAGCAAATAATGAGCCGATTTCAGAAGTTATCACATACGATATGGCATTGCCAATATCATGTGGTGTGGACCCCAAAATATCGGATGAGGATACTTGAAGGAGCAGTTGGTCAGGAAGTCGCGAGTTGTGTGCGAGCATTTAGCGAGCAGAAGTCGTGCAATATAATAGAGTTGAATGTCCAGCGAGACCATGTACATCTTGTGGTGATGGTTCCTCCCAAATTGTCAATTTCCGATTACATGGGGATCATCAAAGGATGCAGAGAAGATATGCCGGTATGTGAAATACCAAGAGGATAAAGAGCGCCAATCAGATAGCCGTCAACAACAATTATTTTAAATGGAAAAGGGGACAACACCTCGCCTCTTCAGGAGGCAAGAGGCAATCTAATCCCCTTTTAGGGGTAAACTCAATACCACCCCCTTTGGGGGTGGATTCTTTATTTTTTTTGTTTAGGATGTTTAATGATTTAAAAAAAATGGAGAGAGGCGGATGCGAAAGCTATTCATTTGCCTGTTAGCCTTGGTATGTGGGGGATGTGCCAGCCTGAATCGTGAGGAATGTGTTACCGGTGATTGGTATGGCATCGGTTATAGGGATGGAGTTCAGGGGCGGGTCAAGTCCCAGGTGGCCAGGCATCAGAAAGCGTGTTCGGAATATCAGATTAAACTTGATCTGGAAGAATATATGAGAGGGCGAGAGCAAGGCTTAAGGGGCTATTGTACCCCTGGCAATGGGTATCGTCAGGGTGTTCGTGGAGCTGGTTACAACTATGTTTGCCCCAGGGAATATGAAGCTGATTTCCTGACTGCGTATAAAAGGGGCCGCGAGTTGTATCTGCAAGAGCAAGAGGTTAAGCGATTAGAGCAGGAACTGAAAGAACTGCAAGCTGATGAAGAAGACTTGGACGATAAGATTAAGCAAACAGAGGCGACGCTGGTTGCCGATGGAATAACAAAAGCTCAACGTCAACGCTTACTCAATGAATTACGCTCTTATGAAAAGCAGAAACTGGAAAACAGAGTGGATTATCATATCTTGATCAGCGAGCTGCGCAGGGAGCGGCTGCAGTTGGATCGCTTGCAACTGGCGCAGTAGTCAGACCATTGAGGGGATACTTTACGATTTGAGTTGAGATGGAGAAATTTTAAAAAAATGCTATTTCTTCATGATTCGCATTACAACCTTATACTTTTTCCCATCCAGATCCTTAGGCAGCGTCATGCCATTGGGAACCAGCAAGGTCAGAACCTGACCATTGTGCGGATCCTGACGATACTGTTTTCTCCGTTCATCCCCATCTGGGCGGGATACCCGTTTGCGAGGCGGTCGAACATGGAGAATTTCCGCCTCCACAGTCGTTTGAGCAGGTTCTGGTTTGGTAACCGGTGGCCCGGACGGCTGCACAGTGCCAATGATGATATCAACCATATTGTAGTACCCTTTGAAAATTTTTTTCCACTATACCGGGTTTAGAGGGAATTGTTGAGTAAATAGTGCTCGTGCAAAGACGAAGTACCCGTGATCAGGTACGTCTTCTTCCTCCAGGTTAATGCTCAAGAGTACAAAAAAATGCTTTCCATAGAGGGGCTGCAGCCTTTCCGCCGGTTTCTCCTTGACCAAGGGTAATGGCACGGTCGTGTCCTAGCCAGACCCCAGCAAGCAGGGAATCTGTGTAGCCGACAAACCAGGCATCGGTGTTTTTGTTTGAGGTACCGGTTTTTCCTGCTGCACCACGGATCTCTGCGGCTGCTCTGCCTGTTCCACGCTGCACGGCAAGGTGGAGCAGCTGGTTCATCTTGTACGCTGTTTGTGCAGAAATGACCTTTTTGGGCCTGGGTTGAGGCCAGTGTAACCGTTTACCGGATGTATCTCGCACACTGGTGATAAACACTGGCTGTACCCCACGCCCCTGAGCAGCAAAGATAGAGTAGGCCGCAGTCATTTCCAAAAGCGATGCCGGAGAGGTGCCAAGGGCAAGGGTGAGGTCTTTTTGCAGGGGAGCAGCAATCCCTGCGCGATGCGCCAGGGTGGTGACCGGTTTGAGCCCGGTTTTCTGCAGCAGCTTGATGGTCACGATATTGCGCGAGTACACGAGTCCATCAATAAGCGTGGTCGCTCCTTTGTACGTGTTATCATAGTTTTTGGGCTGCCACACCGAACCATCACGATTACGGATGGAAAACGGAGCGTCCTGCAAGGTATGATTTGGTTGAAAGCCTTGTTCAAAAGCAGCGGCATACACAAAGGGCTTGAACACCGAGCCTGGCTGACGATTGGCTGTCACTGCGCGGTTATATTGACTTGCCGTATAATCAACCCCGCCAACCAGGGCTCGAACCCTTCCCGAACGGGGCTCCATGGCAACAAGTGCTCCTTGTGGCCGTGGCTGCCTGTGATGCCTTTTTGCCACCCTTTCCACCCCATCTTTCACCGCTTGCACGGCCTTTGCCTGGATGCGGCTGTCAAGGGTGGTGGTCACTGTCAGCCCTTTTCTGAACACCGCCTCTGCGCCATATCGTTCTTCAAGCAGGGTGTTGATATGATCGGTAAAATACCCATTGAGCAGCTTGGATTTTTTATGTGGTCGATAGCTGAGTTGCTGGTTGTACGCTTTTCGTGCGGCAACAGGTGAGATATAGCCATCCTCAGCCATCCGGTTAAGCACATAACGCTGCCTGGCTTTGGCTGCTTCGGGGTTGGTGTAGGGCGAGTATCTACTTGGTGCCTGGGGAAGTCCGGCAAGGATACTTATTTCAGCCAGGCTCAATTGCGTAGCCTTTTTGCCAAAATAGGTTCTTGCAGCGGCCTCAACTCCATACGCTCCATTGCCCAGATATATCTCACTTAAATAAATGTGGAGAATTTCGCCTTTAGTCAGCTGCTTATTTAACCGGTAGGCAAGCAGGGTTTCTGTTATTTTGCGTACATAGCTTTTTTCCCTGGTCAGGAGCAAGGCCCGAGTGACCTGTTGGGTGATGGTTGATCCCCCCTGGCTCTTTCTGCCAGACCTCAGGTTGTTAATGGCTGCCCGCATGATGGACCAGATATCCAGACCGGGATGGTCCCAGAACCTGGCATCTTCTGCAGCAACAAAGGCCTGAGGCAGTAAAGGTGGCAGCTTTTGGATTGGCGTAACAATCCTGAACTGTTTGGCAATGGCATCAACTGGTGCGCCTTTTCTGTCCAGGATGACTGTTGCCACCTGCGGTTTGTAATCCTGGATGGAGTTGATGTCAGGGATATCAAGCAGGATAAACCATGCCAGCGCAGCACCAACCAGGAGGGTCACTGTCCCGCTGACAACAAGCAAAAAAACGTAGATGTGGGACTGCGTAAGGTTTGTTTTAGTCTGCTTTCGCTTTGAGCCGAAAGAGGGCTTTTTTTTACGGGTAGAGGTGGACAAGGGGTAGGAGAGTAAATAATACAGTTGTTATCTTTGATAAAGGTATGTTCTATTGTGTAGAGCCTGTAAGATACCCTAAAGTTAACCACCATCAAAGCTCATTTTCCGGAATCTGACTGTTTTGTCTCGCATACGCATTTTATCTGAACATCTTTCAAACCAAATCGCTGCCGGTGAAGTTGTAGAACGCCCGGCTTCTGTAGTGAAAGAGCTGATTGAAAACTCCATTGATGCTGGTGCAAGCCAGATAGACGTGCATATTGAAGGCAGCGGAGTGCGGCTTATCCGGGTGGCGGATAACGGATGTGGTATGGTGGAAGACGATGTGCTGATGTGCATTGAACGGCATGCCACCTCCAAGTTGCAGGACGAAAGCCAGCTGGGAGCCATTGCAACCTTGGGGTTCAGGGGTGAGGCGCTGCCAAGCATCGGTTCTGTCTCTAAGATGATCATCCTCTCAAGAACCCAGGATAGAGACGCCGGAACCCGCGCTGAGGTGCGTTACGGTGTGTTACGGGTTGTTCATGAAGATGGCTGCAGCAAAGGCACCATCATTGAGGTTCGCAACCTGTTTGGCAATGTGCCGGCACGTAAAAAATTCCTCAAAACAGCCAGAACCGAAGCCTTTCATGTGGAAGAGGTGGTGAAAAATCAGGCGCTTGCCATGCCGGGTATCGGGTTTACCCTGCGCTTTGATGAACGGCTGGTGTTGGACTGTCCAGCAGGTAGTGACCTGGAGCAGCGGGTTCGCTCTCTTTTTCGGTATTCTGGCCAACTTCTGTCCCTTGAACACAGCGGTGCCACGGTAAGTGAGCAACTTGCTGTGGGGGGCTATCTGTTGCTGCCCGAGGCCATGACCAGCCAATCTGCTAAACTGCGGATAATTGTTAATGGTCGGCCTGTGCAGGATCGCATGATACGCAATGCTGTGGTGGAAGGACTGCACGGTTTTTTGATGAAGGGCTACCAGCCCGCGGGAGCGATTGTGTTGGCAATCTCACCTGAGCTTGTGGATGTAAATGTGCATCCGGCCAAACGTGAGATCCGTTTTCGCGATCACCGGACGGTGCATCAAATGGTGAAGCAGATTGTCCAGAAGGCCATCCAAAAACATCAGGAACTGACCCGTACTGCGCTGTTTTCATCACCTGAGAGCCCAAACAGTGAGAAGCAGCCGGAGGCTGGAAATACTGAACCGTTTACTATCAGCGAGCCAGCGCCTATACAACACCGCCTGGAAAATTTTAAGCAGCCTCCATTAAGAACTGAAAGGCCCCCTGTAACAGCACCATCTTTTCAAGGTAAGGATCAGGGAACGCCAATCAGGAGCGATGAACGATCTGTTTCTGCAGCAGGTGAACCATCTTCCATAAGCCAACCTGTTGCTCCCCCTGAGAGCTTTACTGCTCAACCATCTTCTCAGTATGGAGGATTGCGGGTTATTGGTCAGCTGTTTTCCCTCTACCTGTTGTGTGAGCGTGAAGAGCAGTTTGTGGTCATTGACCAGCACGCAGCCCATGAACGCATTGTATATGGGCAGTTAAAGCAAGGGTATTTGGCAAAAGACATCCCCCTGCAAAAATTGCTTTTTCCTGTTAGTGTGGAGCTGGGGCCTGACCACATGGAAACCGTGGAGCGCCATCAGGATACCCTGTCCCAGCTGGGCTTTGATGTATTTCATTTTGGTGATACCACCTGGGTCATTAAAGGCGTGCCTGCCGTGGCCAGTGTGCTTGATCCTGCTGCAACCCTGTATGAGCTGCTTGATACCTTGCAAGATCAGGGAAAACAGGCAAGCGAGGCTGCCTTTAGCGTGGTGGTGGACGACCTGCTTGCCTCCATGGCTTGCAAGGCGGCTATCAAAGCAGGAAATAAACTGTTACCAGAGGAAATGATCAATCTCCTGCACCAAATGGAAGAGAGTGATGTTTTTTCCCATTGTCCCCATGGTCGGCCTGTCCTGAAAACCTTTTCTCCGTTAGAGCTGGAGAAGTGGTTTCATCGCCATGGCGGTTGATGGATTGGAGTTTGAATGAACGTTTAAGCATGCCAGGAGTGGAACACGCAATGCCAGATATTATAGATGTACTTGATGCTGCCAGTGAAGCAGGACAGCAGCGTATAGCACGGTTGGGTAACCGTTTTGTTGAGGCGGATTCCGCCTGCCGTGATGCTGTCAGCGAGATTTTAACCCAGGTACGGCAAAGGGGTGATGCGGCTGTGCTGGAATATACCAACAGGTTTGATGCCGCAAACATGACCGCTGCCACCATGCGGGTAACTCCAGCGGAGCTTGCCGCAGCAAGGACCCAGGTGGATGATGCATTTCTGGAAACCCTGGAATTTGCCAGAGAAAGGATCCATACCTTTCACGAGCGTGAAATGGAGGATTCATGGATGCTTACCCGTGATGACGGCACCATAACCGGGAGGTTGGTGCGTCCGGTTGATTCAGCCGGGCTCTATGTTCCTGGAGGGCAGGGCGGCTCCACACCATTGGTATCCTCGGTGCTCATGAATGGTATTCCAGCCCAAATCGCTGGCGTTGGGCGACGGGTGATGGTCACCCCTTCCGATGCAAACGGGCAGGTGAATCCGGCGCTGCTGGTTGCTGCACAAGCCATTGGGATTGAAGAGATATACAAGATCGGCTCTGCCTGGGCCATTGGAGCGCTTGCCTTTGGTACAGAGTCCATCCCCCGGGTTGACGTGATTGTCGGGCCGGGAAACCAGTATGTGGCTGAAGCCAAGCGTCAGGTCATGGGAAGGGTACGCATTGATATGATTGCAGGGCCCAGTGAGGTCTTGATTGTAGCAGACTCCTCTGCCAACCCACGCTTTGTCGCAGCTGATATGCTGGCCCAGGCAGAGCACGATGCCGAGGCTGCTGCCATCCTGGTAACAACCGACAAAAACATAGCTCAGCAGGTTTGCACGGAGCTTGAGTTGCAGCTGGCAACGCTTTCCAGGGCTGATATTGCTAGAGCGTCATTGGCAAACCATGGCGCTATTTTGGTTGTAGGCTCCATGGAGCAAGCCATTGCATTGGCCAATGAGATCGCAATCGAGCATTTGGAGCTGCAGATTGAGAATCCATGGTCCAGACTGCCTCAAATCCGCCATGCAGGAGCCATATTCTTAGGTGCGTACACTCCGGAAGCGGCCGGAGACTACGTTGCAGGCCCCAATCATGTGCTCCCCACCATGGGAACCGCCAGAATCTCCTCAGCGCTTGGAGTGGAGACCTTTTTAAAGAAAAGCTCGATCATCTCCTATTCTCAAAAAGCATTGCACGCTGATGCTAAGCATATCCAGCGGTTGGCAAGCCTTGAAGGATTAACCGCCCACGGAAACTCTGTGGCTGTGCGGGTGGCACGTGACCAGTAAACAACTGCTTCAAGAGGGGAGTTCCCGTTTAGGCATAGAGCTCAGTGAGAGCGAGGTGGCCCTGTTACTTCGCTATGTTGAGGAGCTGAAAAAATGGAACCGCAGAATTAACCTTGTTGCCAGGGATACCGATGATGCGGCTATCATTGAAAACCATTTTATAGATTCCCTGACCCTGCGCCCCATTATTGAGCAGCAACAGGCTCGCTCTCTGCTCGACGTAGGCACTGGAGCTGGGTTCCCTGGCCTTGTTTTAGCTGCTGTACTTCCAAACGTGCGTTTTACTCTGGTTGAACCACGAAAAAAACGGGTCTTTTTTTTAAAGCATATTGTACGCACATTGCAGCTGGCAAACGTGGACATCATTGCTGAACGGCTTGAGGCGGTGGACGTAAAAAAAGGCAAAACCTTTGACCTGGTCACCAGCAGAGCCGTAGCAGCTCCTGACCAGTTTCTCCCCATGGTCAAGCCATACCTGGAAAGAGGGAGCAGGGCCATAGTGATGATCGCCCGCAAAGCAGTTCTGGAGGCAACAAAACTACAGGATGCATTTCAGGTAATCAGGCTTGAAGAACATGTACTTCCGTTTTCTCAGGCACCTCGTGTGTTAGCTCTGGTTAGCTTAACCTCTTGATGAATCTTTCTGAAAAAGTAAAACGTGAATTCCTGATATTTTCCCAAACCCAGGATTGTAAACAACTCAATAAGATACCCATTGCTGAACACAGTGAAACCATACCGGCGACAAAACAGTTTACCGATTTCATCCAGATGATCCACAAAATGAGTGATCAGCCCATAAAACCATTTAAGGCAATGAAAGGGTCCTTTCTTTTGTAAAAATAATAGGTAAAGGGCTATATCTCTGAGCACGAGGTGCTCAAGAACTGTAACCAGTCACGGGGCCTGTACTTCTCGCTGGCAAGTTCCCTGCTGATTTGGTACTACATCAGAACTCTTTTTAAGATTCTTTTTTAACTGCTGCCCCAGTTAGAGTGGTATGCCGGCGGCATAGCTTTTTTTTAATACATAAACGAGGAACATATGAGCAATACAGTTGCAGTACTTGCCGGGGATGGCATTGGTCCAGAAGTAATGAGCGAGGCCATTAAGGTTCTTGATGCGGCACAAAAGACGTTTGGGTTTTCCCTTGAGTATACACACGCTGATGTGGGCGGCATTGCCATTGATAATCATGGTGAGGCCCTGCCACCTGCCACCTTAAAGGTGTGTGAGGAAAGTGATGCTGTGCTGTTTGGCTCGGTGGGAGGTCCCAAATGGGAAAGTTTACCACCTGAACAGCAGCCTGAGCGGGCCGCTTTACTGCCATTGAGAAAACATTTTGATCTTTTTTGCAACATGCGCCCGGCAAAAGTGTTTCCATCCCTTGCTGCTGCCTGTCCTCTGCGAGCTGATATTGTGGGCAATGGATTTGATATCCTGGTTATGCGTGAGCTCACATCAGGCATCTATTTTGGTCAACCAAAGGGCCGGGAGGGAAGCGGAGCTGATGAGCGAGCCTGGGATACCATGGTCTACAAACGCTTAGAAATCGAGCGCATCACCCGCATGGCCTTTGAAGCAGCCATGGTACGGAGTAAAAAGGTTACCTCTGTGGATAAGGCCAACGTGCTGACGGTCATGGTCTTGTGGCGTGAGGTGGTCAATGAGATTGCCAAAGAGTATCCCGAGGTAGAATTTGAGCACATCTATGTGGATAACGCCACCATGCAGCTGGTGAAGGATCCGCATCAGTTTGATGTTATGCTTTGTGGCAACATGTTTGGTGATATCATCTCTGATGAAGCGGCCATGATTACTGGCTCCATGGGGATGCTTGCTTCAGCAAGTCTGAATGCAGAGAAGTTTGGCCTCTATGAACCCGCTGGTGGCTCTGCTCCTGATATCGCAGGTATGGGCAAGGCAAACCCCATTGCCCAGATACTCTCTGCAGCCATGATGCTGAAGTTCAGTCTGGGGCAGGAAGCAGCCGCAGACGCCATAGAACAGGCAGTTTCAGCAGCTCTGGAAAAGAACATCATGACCGAAGATATCGCAACCGAAGGTGTAACTCCAGTGTCTACTTCTGGCATGGGCGATGCCATTGTTGCTGAATTAGGGTAACGATCGTTAAAAGAAGGAGGAAATACAAACTCGTAACAGGAGGGGGCCATGACAAGGCGCAACGTACTGCTTGTTCATACTGCAGCTGCTCAGGCGTTAGCTGAAAAGGTAGCCAAAGAGTTGATGATTCCCTGCACAGCAATGGTTCGGAAGCAGTTTGCCGATGGGGAGCTGTACCATGCCTTTCCCTGTGAGCTTGCAGATAAGCACGTCGTTATTATTGGTTCTACTCCTGATGACGCTTCCCAGCAAGAGCTGGTTGATCTGATTGCCGGAGCACGATACTGGAATGCATTGTCTGTAAATGTGGTAATTTCTTATCTGGGCTACTCTACCATGGAGCGCGTAAAGCCCAACTCGGGAGAAATTCCCAAGGGCGTGACCAGAACCAGGCAGATTTTTCGCACCCGGCCCAACTATGTAGCCTTTGTGGATCTTCATTCGGAGGCCGTTATGCATGCCCATGCCGGAGAGGTTCGGACCAGGCATTTATGGACTGAACATCTTGCTGCACAGAAAATCAAAAAGCTTGGGCTGGAAGATTTTGTCCTTGTTTCCCCTGATTACGGATTTAGCAAACGGGTGGCGCGGCTTGCCGGCTTGCTGGGTTGTCCTCACACTGCTGCCAACAAGGACCGTTATGATGTGGATAAAACCATAGTTGGACAACTTTCCGGGGTGGTGAAAAAAAAGACTGCGGTGATTTGCGATGATATGATCCGCACTGGTGGTTCCATGCTCCAAACAGTGGAGCGCTGTTATGAGGCTGGAGCCGTGGATGTGGCGATCATGGCAACCCATCTGGTGCTTGCAGGCAATGCTCGTAAGCGTTTTGAAGAACATGGCATTCGCTACATCATTGGGGCAGATACCTACCCGGGAACCCGGACAGATGATCTGCTCAAAGTTTTTTCAGTGGCTCCGCTCATAGCAACCGAGCTGAAGCGACATCTACGGTTGAAGAAGTAAAAAAACAAAAAAGAGAAGTGCGATGAAAAAAGTAGGAATAATTGGCTGGCGAGGAATGGTTGGCTCCGTGCTCATGGATCGGATGCGTGAAGAAGGCGATTTTGAAGGGTATGAGCCCAGATTTTTCTCCACCTCCCAGGCCGGTCAGTCGGGGCCTGAGATAAATGGCACCACCTATGAGTTACTGGATGCCAATGATGCTTCTTTGCTTGCAGATGTAGATATTATCGTTTCCTGTCAGGGCGGCAGCTATACGGGAACCGTCTACCCCGAACTGATGACTAAGGGATGGCAGGGGTACTGGATTGATGCAGCCTCCAAGCTGCGTTTGGATGAGGATGCTATCATTGTGCTGGACCCTGTTAACCGTGCAGTCATTGATAAAGGTCTTGCTGATGGTATCAAGAAATACATAGGGGGCAACTGCACTGTATCGCTTATGCTTATGGCGCTTGGCGGCCTGTTTGAAAAAGGCTGGGTGGAGTGGGTCAGCTCACAAACCTACCAGGCCGCCTCTGGTGCCGGGGCCAAGAACATGAAGGAGCTGGTCCAGCAGATGCGGATTGTTGGTGAGAACGCAGGCGATCTGCTTGATGATCCCAAATCAGCGGTGCTTGCTGTAGACCAGAACGTTACCAATACCCTGCGCAGTCCTCTGTTTCCTGTGGATAACTTTGGCGCAGCCCTGGCCGCAAGCCTGATTCCCTGGATTGATGTACCCATGGAAAATGGTCAGACCAGAGAGGAGTGGAAAGGGGTAACGGAAACCAATAAGATTTTAGGGCGTACAGATACGCCTATTCCAGTGGATGGGAACTGTGTGCGGATTGGCTCCATGCGGTGTCACAGTCAGGCCTTTACCATTAAGCTGAATACGGATGTCCCCATTGATGAAGTGGAGCAGGTTCTTGCTGCGCATAATGACTGGGTCTATCTTGTACCAAACAGGAAGGAGGAGACGCTGAAAGAGCTTACCCCGGCACGGGTCACCGGAACCCTTGATATCCCTGTGGGAAGGGTGCGGAAAATGAACCTGGGGCCAGAGTATGTGAGCGCGTTCTCTGTGGGGGATCAGCTCCTGTGGGGAGCGGCTGAACCACTGCGCAGGATGCTGAACATTGTGCTGGAAAGCACCTCATAACCCAGGCGTTTCATCGTTTAGGCCAAGCGGCGGTAATTGCGGATTTTTTGCAATTACCGCTTTTTTTTAACCTGAATCCGTGAGCGTTCAAAAACAGTGCAGATACAAGGCGGTGGTGTAATTGATTATACAGCTCGTAATCAATACGTTATGAAGAATCAGGTGCTAAACCGTCACGGGGGCAGGTTTGAGGAACAACCCTACCCCTCTCAGTTGGGCCGGGATACTTCAGGAAAGCGTGCCGTCTTGTAAGGTAAGGCAGTTATCCATTTGGCGAGCCAGTTCCATGTTGTGGGTTACCATCACCACACTAAATGAGATGGTCTGCGTCAACTCCTGCAGCATCCCAAACACCATTTCACCGCTTGCTGAGTCCAGGTTGCCGGTTGGCTCATCAGCCAGGAGGAGGGAAGGTTTGAGCACCAGCGAGCGGGCTAATGCGATACGCTGTTGCTCTCCACCGGAAAGTTCACCACTGCGATGATCAGCACGTTGTTTCAGGCCAATTTTCTCAAGCAGTTCATGCGCATCAGCCTGGAGCTCTTGTTTATCAAGCCCCTTTATGAGTCCTGGCATCATAATATTTTCCAGAGCGGTAAATTCCGGCAGGAGGTGGTGAAACTGGAAAATGAACCCGATGTTGGTATTGCGGTGGGCAGCAAGTTTGCTTTCAGAAAGGGTTGTCAGCTCTTTGCCCTGAAACAGGATCTGACCACTGTCGACCCCGTCCAGAGTACCAAGGATCTGGAGCAGGGTAGTTTTTCCAGAGCCGGATGCTCCTACAATTGCGGTCATTTCCCTGGGCTGAATTTGGATGTTGACATCGCTAAGTACCTGAATATCACCTCCACCTTGCTGGTATGATTTGCAGATATTTCGCGCTTCTAACAGTGGAGCCTGAGACAAAACAGCATTACTCATAGGTCAATGCCTCTGCAGGGCGAACTGTAGACGCTTTCCACGAAGGATACAACGTGGCAAGCAGGGTGATGATGATGGCTGAAACCGCTATCAGAGCCACGTCAAAAGGTACTACCTTTATGGGCATGGTAGACATGGGATAGACATTGGAGGGCAGCTCAATTATTGTATATGTACGTAAAATGGTACACAGGCTGAGCCCGCCAATGACACCAAGGGTGGTGCCGGTAAGACCGATCACCGTACCCTGGTAGAAAAAAATACGCATGATTGACCTGGTGGTTGCGCCCATGGACTTGAGGATGGCAATGTCCCGGGTTTTTTCCATCACCACCATGATCAGGGCGCTGATGATATTGAGTGCCGCCACCAGGATGATCAGATCAAGAGCAATGAAGATGCCCACCTTTTCAAGCTTAAGCGCGGCAAACAGATTTTGGTTGATCTGCATCCAGTCCCGCACCGAGTAGCCGGGGCCAATGGCCTCACTGATGGCCCTTGCTGTTTGGTCTGCAAAATCAACGTTTTTGACCTTTACTTCCAGCCCATGCACCCCTGTTTCCAGGCCTGTCAGGGCACGGGCGGTGGACAAGTTGGTATAGCCCATGGTGGAGTCATACTCATACATGCCGGTTTCAAAGGTTCCGATCAGGACGCAGGTTTTGATTTTTGGCAGCACACCCATGGGCGTTAAAGGGCCGTTGGGTGAGATGAGCCGTACCTTATCACCCACCGTGAGCCGGAGCCGTTTGGCAAGCTCGGTCCCAAGTACAATGGTGGGCAAACCCGATGGGTTATCCAGATCAGCCAGGGAGCCGGAATCCATTGCCTCCCCCAGGGTGATGACCTTGATCGCTGATTGGTGATCAATGCCACGCAGAATAATGCCGGTTGAGGTGCTCCCAGAGGTGATCAATGCCTGACCATAGATATAGGGGGTTGCTGCAAGTACCCCAGAGACAGCTTCCACCTCCTGCAACACCTGCTTGGGCTCTCTGATGGAGCCGCTGTAGCCCTGAATCAGCACATGCGCGTTGATGCCAATGATCTGGTCACGCAGTCCCTGGGTAAAGCCCGTGTACACGCTGAGCACCACGATGAGCGCCAGAACCCCAACAGCCACGCCTAACACAGAGATAACGGTGATCAGCGAGATAAATTTTTGCTGCCGTTTAGCACGTAAGTAGCGCTGGCAGATGAACCATTCATAAGAGGCCATGGCTGTTGGTGATGGGTTCCTGGTTGGGGGGGAGGGGATCGTTACTCTTCTTCCCGTGCTTCTGGCTTGAGATGTGGAAAAAGGATAACGTCGCGGATGGAAGGGGCATCAGTCAACAGCATCACCAACCGGTCTATCCCTATGCCTTCACCCGCTGCTGAAGGCATACCGTATTCCAAAGCACGCACATAATCGTGATCCAGCACCGGGTGGATTTCATCGTCATCACCGCGCTGCTCAATCTGGGCAGCAAAACGCTGGTGCTGATCTATCGGGTCATTGAGCTCGCTGAACGCGTTGGCAATCTCGCGACCAGTGATAAACAACTCAAAACGGTCGGTAATGCTGGGGTCTTCCTCGTTGCGGCGGGCAAGAGGGGAAACCTCAGTGGGGTAGGAGGTGATAAAGGTTGGGTCAATGAGCTTGTCTTCAACCAGCAGTTCGAACAGCTCGGTTTTAGCCTTACCAACACCTGCTTCTGGCTGCAATGCTATGCCTTTTTCCTTAACCAACGCAAAAATTGCTTCCTCATTTTCCAGAACGGCAGGGTCAATGCCACCCACCTGAATAATCGCCTCATCCATGGTCAGTCTTTGCCATGGTGGAGTCAGATTAACTGCAGTTCCCTGGTAGGTAATTTCCATGGAACCGGTCACCTCTGAGGCCATCCAGGAGATCATCTCTTCGGTCAGGTCCATCATGTCATGGTAGGTTGCATAGGCCTGATAAAACTCCAGCATGGTGAATTCCGGATTATGCCTGGTGGAAAGCCCTTCATTACGGAAGTTACGATTAATTTCAAAAACCCGCTCAAAACCACCTACCAAAAGCCTTTTCAGGTACAGCTCTGGCGCGATACGGAGATAGAGGTCCATATCCAATGCGTTGTGGTGGGTTTTAAAAGGTTTAGCGGTTGCCCCGCCAGGAATAGGCTGCATCATGGGGGTTTCCACTTCCATGAAGCCGCGGTTGTTAAGAAACTCTCGGACCAGGCGGATGATTTCCACCCGTTTTTTGAAGGTTTCTTTTGTCTCCTGATTGACGATGAGGTCGAGGTAGCGCTGGCGGTATCTGGTTTCCACATCGGTCAGGCCGTGGAATTTTTCAGGCAGCGGACGCATGGACTTGGAGATCATAGAGACGGTCCTGGCATCAATGGAGGTCTCGCCCACCTTGGTTTTAAACAGCTTGCCTGCTACGCCGACGATATCGCCCACATCCCACTTTTTGAATTGATTGAACTCCTTACTGCCAACGGTGTCACGCCGGATATAGATCTGCATCCGACCCGAGGCGTCCTGTAGGTGAAAAAAGGCTGCCTTGCCAAATTTGCGCATGGACATGATCCGCCCGGCAACACGGTAGGTTGTGCCACTTTCATCGCGTTGTTCTGCACTTAAGGGCTCACCGTGAGGAAGAATCTCTGCGATGTGTTGTGGTGCGGTAAAGGTGTTGCTATAGAGCTTGACCCCTTCCTGGGCCAGGGCGTTAGCTTTTTCTCGACGTTGTTGCAAAAAATTACTTGTTGTTTCCATGAGTTAATTGGCTTGTTAAAGCGTGTGAGAAGGGAGAAAGAAAACATTCCCATGAGCGGTATATATAAAATAAAAGGCCGCAGCTGTGATTAAAATAAAAGCACGTATAAATAGTGCGTCGAGGTACGGATGTCAATTTTTTTCCAGAACTACCAGTGATTCAATGTGGTGGGTCTGGGGAAACATGTCAATGGGTGTTACATTTTTTATGGAAAAACCTGCTGCTATGAGCAGGTTGAGGTCCCGTCCCAAGGTGGCAGGATCACATGAAATGTAGATCATGTTTTTGGGGGCAAGCTGGATAATGGCTTGTACGGTTTGTTTTTCCAATCCCTGACGGGGAGGGTCGACTAACACCAGGTCTACCTGCTCATTCTTGGAGGTAAAGGATTTTAGTGCCTTTGCTACTGGTTCACAGATAAAGGTTGCCTTCCCTGCGACCTGTTTACTATTGTACTTGGCCCAATAGATAGAATGGTGGTTATGTTCCACCCCTATAACCTTCCAGCCCATGAGCGCAGCAGGGATGGAAAAATTACCGATCCCGCAGAAGAGGTCGAGCATCATTGCAGGTTGTATTTTCTCCAGGACTGAGCAGAGCAGCTCAACCAGTTGCTGATTTTGTTGGGGATTGGTTTGAAAAAAACAGTTGTGATCCCAGCTCAGTTGGTATGCCCCTGCTGGTATGGTGAACCTCTGGTGCAGGTTCGGTTCTGTATATCCAGCCTGGGGTGGTGCAGCTCCCTTGATTTTGATGTGTGTGGTACCTCCTGTTTTGACCGGGTAAACATCAAGTTTATTGTGCCTGGGGGATCGTGGATGGAGCAGTATGGTAACTTCACCTGTGTGTGGTGAAGCAACAAACTCAACGGCCTTACAGTGTGTTGCCAACTCAGGCGTGAGGTCACGGTCGACAAAGGTTTGTACAGCAGAATGTATGGTGTCAGTTGCCAGCAGACAGGACTGTAGCGGAATTATCTGGTTAGACTGGATGCGATAAAATCCCAAGCGCTGCTTTTTATCCAGATGAAGCCGGATGCGATGACGATAATAGAGCGACTCTGGCGAGGCCAGGGTATTCTCCACTGGTATACCTGTAAGATCTATCTTGCTCCGCTCCAGGGTTTCCTGCAGCAGTAACCGCTTGAGCCTGGCCTGCTCCAGGTAGTCAATGTGTTGCAGGTTGCAGCCTCCACAGCGCATATAATATGGGCAGGGGGGCGTCTGGCGTTCAGGAGCAGGGGAGCGTACTTGCACAAGCTCAGCTGTGAGCAGCTTTTTCGTCCGTTTTTTCTCCGCTACCACCACTGTCTCTCCGGGAAGTACAAAGGGCACCATGGTCACAAGGCCATCTTCCAGGTAACCCAGTCCGGCTCCGCCATGAATAAGCTTTTTAATGTCCAGTGAATGTTCCAATTGTTTCTCCTTGCGTTTGACGTTACTATAGGCAGCATGTTGAAAAAACAAAAGCAATACCATGAGTGAGAATAAAAAAGAGCAGTGCCGCATCCTGGTGGTGGATGACGAAAAGGTGCACCGTTTCATGCTCAGTTCGCTTTTTGCTGAATGGGGCTGGGACGCTGCAGAAGCCGATGACGGGGTAACCGCGGTTGAGGCTGTGGAGCAAGGGCCCTTTGATGCCATTGTCATGGATGTGCGTATGACCGTGATGGATGGTATGGAGGCGCTCAAAAAAATCCATGCCATTAACCCGGCCATTCCGGTGGTGATCATGACCGCTTTTTCCTCGGTGGATTCGGCTGTTGAGGCCATGAAGGAAGGGGCCCATGATTATCTGACCAAACCACTGGATTTTGACAAGCTGCGCCAGACCCTGGAAATTGCCATGGGGCATCTTCAGCAGCCAGATGAGACCATTGCAGGTGAGCCCTTTGGTGTGAATGAACGATTCATCGGCAGCTCAGCGGCCATGCAAAACCTGTGGCAGTTGATTGTCCAGGTGGCACCCACCGAGGCCACAGTGCTTATCTATGGTGAGTCAGGTACAGGCAAGGAACTGGTTGCCTCAGCCATCCACCATAACAGTAACCGGAAAAAAGGCCCGCTGGTTAAGGTGAACTGTGCTGCCCTTGCAGAAAATCTGCTGGAGTCTGAGCTGTTTGGTCATGAAAAAGGGGCGTTTACCGGGGCTGATCGGAGGCGCGAAGGTCGATTTGTCCAAGCCCAGGGGGGCACCCTGTTTTTGGATGAGATCGGAGAAACCTCACCAGCCATGCAGGTCAAACTGCTTCGGGTCCTCCAGGAGCAGGAACTGGAGCGGGTTGGGGGGCATGAAACCCTCCAGGTTGATGCGCGGATCGTCACCGCCACAAACCGTAATCTCGAACAAGAAGTAGCAGCAAGTCGGTTTCGGGAAGATCTCTATTATCGTTTAAATGTGGTGGTGTTAGAAGTCCCCCCTTTACGAAAGCGGGAAGGCGATATTCCCCTACTGGTCGATTTTTTTATCCGCCGTTTTGCAGAGAAAAATGGGAGGGAAGTACGGGGGGTAACACCCGAGTGCATGGATATCCTGATCCGTTACCCCTGGCCTGGTAACGTGCGTGAGCTGGAAAATTCCATTGAGCGAGGTGTCATTCTCATGCGTGGGGAATATCTGGATGTGGCAGGACTCCCCATGTCGGTTCAGCGCTGGGCCGGTCTCAATCCTGCACAGGAGGAAAAAACACCGGCCACCTTAAAAGAAGCAGAAAAAGCGCTCATCTTAAAAACGCTCAAAGAAACTGAGGGGAATCGCAGTGAAGCCGCCAGAAGACTGCAAATAACCCGCAAGACGCTCTTGAATAAGTTGAAGAGTTATAATATAAATTAACATATCAACATTATTCACATTGTTAAACATGGATATACTCAACAGCTTACAATGAGTGTAGCTGTTTAAGTTGAGGTGCTGCTGAACAGTTACTACTGATGTATTTTTTCTGGAGCAACCGAACTGGGACCTCCCTTTACGATGATGACCTGCTCTTCATCATAAAAAAAAAGATGCCTGAATATCTTGCGGAGAAAAACACATAATGGAACAGCGTGAGCAAAAGAGTGTGCTCGGCTCCATGTACGAGGTGTGTCGTTTTCTCCTCATAGAAAGGGACCTGCCTGCCTTACTGCAGGGGATATGTGATCGGCTGGTTGATAACAGCTCTTTCTCTTCGGCCCTGGTCGTACTCATCGACGAATCCACTGGTGGGATGATTACTGCTGAAACAGGCTTTGCCGGCCGACAGGGAGGTATCATGGAGCGACTTCGTCAGGGGATATTTCCAGAATGTGGCATGCGGTTACTCCAGTCTGGAGAATCTGCACTTTTGGTTTGCAATAATGCGGATTGCATTCTTTGTGGAGAAGAGTACCAGGAACACTGCCCTTCCGGTTTATGTGCAGCCATCAAATGTACCCCCTCTCTGTACGGTTTTTATATCGCTCATGCTACAGCAGAAGCTGTTTCGGAAACAGGTCGTTATAAGGAACTCTTCAGTCAGGTTGGAGAATCCATCGGCCATGCCATACGCCACTTGTTTCAGGAAGAAGAAGGCAGACAGAAAGAAGAGGAAATGCGTACTGTAGAAGAGCGGTACGAACTTGCCCTTTATGCCTCCCAGGCGGGGTTATGGGACTGGAACATTAAAACTGGTGAGATGCATACCAGTTCTAACCAGATGGACCATCTCGATTATCGCAATGGTGCCCATGGCCCTGGGTTAGGTGGGCGGGGAATCCATCCCGATGATAAGGATGAGATTCTAGCCATCCTGAATAAACATTTGGCAGGAGAAACAGAAGAGTATCGCATTGAGTACCGTGTAAAAGATGAGGATGATCAATGGGTTTGGTACCTGGATCGGGGCAGAGTGGTTGAGCGGGACGAGAATAATATGCCTGTTCGCATGACAGGGACCCATCAGAATATTTCTCTCCAAAAACAGCGCGAGCAAGCTATTGCTGCTATTCAGCAGCAGCTGCATGAAGCCGTGAACCATGAGCGTAACTTTCTGCAGACCGTGATAGACAGTGCCGGTGACCCGGTTATGGTTATTGATCTGCAGTATACGCTTTTGCTCATCAATCGAACCGCTGCAGCACGTATCGACAGCCACATCTCAACTGGTTCCATGCTGGGTAAAAAATGTTACGAGCTGTTTTGTGGGGCCACTGAGCCATGTAGTACCACCGATTACCCTTGCCCCATAAAAGAAATACAGCAGCATGGGCGTCAGATAAAGCTCATCCATAATCCCTATCACGGCAATGGAATTCACAATACCTTTGAACTGGAAGTATCGCCGTTGCGTCACAAAAATGGGGAGTTGTATGGTATTATTGAAGTAGCTCGGGATGTAACGGATCGGTTACGGATTGAAGAAGAACTCAGGGATAGCCAATCCAGATTGTACCGTCTGGCTCACCATGACACGCTAACCGGGTTGCCCAATAGACTGTTGTTCCAGGATCGCTTGAATCAGGCGCTGGCGAAGTCTGGGCGTTTGCAAAAAAGCGTTGCTCTCATGTATCTTGATTTGGATAAGTTTAAGCATATCAATGATACACTGGGGCATGATATCGGTGATTTACTCCTGGTGGAAGTTGCCCAGCGGTTACAGCAACAGTGTCGTGCCTCAGATACCGTTGCCAGGCTGGGTGGCGATGAGTTTGTGTTCATCCTGGATGGCATCTCAAGTAAACACGATGTGGCTGCCGTGGCTAAGAAGATTATTCAATCCATGGGACAATCTATGCAACTCAAAGAGCATGAGGTGCATATTTCAACCAGTATTGGTATCGCGCTTTATCCAGATGATTCTGATGATGGTGAAACCGTGATCACTCAAGCCGACCAGGCCCTTTACGAAGCGAAGAAAACCGGTCGGAACACCTATTGTTTTTACCACTCTTCCCTGGACAGTTCTGTTCCTTCTAAACACAAGGGAGTTGCCAAGTAGCTCCTTGGAGTAACCTTCCTTACGCGAAAAAATATAGCTCTGCCTGTGCTCTTTTTACCGCCATCTTAAGTGACTAAGCAACGCTCTCAGTATAATATAATGCGCTAGTTTTCAGCTGGTTAGCAGGAATACCCGTCTGACACGCTGCCCGTTTTTCAAGCACAGCCACTGGGGTGAACAGGTGGTTATGAACCGTTGTTTTTTTGCCCAAGTATTTGGTTTTGCCCACCCTTGACACCTGTTTTTGCCATACTTATTGTTGCGTCCAGATTTGATTAGCCTTTCGCGTGATGAGCGCACAAAGGCCTGTTTGTAACGTTATCTGCAGTAATGCAATAACGACAACAATGAGCGAGAAAGGAGATGCAAGGTGGTAGAAGAGACCAAAGAGCAGCAGCCTGTTGATCAGGAAGAGGAAGCTGCAGTTTCCGAAAACCCTGAAAACGAGAACGAACAAGGGGAAGAGCCCGAAGAGGAGCGGAACCTGCAGGAAGAACTCGAGGCGGCTGAAGATAAACTGCTCCGTGTCGCTGCTGAGTTTGACAATTTCAAAAAGAGGATGGAGCGTGAAAAGACTAAGCTCATGAAATATGCAGGAGAGAACATCCTGCGTGAGCTCCTGACAACACTTGATAATCTTGATCGCGCCGTAGACCAGGGAAAGGCTGATGCGGAAAACCCGGAAGCAAAGCTCACCTCAATGCTTGAAGGACTGGACCTGACCCAGAAAGGGCTGGTAGCAACGTTAGAAAAGTTTGGTGTGGAAGCTTTGGATGCTGTTGGCCAACCTTTTAACCCTGATGAGCAGGACGCTCTGACCATGGAAGCAAGTGATGATATCCCTGCAAACCACGTCCTGAAAGAATTTGCCAAGGGATATAAATTTAAGGATAGAGTACTGCGGCACGCTCAGGTGGTTGTATCCAGTGGACCAGTAGCAGACGAGTAGCGTATTACCAGCCGGCTACCTCGTTTAATTAACTCATTATTATTTATTTTTCAGCATAGAACACAATATTTTAGGAGAGAGGAGAACGTATTATGGGAAAGATTATAGGAATTGACCTGGGCACAACAAACTCATGTGTATCCATCATGGAAGGTGGAGATCCCAAGGTCATTGAAAATAGTGAAGGGAATAGAACTACACCATCTATTGTTGCCTTCTCCAACAATGGTGAACGTTTGGTTGGTCAGGTTGCAAAGCGTCAGGCTGTAACCAACCCTACTAAAACCTTATTTGCCATCAAGCGTCTTATTGGACGTAAGTTTACTGATCAGGAAGTAAAAAAATCAGTTGAGATCAGCCCGTTCAAGATCGTTGAAGGCCCTGGCGGCGACGCTGTTGTAGAGGTGGACGGCAAGACGTACACTGCTGCGGAAGTCTCAGCGATGATTCTGGGTAAAATGAAGCAGACCGCTGAAGAATACTTGGGCGAGCCAGTGGAAGATGCGGTTGTTACCGTACCTGCGTACTTTAACGATGCCCAGCGTCAGGCAACCAAGGATGCTGGTAAGATTGCCGGTCTGAATGTACAGCGGATCATCAATGAGCCCACTGCAGCTTCTCTTGCCTATGGTCTGGATAAGAAGGGTGAGGAAAAGATCGCGGTATTTGACCTTGGTGGTGGTACTTTTGACGTTTCCATCCTTGAGATCGGTGATGGTGTTTTTGAAGTAAAATCCACCAATGGTGACACCTTCCTGGGCGGGGAAGACTTTGATATGCGCATCGTGAACTGGCTGGCTGACGAGTTCAAGCGTGATCAGGGTGTTGATCTGCGTAACGATAACATGGCGCTCCAGCGCTTGAAAGAAGAAGCAGAAAAAGCCAAAAAAGAGCTGTCTTCAGCTGTGGAAACCGAGATCAATCTCCCCTTTATCACTGCTGATGCATCCGGACCCAAGCACTTGAACATCAAGCTGAGCCGGGCCAAACTTGAAGCATTGGTTGAAGACCTGATTGAGCGTACAGCAGGACCGTGTACTACTGCCCTTGCTGATGCCGGAATGAGTGCATCAGAGATTGACGAAGTTATTTTGGTCGGTGGTATGACCCGGATGCCCAAGGTGCAGGAAAAGGTTAAAGAGATTTTTGGCAAAGCCCCGCACAAAGGGGTGAATCCTGATGAAGTTGTAGCCATCGGTGCTGCCATTCAGGGTGGTGTCCTCCAAGGTGATGTAAAAGATGTTTTACTGCTTGACGTAACCCCGCTTTCACTGGGTATTGAAACCCTTGGTGGCGTTATGACCAGGCTGATCGACAAGAACACCACGGTTCCGACCAAGAAGAGCCAGGTATTCTCAACCGCTGCAGATAACCAACCTGCAGTTTCCATCCATGTGCTTCAGGGTGAGCGTGAGATGGCCCAGGACAACAAGACCATTGGTCGCTTTGAGCTGACTGATATTCCACCAGCACCACGTGGAGTACCACAGATTGAGGTTGCTTTTGACCTGGATGCCAACGGTATTCTTAATGTATCAGCAAAAGATCTTGGTACCAATAAAGAGCAGTCCATTCGTATCACTGCTTCCTCAGGGCTTTCTGAAGAAGAGATTGAAAGAATGAAGAAGGATGCCGAGCTCCACGCTGATGAAGACAAGAAGCGCAAGGAACTGGTTGAAGCCAAGAATAATGGTGATTCCATGATCCACATGACAGAAAAGAGCCTGTCTGAGCTTGGTGATAAGGTTGATGCTGAAACCAAGTCCAATGTGGAAAAAGAGATCGAAAACCTGAAAAAAGCCCTTGAAACCGATGACGTTAGTGCCATCAAGGCTGCTACTGAAGCATTGACCAATGCATCGCATAAACTGGCTGAACTGATGTATGCCCAGGCCTCCCAGGATCAGTCTGGTGGTGCTGGTGCAGCAGGTGCGGCTGGTGCGGCCGGTGCGGCTGGGGCTGCTGGCAGTGGCAAGGGCGATGATGACGATGTTGTCGATGCCGATTTTGAAGAAGTGAAGTAAACGTACTGCATTGATGTATTATAGAGTAGTGGGGGTGCAGAGCTAATCTGTACTCCCATTTTTTTTGTTTTTACGCTATAGAGGGGGGTGGTCTTTTCACCCTCTGTTACTCTTTACCTTTTTGTGCAACACGCTATGAAACGCATTTTATCTGGGATACAACCTTCGGGGAAGTTACATATCGGCAACTATTTTGGCATGATGAAGTCCATGATCCAACACATGGAAACGTCTGATCTCTATGTGTTTATTGTTGACCTCCATGCCTTGACCTCGGTGCATGATCGTGATCGTTTACGTACCGGAACCCTTGAAGCTGCAGCAGATTTCCTTGCCCTTGGGCTTGATCCGGATAAATGTACTTTTTGGGTGCAATCAGATGTCCCCGAGGTGTGCGAGTTAACCTGGTTGCTCTCCACCCTGACTCCCATGGGGCTTCTTGAGCGTTGCCACTCGTACAAGGATAAAGTCGCCAAGAATATCGCGGCCTCTCATGGGCTGTTTGCTTATCCTGTACTGATGGCTGCAGATATTCTCCTTTATCAGGCAGAAGTCGTTCCTGTGGGTAAGGACCAAAAACAACATCTGGAGGTGGCAAGAGATATTGCCATCAAGTTTAATAACGCCTTTGGTGAGCTGTTTACCCTGCCTGAGCCAGAGATTAGTGAATCCACAGCCATTGTACCTGGCATTGATGGGCAAAAGATGTCCAAGTCCTATGGGAATACTATCCCTATTTTTATGGATGAGAAGCCGCTGCGTAAGGTGATAATGTCAGTGCAGACAGACTCAACCCCGGTGGAAGAACCAAAGGATCCAGAGCGTTGCAACCTGTATGCGCTCCTCAAACTTTTTGCTCCCAAAGAAAAGATGGAAGAGGTGCATAACCTGTATGTCAATGGTGGCGCAGCCTATGGGTATCTGAAGCAGGACCTGTTTGCATTGATCAATGACGCTTTTTCAGGTGCCCGGGCCAGGAAAAAAGAGCTGCTGGATAACCCGGACTATTTGCGTGAAATTCTTGCAAAAGGGGCTGAGAAGGCACGGGAAAAGGCAACGGTCACTTTGGACGCTGTACGCGATAGTATGGGGCTCAAGTATTAATCCCTTACTCCTCATTTTCTGGCATAAAAAGCAAGAAAATGTGTGAGGAGTAAGGGGTTGATGGGTTGCGGGTTTCCCGCCTTAGAAATCTATCAATTCCACGTCAAATACCAGCCAGGCATTGGGAGGGATAACTCCACCAGCACCCCGTTCCCCATACCCAAGATCTGGCGGGATGATCAGGGTGCGTTTTTCCCCTTTCTTCATCTGCATCAGGGCTTCGTCCCAGCCGGGAATAACACGGCCAATTCCAACCTGAAACTCAATGGGTTCGCGGCGATCATAGGAGCTGTCAAACTTACGGTTATTGGAAAGCAGGCGGCCAGTGTAATGGGCCTTGATCATATCGCCTTTGTTAGGTGTTGCCCCGGTTCCTTCTTCTTCCACCTGATAGTAGAGTCCTGAGCGGGTTTTTTTGGCTTCAGGCCACTTGTCTTTGATGATCTTTGTGATTTTTTCTCTTTCTTTTTTCAGCTTGTCTTCCTGTTCAGCTGTAATAGCGTGCAATGCTTTATCAAAAGCGGCCTGGTCGGTCTTGAAGTTGGACGCTTCCTTGCCCACGCGAATAATCTCGATGGTTTTAATTACGTCACCTTGGTTGATGGAGTCAACGATATCCTGCCCTTCAACCACCTTGCCGAAAACAGTGTGCTTGCCATCAAGATGTGGAGTGGCCAGATGGGTGATAAAGAACTGGGAACCATTGGTGCCTGGTCCGGCATTGGCCATGGACAGGATACCTGGGCCGCTGTGTTTAAGCGATGGGTCAAATTCATCTGGGAAGGTGTAGCCAGGGCCGCCTGTACCATTACCCAGCGGGCAGCCGCCCTGAATCATGAAGTTGTCAATCACGCGGTGAAAGGTCAGGCCATCATAAAAAGGTGTGCCTGCAGGTTTGTCAAAACCACCAAGTTTAAGGGAACCTTCTGCAAGCCCTGCAAAGTTAATTACGGTAAGCGGTGTTTTATCGTAGTGCAGTTTGAGGAGGATATCTCCTTTGTTTGTCTGGATCTTTGCGTACATACCATCTTTCATTTTTTTGTCCTCGTTTTGAGCTGTTACCGGCTGTCCAAAACAAAAAAGAAACATCGTCAGCAGTAGAAAAATGAGTAGTTTGTTCATGGTCCTCTCCGGCAGATTAATTGTTCTTTTACGTCACGTTGGTGGTAAAAGAAGGATGAATACAGGGAAGGTCTGGTTGGTGCGCAGCACAAGTCTAACAAGATACCCAGACCGTAATGGGATAGTCCGGTTGCTTACAAACCATAGCTGGTAATGTCAACGAAAAATTCTTGAATGTAAGGGGAAAAGAGGTGGTCAACGGGCTCATTTTCCGTATCCTGCTGGAACGTGGTTGACTGATAGAGATAATCTTGGTTTAATATCATATTTTGCGTTTCAACCAATTCAGGCCGGTACTGCTGTGGCAAAAATTCTATATCAGGGATACTGTGTGACTGGCACAGCGGTTTATGGGGTGTTGCGATTCTTGCTCCCCCTGTTACGCCGTCTTGGTGGTCGATACATTTATGGACTTGAGCAGCGGCTTGGCCTGTATGAGACGCAGGCCCAGACCAGCAACCACAAGCGTATCTGGATCCATGCTTCATCGGTTGGTGAGGTCCAGGCAGCCCTTGTCTTGATCAATCAACTGCGTAAAGAACTTGATGATCTTACCCTTGTCGTAACAACAACCACCGAACAAGGCAATACGTTTGCCCGCAGGCAGCTTCCAGCAGATGTTTCCTGTTACATGGCACCGCTGGATTTGCTGCCAGCTGTTACCCAGGCACTGGCAGCGCTGGCACCTGATCTCTACGTTTGCCTGGAGACAGAGCTTTGGCCGGTGTTGTTGCATAGCTTGAGGAGTAAGCGCATAAGAGCCTGTCTGGTGAATGCCAGGTTATCAGAACGCTCCCATGGCAGGTATCAGGTTATTAAAGGGCTTATGTCAGATATTCTGTGCGCCTTTGATCGGGTGGTGGCCATAACCGCAGGGGATGCCGATCGTCTGGTTGATCTTGGTGTGGAGCCGGAAAAGGTATCGGTCAGTGGTAATATTAAAACCGCTGTGATGACCAAAGAACCTGCAATAACTCACAAAAAGTACCAGGCGCTTCTGGCAGGCACAGGAAAACAACTATTTGTGTGTGGCTCCACCCATCAGGGCGAAGAACCCCTGCTGTATAAGGTTTTTCAGCGGCTTGCGAGTGAGCATGATTTCCTCTGGGTTGTGGCGCCAAGGCATCTGAAACGTGTCCCTGAGATTACCCGGTGGTTGGCCAGAGAAAAACTGCCGTTTGACAGGCTAAGCCAGCTGCATGGCGGTAAAAAGCGGATCACATCCATTGTCCTGGTGGACACCATGGGCGAGCTGGCAGATTTGTACAGTGTGGCTCGGTTTAGTTTTTGCGGCGGTAGCCTGGTTCCCAAGGGTGGCCACAACATTATGGAAATTGTTCGGTGGGGACACCCTGTGTATTTTGGCCCTTACATGGACGATTTTCAACGTGATGCCAAGCGTCTGTGTGCGGCAGGGTGCGGATTTCAGGCGGACGATGAAGAAAAATTGACCGCGTTGTTATTGCACCATATCAACAATCCAGATGTGTATGATCGTGCCTGCGCGTGTACCAAAGGAATCCTTGCTCAAGGGGATACCATTGTAACCCGGCAGGCAGCAGTGATTAAAGAGCTGATTGCAACAGTGTAAGCAGCGAACTCAAACGACGATAATCGTTTCTCTAAACAAGAGCATAGTGCAACATATGAAAGCATTGATCGGCCTGGAAGATGGTACCGTCATTTCCGGTTATTCCTTCACCGGTGAAGGGGAGGCCCAGGGAGAGATAGTTTTTAACACCAGCATGAGCGGCTATCAGGAGGTGTTGACCGACCCTTCCTATACAGGTCAGCTCGTCACCATGACCTACCCATTGATCGGTAATTATGGGGTGAATGAAGAAGATATGGAATCTGCTGGAGTGCACCCGCGAGCCTTTCTGATGCGGGAGTACCAGAACCAGCCCAGTAATTTTCGTTCCACCGGCAATCTCGCTGATTTTCTCAAAAAGTATAATGTGCTTGGAATAGAAGGCCTTGATACCCGGATGCTGACCCGTATTATTCGTAATCAGGGTGCCATGAAGGCTGTGATCTCCACCACGGATTTGGATGGTGATTCACTGGTTCAACGTGCAAGAGATTGGGCAGGGCTTGTTGGCCGGGATATGGTACAGCGCGTTAGCGTAAAAGAGCCCTATCTGTGGGTGGATAATGGGCCGCAAGCTGCCAGTGGGTTTGCTGCAGAGAGCACCTTACCTTATAAGGTGGTTGCCTACGACTTTGGGGTAAAATATAACCAGCTGCGTTTACTCACCCAGTATGGCTGCCAGGTGCTGGTTGTACCTGCCACCACCTCTGCCACAAACGTTCTGCAATATAATCCAGACGGAATCTTTTTATCCAATGGCCCTGGTGACCCGGCCGGGGTTGAGGGGGTGGTCGCCAATATTCAGAACCTGCTTGGAAAAAAACCGCTATTTGGTATTTGCTTGGGGCATCAGATGCTTGGTCTGGCCTATGGTGGATCTACCTATAAGCTCAAGTTTGGTCACCGTGGCGGAAACCAGCCTGTGAAAGATCTTACCACAGGAAAGGTTGAGATAACTTCGCAAAACCACGGCTTTTGCGTAGACCCGGACAGCTTGCCTGCTGAGGTGGAAGTGACCCATATCAATCTCAACGATCAGAGCCTGGAAGGGATGCAGCATAAAATATATCCTGCCTTCTCGGTTCAGTACCACCCCGAATATGCTCCCGGCCCCCATGATGCCGAATACCTGTTTGAACGATTCATTGACCTGATGAAGCACTCTTCCTGATCACATCATATAACCGAGTACCATGCCTAAAAGAACAGATATACGCAAAATTCTCATTATTGGCTCCGGGCCAATCATTATCAGCCAGGCCTGTGAGTTTGACTACTCCGGTGCCCAGGCGGTTAAGGCTTTGAAAGAGGAAGGGTTTGAGGTGGTTTTGATTAACTCCAACCCGGCAACCATCATGACAGACCCCGGTCTTGCTGACCGAACCTATATTGAGCCTATAACCCCGGAGTGCGTGGCAAAAGTGATTGAGCGTGAGCGGCCAGATGCGCTGCTCCCTACCCTTGGCGGGCAAACCGGGCTCAATACGGCCATCAAGGTTGCTGAGATGGGGGTGCTGGAAAAGTATAACGTTGAGATGCTTGCTGCAGACATCGACGTCATTCAGAAAGCGGAAGGTCGAGAAGAATTCCGCGATGCCATGCACAAAATTAACCTGAAGGTGCCTGAATCAGCCATTGTTCATACCTTAGATGAAGCCATGGAGGCGGGGAACACCATTGGTTTTCCCATTATTGTACGACCGAGTTTCACTTTGGGCGGTACTGGCGGCGGGGTAGCCTATAACCGGTCTGAGCTTAGGGAACTTGCCACAGCAGGGCTTGATTTGTCCATGACCACTGAAATTATGCTTGAGCGGAGCCTGCTTGGCTGGAAAGAGTATGAGCTTGAGGTCATGCGGGACAAGAATGATAATGTGGTCATTATTTGCTCCATCGAAAACATCGATGCCATGGGAGTCCATACCGGTGACTCGGTTACGGTTGCCCCTGCGCAAACCCTGACAGACCGTGAGTATCAGGAAATGCGCGATGCCGCCATAGCCATTATTCGCGAGATAGGGGTGGAAACGGGTGGCTCCAATGTCCAGTTTGCAGTGAATCCTGAAGATGGTGAGTTAATGGTGATTGAGATGAACCCCAGGGTTTCTCGTTCCTCGGCTCTGGCATCAAAGGCAACAGGGTTCCCCATTGCCAAGATTGCTGCCAAGCTTGCCATCGGCTATACCCTGGATGAAATCAAAAACGATATAACCCGTGAGACCTACGCCTCGTTTGAACCAACCATTGATTATTGTGTAGTCAAGATTCCCCGCTGGACCTTTGAAAAGTTTCCTGAAGCTGACGATGTCTTGACCACCGCGATGAAGTCTGTTGGGGAAACCATGGCCATTGGACGAACGTTTAAGGAAGCCTTTCAAAAGGGCATGCGTTCCCTTGAGGTCGGGCGGATGGGATTTGGGTTTGACGGCAAGGCTGATATGACCGAGCTGCATGAAGATGATCTTCATCTCGGTCTGACCAAGCCCAATTCCCAGCGCCTCAGCTACCTGTTTGAAGCGTTGCGGCGCGGTATGGATGTACAGCAGATTTACGAGCTCAGCCATATCGATCCCTGGTTTTTGTATAACTTTAAGCAGATTGTGGAGCAGGGTGCAGAGATAGCTGCAAATGGTTTTCCAGGGCTGGATGCTGATACCCTTTACCGGGCCAAGCAAAATGGATTTTCTGATGTGCAGCTTGCGGTGCTTACCGGCACCTCGGAAGAGGATATTCGTCAGTTGCGGATCAAGAAAGGACTGGAACCGGTATATAAGCTGGTGGATACCTGTGCTGCAGAGTTTGCATCCTATACCCCGTATTATTATTCCACCTATGACCAGGAAGATGAGGTGCAGGTCACTGAGCGCAAAAAAATTATGATTCTGGGCGGTGGACCAAACCGGATTGGTCAGGGCATCGAGTTTGATTACTGCTGTGTGCATGCCTCTTTTGCCCTGCGGGAAATCGGGGTGGAGTCCATTATGGTGAACTCCAATCCTGAGACGGTTTCCACTGATTACGATACCTCAGACAAGCTCTACTTTGAGCCGCTGACCCGCGAAGATGTGCTCAATATTATAGAACGTGAGCAGCCTGATGGGGTTATTGTCCAGTTTGGTGGTCAAACGCCACTGAACCTGGCCGTTCCCCTGGATAAGGCTGGCGTACCCATTATTGGAACCCCGCCAGATGCCATTGACCGGGCTGAGGATAGAAAGCGTTTTCAGCAATTCCTCCAGAAACTTGGACTCCGTCAACCAGACAATGGCACTGCCCATACCCTGGAAGAGGCCCTCCACGTTGCAGAGGAGATCGGGTATCCCGTAGTGATGCGGCCTTCCTATGTCCTTGGTGGACGTGACATGCGGATCGTGTACAATGAAAATGGTATTCGGGACTTCATGAACATCCCCGGAATGGCAGGATCAGACCATCCCGTGCTACTGGATCAGTTTCTAAAGGATGCCATTGAAGTGGATGTGGATGCGGTATCCGACGGTACCATGACCGTTGTTGGCGGCATTATGCAGCATATTGAAGAGGCTGGTATTCATTCCGGCGATTCTGCCTGTGTGTTGCCTCCCCATACCTTATCCCAGGATATGATTGATCAGATCACCGCAGCTTCCAAGGCCATGGCTGAGGAGCTTGGGGTTATCGGGCTCATGAATGTGCAGTTTGCAGTCAAAGGTGACACCCTCTATGTGCTTGAGGTAAACCCCAGGGCGTCCCGTACTGTCCCCTTTGTGTCCAAGGCAACAGGGGTGGAGCTGGCCAAGACAGCTACAAAGGTAATGATGGGCATGACGCTGGAAGAGCTCGGCTTTACCAGGGAAAAGACCTTGCACCATTGGGCCGTTAAGGAAGCGGTCTTTCCTTTTGACCGGTTTGAAAATGTGGATACGCTGCTGGGGCCAGAGATGAAATCCACCGGCGAAGTTCTGGGGATAGATGATGACCTCGGTCAGGCTCTGGCAAAGGCGCACATGGCCGCAGGTTCCAGCCTGCCGCTCAGTGGTAACGTGTTTATCTCGGTACGTCATGGAGATAAGGAAGCGGTGCTCCCTGTTGCACGAAAGCTTGATGAGCTTGGGTTCACCATCCTTGCTACCAGGGGAACAGCAGCAAAGTTAAAGGAAAACGGGATTACCTGCACAGAGGTGAACAAGATTTCCCAGGGCCGCCCGCACATTTTGGATAAGATCGAAGATGGTGAGGTACAATTGATCCTTAACACCTCTGCCGGTACCAGAACCACTGAAGATTCTTATACCATCAGGCGAGCAGCTCTTGATTATCACATCCCCTATTCAACCACCATTACCGGTGGCTGGGCAGTGGCCCTGGCTGTGGAATCGCTGAACAAGCAGACGGTTCAGGTTAAAACGGTTCAGGAATTTTCTAAAACCATTGACGGATAATAAAAGAGTCTTACTGTACACTCAAAATTGTGCCTGTGCCGGTCGCGGGCGTATTGGTATGTTGTAAGAAGCTGTACATGAGCAACCCAGTGGAGAGTTTTTTTGAATACTTTTTATAAAAATTTGAGCATGTGGCTGGTTATTGGGTTAACCATGATCCTGCTGTTTAACCTGTTTAACAAACCGCAGGGGACGAGTAACTCAATGACCTACAGTGAATTCTGGTCAAGCGTCAACAGCGGTGCCATAAACAAGGTCAATATTCAGGGTGAGAAAATCACTGGCTCTGGCATGGATGGGCGTCCATTTACCACTGTGGCTCCAGACGATGCTGAACTTATTCCCATGCTCAGAGCGTCGGGAGTTGACATATCTGTTAAGGAGCCAGAGCAAACCCCGTGGTATTTGACCATCTTTATTTCCTGGTTTCCCATGCTGCTGCTCATTGGTGTGTGGATATTTTTCATGCGGCAGATGCAGATGGGCGGCAAAGGCGGTGCGCTTACCTTTGGTAAAACCAGGGCAAAACTCCAGGGAGAAGGTGAGGTTAAGGTAACCTTCAAGGATGTTGCTGGAATCGACGAAGCCAAGGAAGAGCTGGAAGAAATTATCGACTTCCTCCGCGATCCGCAAAAGTTTACCAAGCTCGGTGGCCGTATCCCTAAGGGGGTATTGTTAGCAGGCTCCCCAGGTACGGGTAAAACACTGCTTGCAAAAGCCATTGCCGGTGAAGCAGGCGTACCATTTTTCACTATCTCGGGTTCCGACTTTGTTGAAATGTTTGTCGGGGTCGGTGCTTCACGAGTGCGCGATTTGTTTAATCAGGGCAAGAAGAATGCTCCCTGTATTATATTTATCGACGAGATTGACGCAGTGGGACGTCATCGTGGTGCTGGACTTGGCGGCGGACATGATGAGCGTGAGCAGACCCTCAACCAGCTCCTGGTTGAGATGGATGGTTTTGAAGGCAATGATGGGGTTATTATTATTGCTGCCACCAACCGTCCCGATGTCCTTGATCCTGCCCTGCTGAGACCAGGCCGTTTCGACCGTCAGGTGGTGGTTCCAGTCCCAGATGTAAAGGGGCGCGAAAAGATTCTTGATATTTACGGTAAAAAGACCAAGCTGGCCGATGATGTGGATATGGCTGTCATTGCCAGGGGAACCCCTGGCTTTTCCGGTGCTGATCTTGAAAACCTTGTTAACGAGGCAGCGCTAATGGCAGCCCGTGAAGGAAAAGAAGAGATTGACGGCGAACAGCTGGAACGGGCAAAAGATAAGGTGATGATGGGTGCTGAGCGTAAATCCATGATTATCTCTGATAAAGAAAAAGAGATTACCGCTTATCATGAAGCTGGACATGCCCTGGTGGCTCGGTTTTTGCCGGGAACAGATCCCATTCACAAGGTTACCATTATTCCACGGGGGAGGGCGCTTGGGCTGACCATGCAGCTCCCAATGGATGAAAAATATACCCATGCCAAGGGCTATTTACTTGACTCCATAGCCATCCTTTTTGGTGGCCGGGTTGCAGAAAAGCTGGTTTTTGATGAGATTACCACTGGTGCTGGAAATGACATTGAGCGTGCCAGTGAAATGGCACGTAAGATGGTCTGTGAGTGGGGCATGAGTGACGAGCTTGGACCACTTGCTTATGGGAAGAAAGATGAACAAATTTTCCTCGGTCGTGAAATCAACCAGCACCGTGATTACAGTGAGCAAACTGCCCAGAAAATAGATGATGCCGTTAAGGGGATTATCATGGAAGCGAATGAAAGGGTTACGCAGCTTCTCTCTGATAACATGGATGTGCTCAAAGCCGTGGCAGACGAGTTGCTTGAAAAAGAGACGATCATGCTGGAAGACATGAACAGGATTATTGCTGAGCTTCGAGGTGAAGAGCAACCAGCTGATGAGCAAGACGGTGATGAAACAGCTGTAGAGAAGAAAACTGTAGACGCATAAAATGTATCTCATACGTTTTTACTCAAGCCGGTAACCCAAGAGGTACCGGCTTTTTCATTGGAGCACTTGTATGATTGGTTCAACTCAGGTTATGGGGATTCTTAATGTAACCCCGGATTCCTTTTCTGATGGTGGTCGGTACACGAATGAGGCTGCAATCAAGGGCCAGGTCCGACAGCTGATCAATGACGGGGCTGACATCATTGATGTTGGAGGGGAATCAACCAGGCCTTTTGCTGAACCCGTTTCTACCAGTGAGGAACTGCAGCGGGTCATCCCGGCCATTAAGCTGATCCGATCATTGTATGACATACCCATATCTATTGACACTACCAAGGCAGAGGTGGCAGAGGCTGCACTGCAAGCAGGTGCATCAATGCTCAACGATATCTCAGCACTTGAAAAAGATCCGCACATGGTTGAGGTGGCAGCCAGATATACAGTGCCGGTGGTGATTATGCATATGCAGGGTTCCCCTGAGGATATGCAACTCAATCCAGCCTATGATCAGGTAGTGGAAGAGATCAATACCTATTTTTCAGAAAGGCTGGCTTTTTTGGAACAGGCTGGTATTGGCAGGGAACGGATCATCATTGATCCTGGTATTGGGTTTGGCAAGACCCTGGAGCATAACTTGGTAATATTAGCCAATATTAAAGCGTTTAAACCGCATGGCTGTCCAGTGCTCATCGGCCATTCCCGTAAATCCTTTTTTGAGCATCTGCTTGGTATTCCCCTTGCAGAACGTGACCTGCCCACCGCAATGGTATCGGTGCTCAGCAGCATGCAGGGAGCAGATATCCTTCGCGTTCATGATGTTCTGGGAACAGTTCGAGCCCTCACCATTGAGCAGGCTATTCGTGAGGCAAAGCTTAAGGCTTGCTGATTTTGGAATGCCCAAAGGGCACCATCCCCATCTGCATTGAGGACAGTTCCACGGTATGTTGGAAAGGTTTACCATTTCGCTCAACGTGAACAGTGACCGTCTCACCAGCTTCTTTGTCCAGCAGGCTGATTTTTATATCTGCCACACTGGTTACCGGATTGTCATCAATGGTGGTAATGATGTCCCCCACCTGTAAACCCGCCTTTCCAGCTTGGCCGTGGGCGCTGATTTGCCCAATGCTCACCTTGTCATCCTTTACATCCAAAACCACCCCGATTTTTCCAGCCGGGGGAAGTGAGGAAGGGACTGTTTCCATATAATAGTCAGACTGTTCCTGGGTAAGAGAAAAAGAGGCTCCGGCTTCTTCCGGAACGACCACATACTGGCGAACACCATTTTTGCGTCGTTTGACCCTGGGTGGAATGCCACTTTGTTTATCTACGTGACCACTTCCCGCAAGCACCACCATCAGGTGATCAGGATATTTTTCCAGACCACGGACAATAGATTCTGCCATGGTCTCATCCCAAATGGCCTGGGCTTGCAGAAATCCACTGAAGCTCTGTTTACCATGCGGTGATTGATGGATGGAATGGACCTCATGAAGTCGCTTTTGGTAACCGGGCAGGGTCAGGTCCCTTTCTTTTGCTGCCTGGGCCTGCTGCTGCTTAGTCAGTGTATCGGTTGAGCCGGTGCGAAATACCGTATTGGTCACCTTTTTGTCCAGGTTAAGTGCCAAAACCGGTATGCTCTTTGCCTGAGCGAACTGAATGATTTCCCGATACAAGCGGTAATCAAATCCCCAAACCTTGAAGTACTGAGACTGCTTGAGAAATTCAGGCTCAGAAAGCGTTGTGTTTACGATGTAATCATCCAGGGCCTGTTGTGATGAGCCTGGAAACATTTCCATCCCGATAACCAGGTTCTTTTGCTTTGCAAAAAGCCCCTGGATGACCTGGAGCTGGAGCAAATGGTGAGCATAATCGGTATGGGTTTCACCTACATAAACAACGTCAGCCTCCCTCAGCCTCTCCAGTATTGTTGCAAAAGATTGGGTTGCCTGCGCTGGAACCCCGTCAGGGGGCGTGAGCAGTGGGTACCTTCTCCCTGCCTCAGCATCCGCTCTTTTCTTTTTCTGCAGGTGTCCATTAAGAAAAGAAAGGGATGAATATTTGCCATAATGGCTGAGTTTGCGAATGACCTTTTCTGTTTCTTTCTTTGCTGAACTATCGACTAACACGATTACCTGGTTCTGGTTCAAAGGGTTGAAGTGAACGTCCAGGTTAAAACCGGAACCCTTACGTGCAGGTGTTGCAAATATACTGCTGCGCTGGCTCGTATCTCCTAAAAAGAGCCAGTCACCGTCCTGGAGTAATTGGTTTGTAGCTGACTTTGCTGTGTGGAGGGTCGCGCCCCTGTGGAGCATGTTTTCAATGAGTGGCTGGTAGTGTTGCTTTTGCTCTTGGGACACCAGAATATTCTTGTTGGGAGAACCTAAAAAATGTGACCAGGTCGCAACGTTTTCTTGGTCTCCCAAACGGCGCATGAGATTGTAGTCTGGGTCCATGATGAGTTGGGTTGGCAGCATATTGGTTCTGATTGCAACACGTTTTTGCAACGTAGAAGTGGTGATCGTTTTTCGAACGTCTTCTCCCAGGGTCTGGATGACACATGTAACATCCAGCTCGTAGGGATGATCTCCAGCTTGAACCAGATCAAAGCTCACCACAGATTGGCCCTTTTCCTGCCTGACAGCAATCTGTTCAATATCCAGCTCTGGAATATCGGTGCGCTGCAGCCATTGAGCGAAAAATGGAGAAAGGTCTGTTTCTGCTGCCTGGGAAAAGGCATGCTCAAGTTCCTGCCATCCAGCTTCCCGGTGTTTGTTCGCCCCATAAAAGATCTGCAAGCCTTGCATAAAGGTGTCCCAGCCTATTTTTTTGCTGAGCATATGAAAGAGGAACGCCCCCTTGTCGTAGCCAACGGTTCGGCTCATTTTTGCCATTGGTTGCTGGTGACTGGCACTGGTAAACTGTCCCAGTGCTATTGGATTTTGATCCGTCACAAAAACGTGATATTTCAGGAGTTGATTTTTTCGGAATGCTCTGCCTTGATTTTTCTTACTTGCAAAATAGTGGTCTGCCATATAGGTGGTCAGTCCTTCAGCCCAGTTACCCTGGGCAGAATCAACCCCTACGCTGTTCCCAAACCAGGAATGGAGCACCTCATGTCCAAGTGAAGTGTCTTTAATAAAGGGTAATCGAACAACCTGCTGTCCAAGCAGGGTGAATCCCTGCATTCCATATCCAGTGGGTAACCTGTTTTCCACAATAGAGTAGGAGGGGTAGGGAAAGGGGCCAATAAGTTCCTGATACAGTTGTATGTATTCTGCTGTTTTCTTGAGATAATCTGTTGCCAGGTGCTGGTCTTGTTTAAAAAAGAAAGCGTGGAGGGTAAGCTTACCAAGCTGTTTTTTCTGATGTACATACGGACCTGCTACGAAATGGATGTTATGCAACGGATATGCGATGTGCGCCTGAGCAAATTCGTTTTGAGGTAAGTGTTGGATGGGCATTGGACCACCCTCTGTGATAGCTGAAAATCCATCCGGTAAACGTGCGTCTATGGAAAACATCATTTTCGATTCAGCAGTGGGGTGCCAGAAGCCTGCGAGGGTAATACCACTTTTTGAGACAAGATTATCTGTGAAGCCATATGGTTCAGGATGCAACTCCCAGGAAAGGTAGAGCTGTCGTTGGTGGTTTGTTGCAGCAATACTGATGGTATTATCGGAGGCGAGCTTGATTTTTTCCGGTGGACCAGTCTGTTCGTCAAGAACCGTTCCGGTCACCGCAAGTGGACCACATGCAAGAAAGAGTTTTTTCCCCACCGGGATGGTGATGTGGGAGGTACCACGGACAAGTTGCTGCTCAAGATCAAAGCTTAAAGATATGTGGTGTTGTAACGGTTCTGTTTGATCAGCAGCTGCATATCCAATGGAAAACGTAGAGGTCCATAGTACGGTAATCAAGAGGAGTAAGTATAAAAAATTCTTCATAGAAAGGATCACGTTTCAGGTTGTTGGAAAAAAAGTATCAAAAAAGAATAAGCATGAAATCCATGATGAAAAGCCTCTTTTGCCTTTGTTCTTGCTTCTGCTTGACAATGTATAAATGAACATTGTAGGCTTGCTGTTTGCGTCTGCCATGTGCGCAGGTGACTGGGTGCAGAGATGAGCCGTAATGGGTGCAGAACTGCCTGATAATAACGAGTGGAATTTATAGAGAGGGGGAAAGGGTATGAAGACATTTCGCATTAAAACAATGAATGCAATCGCCAAAGAGGGATTGGATCTTTTAACCGAACGGTTTGCTGTAAGCGCTGATGAAAGTAATCCAGAAGGTTTAGTGGTGCGGAGTTCTCAGGTTGACTTAAGCCTTTTTCCTGAATTGTTAGCGGTTGCCCGAGCCGGAGCTGGCGTAAACAACATTCCTGTGGAAGAGGCTACTGAAAAGGGGATCTGCGTTTTTAATGCTCCAGGTGCTAATGCTAATGCTGTTGTTGAACTTGTATACACCACCTTGGGTATCTGGCTGCGCAATGTAGATCAGTCCATTTCTTTTTGCCGGAATCTGGTTGGGCTTGCTGATGACGACGCTATTGACGAAAAGGTTGAAGCCCAGAAAAAGCTCTATAAGGGTGAGGAAATGTCTGGCAAGACCCTGTGTGTTATCGGGCTGGGTAAAATTGGTCTTGGTGTTGCCAATGCCGGTCTGCATCGTGGCATGAATGTCATTGGTTTTGATCCGTTTCCTGCAATGGATAACATCCATTTGCTTCACCCTGGTGTTACCCTTGCACGTTCACGCAAAGAGGCCCTTGCCAATGCAGATTATATCAGCGTGCATATTCCTCTCAATCCTAACACCCGTGGTTATGTTACTGAAAAGGATTTCCTGGAATTTGCTCAAGATGGTGCCATTTTAATCAACTATGCACGTGGTCCTGTTGTTGACGAAGATGCCGTGTTGGCAGCCCTTGAAAGCGGTAAGCTCAGAGGCCATATTTCTGATTTCCCATCAAAGAAGTTCATTGGACATGACAAAATTCTTGTTACCCCGCATCTGGGTGCTTCCACTTCAGAGTCTGAAGAGAACTGCGCAAGAATGGCAGTTCGTGAGTTGAAAGGCTACCTTGAATACGGTAACATTGTTCACTCGGTCAATTTTCCAAATATTGAAACTATTCCAACCGTTGATGTTCACACCCGGGTGACGGTTATTAACCACGACAAACCCGGGATGATTGGTCTGGTGAGTAACATTGTAGGGAGCAATGATATTAACATCATGAACTACACCAACAAGAGTAACGGAACCGTAGGATATAATATCATTGACTGTGCAGGCCCCGTTTCCAAGCAGGTAGAAGAGCAAATTTGTCAGCTCGATGGTGTACTGAGAACCCGGGTGATTACCTTCAGATAATATGATTGCAGCGTATTTCACCAAACCAGGTGGGTAAAAAGTATCCACCTGGTGATGAAAATCCTATACAATGCGTGTAAAAAATAATTCTATGGTAACATACTGATATTTTGATTTTTTCTTTGATGTCCCAGGTTGTTGCCCTGTGAGAAGTATAAAAAATTGAACTTTCTTTGCCTTTTGCCCCTTGGGTGTTTTTTTTGAAACTGTCCAAGTAACTATAAGAAATCAATATAAAAAAATGTATTTTCTTTGTTTGTCTCTTAGGTGGTATGCATAATGCAAGGTTAAAAGTATTCTTCATCTCTTCTCTCCTTTACCGGCTTGATTTCCTTGTAAATCAAGCCGGTTTTTTTATAACGTTCTTATTACAAATAGATGAACCCTGCTGTTGCACTACTGCCCTGTACAAACTATGAACCCCGTCTGCTCGATTCCACGGTGGACAAAGTACTCAAGGCTACTGTCGCCTCAACCGGATATCATGGGCATCATATCCTGATGAAACCCAATCTTATCTCGGCTCAGAACGGCCATCTGGCCTGCAGTGAGCCTGCGCTGCTTTGCAGTATTGCCCGTTGGTTCATTGACCATGGTGCACAGGTTCAAATTGGCGATTCTCCAGCCTTTGGCTCTTCCCGTCGTACTTTGCAGGCCATTGGAGCTGCTCAGGAACTGGAAAGTTTGGGCGTTAAGATTATTGAGTTTACGCAGACTAGAAAGGTTGAAACTCCTTTGGGATATCGTTTTCCCATGGCTGCTGCAGCAATAGATTGTGATCTCCTTGTCAATGTCCCCCGTTTGAAAGCCCACGCTCAAACACGGGTAACCATGAGCGTGAAAAATTTATTTGGCTGTATAAAAGGATTGAGAAAAGGGTGGTGGCACATGGCCTATGGGGGGAAAAACGAAACGTTCACCCGGCTTATCGGGCAGTTACCTGCTGTGCTGTCGCATAGTATCCACCTGCTTGATGGCATTAAAGCAATGCATGTTACTGGTCCCATCCATGGAAAGGCCATCTATCCGGGGATACTTGGTTGTTCAACCAGTGGGTTTTCGCTGGATTCAGCCTTTCTTCATATTTTAGGGATTCCCCCTGAACATTGCCCTTTATGGAAGACAGCCAATAAAGAAGGCAACCCGGATATACAGCTTAACCATATACAGTGGGCATGTGACACCCCGGATTCATTTTCCATTGATGGGTTCATCGTGCCAGATAAACTTGCGCCTATTCGATTTAATCCCTGCCGTTTTATGAAAAGTTCTGTCCGTAGAGTGGTGCTCCCACTGCTTGGGCGATGAGATAACCGCTATTACTGGAGAATGTGATGGATAATTTACGAGGAAAAACAGCACTTATAACAGGTGGCTCAAGGGGGATCGGCCGTGCCATTGCTCTTAGGCTGGCCCAATACGGAGTAAATATTTTTGTTAACTATGTGCGGCACAAGAGCGATGCCGAGCAAACCGTTGAGGAAATTCGATCTCATGGAGTGCAGTGTGAGGCAATTAAAGCCAACATTGCCGATGATACCCATCTGGTCAGGCTTTTTTCAGCCATCCAGGAGCATGGTGTTCATCATTTAGATATTTTAGTTTCCAATGCTGCCTCAGGGGTGCTCAAACCTGCCATGGAGCTAACCACCAAGCATTGGGACTGGGCCATGAATATCAATGCAAGGGCACTCCTTGCTCTTACCCAGCATGCACTCCCCATCATGGGGCAGGGTGGGCGGATCATTGCTATTTCATCCATGGGTTCTGTTCGCGCTATTCCTGATTATACCGTTGTGGGTGCTTCTAAAGCTGCACTGGAATCTCTGGTTCGTCATCTGGCAGTTGAGATCGGCCCTAAAGGGATAACCATCAACACCTTAAGTGCTGGGGTGGTGGATACCGATGCGTTAAAATCCTTTCCCAACCGGGATAAGATCATTGCTGCCTCAAAAGAGCGTACCCCGCTTGGCCGCTTAACTACTCCAGACGATGTCGCTGATGTGGCCTTATTTTTATGCTCTGATTTGGCTGCCATGGTGCACGGACAGGTTGTGGTGGTTGATGGCGGTTATGCTATTCAGGGGTGAGCGTTTTTGAGCAGTCTAAAGATAAGCTCAAGCACAGCAATACCTGCTGCATAAAGAAGAAATGCTGTAATAAAGCTTGGCCAGCCATTATTTTCAAGCTGCAAAAGCAACTGAATGGGCTTGTACAGGAATGACCATAACCCGGCAGCGTGGTACATCCAGAAGAGCGGAAAGGTGAATCCCATAAAAAGGTAGGAAAAAAGACGAAGTATCTTCATTGTAAGGTTACTTTCCGGGATGCGTGACTGGCTGTTACGTTAACCATCTGGCTGATGTAAGATACGTTGAAACTTAACCTATGTTGTTGATATGGCGATGTTAGTAAAGTGTGTTATGTTTTGGTTGAATTACTTAATATAACGCAGTAGAGTATACCGTTTTTTAGTTGGTTTTTACTAGAAAATAATCATACATTGTCCAATCTCTCATCCTCCATACAGGAGAAAAAATATTATGTCACAACACTTATTTACTTCAGAGTCCGTATCAGAAGGACATCCTGATAAGGTTGCCGATCAAATATCAGATGCCATTTTAGATGGAATCCTCGATCAAGATAAACATGCTCGGGTCGCCTGCGAAAGCCTGGTTACCACCGGTATGGCGCTCATCGCTGGTGAGATTACCACCTCAGCCTGGGTTGATATGCCTGAGATCGTTCGCCAAACCATAAAAGATATTGGGTATAACTCCTCTGACATGGGGTTTGACTGGCAATCCTGCGCTGTTATGACCTCCATTGATAAACAGTCTGCAGACATCGCCATGGGCGTCGATGAAGGGAGCGGCCTGGATCTTGATCAAGGTGCTGGTGATCAGGGGTTGATGTTTGGCTATGCCTGTGATGAAACCGATGTATTAATGCCCATGCCTATCACCTATGCTCATCGCTTGGTGATGCGCCAGGCTGAAATACGTAAAACAGGTGTGCTCCCCTGGCTCAGGCCCGATGCAAAAAGCCAGGTCACCATTGAATATGAAGATGATGTGGCTAAGCGAATTGAAGCAGTTGTGCTTTCCACGCAGCACAGCCCGGATATTGTCCATGCTGATTTGACAGAAGGGGTGATGGAGGAGATCATCAAACCTATCCTGCCGGCAGACATGGTTGATGCCAATACAAAATATTTTATCAATCCCACCGGAAGGTTTGTTATTGGCGGCCCTGTTGGTGATTGCGGTGTGACCGGGCGAAAGATTATCGTTGATTCCTATGGTGGCAGGGGCTCACATGGCGGGGGTGCTTTCTCTGGTAAGGATCCATCTAAAGTTGATCGCTCCTCAGCATACATGGGACGCTATGTTGCTAAAAATATCGTGGCTGCAGGGTTGGCCAAAGAGGTGGAGGTGCAGGTCGCCTATGCCATTGGTATTTCACAGCCTGTATCAATTTTTGTGAAAACCTTTGGCACCGGTGTGGTGAGCGATAAAAGATTGATCGAAGTCATTCAGCAGGTTTTTGATTTACGACCAAAGGCTATTGTACAGCAACTCGACCTGTTACGGCCTATTTACCGAAATACTGCTGCTTACGGTCATTTTGGCAGGGAGCTGCCTGAATTCACCTGGGAGCAGACAGACAAGGTTGACGCCCTGCGTGATGCTGCAGGTATCTAGATAGAGATAAAAAAGTGGAGTATAGAGAGCACTATACGTGTTGGTGCAGGAGTACAATATGACAGATTATAAAGTTGCAGATATGGGGCTTGTTGAGTGGGGCAGAAAAGAGATTGCCATTGCTGAAACAGAAATGCCCGGATTAATGGCTATCCGTGAAGAATACCGCAAGGAGCAGCCACTCAAAGGAGCGAGGATTGCTGGTTGCCTGCACATGACTATCCAGACAGCGGTGCTTATGGAAACCTTGGTAGATCTGGGTTCTGAGCTCCGCTGGTCTTCATGTAATATTTTTTCTACCCAGGATCATGCCGCTGCCGCAGTTGCTGCAGCCGGCATTCCCACCTTTGCCTGGAAAGGAGAAACGGAAGAAGAATTCTGGTGGTGTATTGATCAGACTATTTTTGGTCCGGATGACTGGCGGCCCAACATGATCCTTGATGATGGAGGCGACCTGACGCTGGTAATGCACCAAAAATACCCAGAGCTGATGAAAGAGGTAAAGGGCATCTCCGAGGAAACCACCACCGGTGTATTGCGGCTCAACGAAATGGCTGCTGAAGGTGCCTTGCTTGCGCCTGCGATCAACGTTAATGATTCTGTTACCAAGTCCAAATTTGATAACCTGTATGGCTGCCGTGAATCTCTTATTGATGGGATCAAGCGCGGTACAGATGTTATGGTTGCTGGTAAAATTGGGGTTGTTGCAGGGTATGGCGATGTGGGTAAAGGATGTGCTCAGGCGCTTCGCGGCATGGGTGCCACCGTACTGGTCACTGAAATCGACCCGATCTGTGCGCTCCAGGCAGCCATGGAGGGCTACCGTGTCGTCACCATGGAAGAGGCTGCACCACTAGGTGACATTTTTGTTACCTGCACTGGAAACCTGCGCGTTATTACCCGTGAACACATGGATATGATGAAGGATCAGGCCATTGTATGCAACATTGGTCATTTTGATTCAGAGATAGACATTGCAGGGATACGTGAGCTGGTGTGGGAAAATATCAAGCCCCAGGTTGATCATGTCATTTTCCCTGACGGCAAACGCATCATCGTGCTGGCAGAAGGACGCCTGGTAAATCTTGGCTGTGCAACCGGTCACCCAAGCTTTGTTATGAGCAACTCTTTTGCTAACCAGGTGCTTGCCCAGATTGAGCTGTGGAATAACGAAGAAAAATATGACAACAAGGTGTACTTTTTACCTAAAGAGCTGGATGAAAAAGTGGCTACCCTCCATTTAAAGAAGATTGGGGCACAGTTAACCACGCTCACCAAAGAGCAGGCCGACTACATCGGGGTTCAGATAAAAGGGCCTTTCAAGCCTGAGTATTACAGGTATTAATACTGTTTCATTCTTTTCATTCAGGGCAGGGTATCACAAGGTATCCTGCTTTTTTTTATGCGACGTTTTTTGCTTATCTGTTTTCTTTTGAGTTGCACATTCCTGTGCAGTTGTGCACGCCATGACGCCCGCATCATGGAAACCACTGCCTATTGCGGTTGTGGACAATGCTGTTCGTGGGAGCGGGGCCGTTGGTTGTTTCTTAAGCTGGATTTCTGGAACAAATATGTCAACGCTGGTCCCCGTACAGGTGCACCCTATACAGGCAAAACAGCATCAAACACCAACCCTGTCGAGCCAACACCAGGCTTGTTTTCGGGTGATTCACTTACCCACCCCTGGATGATCCCTGTGCGGACTATGCTCCCATGGCTGTGGTTTCAGAAAGATGGCACCATTGCTGCTGATACAAAGTATTATCCCTTTGGAACACGGATGTATGTTCCAGGCTATGGCTGGGGTGTTGTAGCGGATCGTGGTGGAGCTATAAAAGGCCCGAAAAGGATTGATCTTTTTTTTGACTCCCACCAGCAGGCGTTGGAATGGGGAAGAAGAACTGTTGAGGTACAGATAGATTGGTAACCGGGAAAAAAGTAACCGTTATCGGTGGCGGTCTGGCCGGCTGCGAGGCTGCATTTCAGCTGGCTGAAAGAGATATTCAGGTTACACTCTATGAGATGAAGCCTGCTCGTTTCAGTCCTGCCCACGAGTCGGATCAGTTGGCGGAGCTGGTTTGCTCCAACTCCTTTCGTGCCAATGCCGTTGATTCCTCAGTTGGTTTGCTTAAAGAAGAGATGCGCCAGCTCGATTCGTTAATCATGAAAGCTGCCAGGCACTCCTCGGTTCCTGCTGGAAAGGCGTTGGCTGTGGATCGCCACCTTTTTGCGGCATATATTACTGCTGTTATCGGGCAGCACCCGCATATTCAGCTTGTCAGAGAAGAAGTGGTAACGCTCCCGGATACCACAAAAGAGCCTGCAATCATGAGCACGGGACCACTGAGCTCAGAGAAACTCACTGCCCAGCTTGTTGAGATTACCGGGGAGAAGCTGGCCTTTTACGATGCCATTGCTCCCATCGTGGATGCAGAGAGTCTGAACCGGGATATTATCTATCAGAAATCGCGCTGGGATGATGAAGGACCAGGAGATTACCTGAATTGCCCTATGAGCGAGGAGGAATATGACCATTTTTATCAACTCCTCATGAGCGCTGAAACTGTGCCGCTGAAAGCATTTGAGCAGGAAAAGTATTTTGAGGGGTGTTTACCCATTGAGGTTATGGGCGGTCGCGGTGTGGATACACTGAGGTTTGGGCCAATGAAGCCCGTGGGGTTGGACCATCCTGTTACAGGTGAACGATTTCATGCGGTGGTGCAGCTACGGGCAGAAAACCGAGCTGGTACCATGTATAACCTGGTTGGGTTTCAAACTAAGTTGAAGTATAACGAGCAACGTCGTGTATTCCGGTCTATCCCAGGGCTTGAGCAGGCAGAATTTCTGCGTATGGGTTCCATCCATCGTAATACATTTATTTGTGCTCCGGCTTTGCTTGACCCCTGGCTGCAAATGAAGCAGCAGCCTGGATTATTTATAGCCGGTCAACTTTCCGGGGTAGAGGGATATGTGGAAAGTGCAGCCATGGGGCTGCTCGCAGGGATCAATGTGGCAGGATTACTGAATCAAAACCAGTTGCCGAAACCTCCTCCCTCCAATACTGCACTGGGAGCGTTAATTACTCATCTCACCATGTCAGACCCGAATCATTTTCAACCCAGCAATGTGAATTTTGGCCTGTTTCCCCCACTCACAAAAAAGATGCGCAAAAAAGACCGAGGTATGTTCAGAGCAAAACAGGCATTAGAGTCGCATAAGCAGTGGTGTCGTAACCTACTGTAACACAAGAGTTTTACTGCTCCACAAACCCCCAGTAAGGGAAATCCAGGCGGTAAGCCGCTATTAAGCCGGGGGAGTGCTCCCGGCTGGCAACCATCCACAGCTTGTTAATCCGCTGCTCAGGGGGAGTTGCATCAAAGGGCTCCCACTCAGGGAGAAAGACCAGCGCGTTATCAGCGGAATAGGCAATATCACCGGAACCTTTAAATGAACCCAACTGCGGTTGGCGTTCAAACTGTCCGTCCTTTCCACGGTTCAGTTCAGATATGACCAGAAAAGCAACCCCCAGTTCATCTCGGATAGCCTCCAGCTGACGCAGCCAGCCGTCTATACCAGAGCGTCTTTTGGTTAAATCTTTAAAGGGCAGCTTATGCAGGCTGTCGATTACCACCACCACGTGTTCAGCATTGGCTTCATGGCGCAGGAAATCAATATGCCGGCGCATTATTTCCGGGGTTAATGAGCGGTCATTGACGACCCGCAGCCAGCGAAAAGACTGTTGCAACTCCTTGTGAGCCTCACTCACTCGTTGCTTTTCTTCATCAGTGTGGTTGCCGGCAGTAAGGTCGTCAACCCTTACCTGTGCCCACCTGGAAAGGGTACGCAGGTAGATATTTTGCTTGCCATTTTCAAAATCATAGTAGATCACCGGAACCTTCTGACGTCCAAGCTCTGTGGCAATCTGGATGAAAAAACAGGATTTTCCAGCCTTCGGCGTTCCTCCCATGATGGAGATTCCCTGCAGATTTCCCAAAGCCTTATCAAAGGATGGAAAACCAGTGGCAATTTTTTGTCTTGCAGGGTCAGAAAGCATTGCAAGCTTGCTAGCAAAAAGGTTGTATTCACTTGTTGGGGTGACAAAAGGAGAAAACGCCTTAGCCGAGCGAATCATTTCAAAAGCGATTTGCTTAAATTGTCGCCCGCTCTCTTCTGCCATTTTCCATGCGCTATACTTGCGTGGGTGAGTATCCTGCCACGAGACCAGCCGAACTTTATACCCTGCCATTGTAGCAAAAGATCGTGCTGCCTTTGCAGATTCAGCAGTATTGTCAACCCAAACAAAGAGCGTTCGGACCCACTCAAGCACTCGCGGATCAATCATCTCAAGCTCGGCTGCTGAGGAAACCGCTATCCCCGGCAGGCCAAGGCTTTTGAGTGCGAGTAGATTCTTTTCTCCTTCCACCACCAGCAGACTGCCGTTTTCACAACGGTCAATTTCTGGCAGGTTAAAAATGCGCGTTTTGTTTTCTACAAAGCGTTGGTCTCCAAGCCAAAAAGAGTCTTCATATTTGTCAGGGTGAACGCAGCGTGCAGCATAATAATTACCATCGTATTGCTCGTAAGGAAAAACAAGGTAGCGACCATTATACCCAATCTGTAACTGGCTAAGTATTTCCCTTGATATAGAGTGATGTTGAAACTCTTCCCGTAATTCAGGAGTAAGTTTATCGTGAAAATCAACCACGTCCTGATTGATGTTTTTAGGTGGATAATCGATTTCGCGTCCGACATATTCCCGGTCAGGATCAGCCCCTGGAACCTGAGCAAGGGGAATTGCCAGCTGTTTGGCAAAGTAGATGGGAAAGCCGCCGCTGGAACAGCTGTTTGGGCACCTGAAGTAGCCGTGAAAGTAATGCTCTGGATTAAGCAAAACGGTAATTTTTCCCGCTACCCCTTTTTTCTTGCAGAAGGGACACTCTGCAACAAGCATGGCACCATTGAACGTTGAGTCGGGAAGATGTTGAGTGTAAAAGTTGCTTATAGCATCCGGCATGGATACACAGTTCCTTTTGAGGGAGGTTCTTTAGGGGGGACTACCCTAAAATCTGCTGGAGTACTTTCTGTTCCAGCTGGGTATGGAACGTAAAGTGAACCGCATAATCGCTTTCAAACACATTAAAAGGCTGCACACCTATTGATTGACCAGGCAGGTAAAGGTAGTTGGCTTTCCCCCCAATGGGAAGGACGATCTGGAGGTTTCTCCCCAACAGGAGCTTGGTATTTTCTTTTTTGGTTATGCGAATCACAAAGGCAAGTCCACCGCGTGAAATATCTATGATTTCAGCGCGGAATCCTCGTCCAATGGCGTTACCGTTGTAATCTGTTGGCTGCACCTGAATTTTTCGCGAAATTGTGAATCGATCATCCTTACGACGCTCAAGTCCTTTTTTCTGCAGGATACTGGTGATCTGATTGGTTTTCTCATAAAAGCTGTTCAGCTTATTCTCAAGCCCTGGAAATTGGTTTTTCCATTTGACAAGAGTTTCCTGTTTCAATACAGAGATACGAGACTGGGTGAGTGCGGTTAAGCTGATAGTCCATATTGAAGGGGTAAAAAAGTTTTCCCCTATGATCTCACCCCGATTGAGGCTGGTGATGAAAATTTCCTTTTCCTGTACCTGATGGGAAACCTTTATACTGCCCTGATTAATAAAATAGAGCTCATCATTTTTTGCTCCCTGGGTTACTATGCTTTCCTCAGGAGTATAAGTCTTTTCAATCAGCCCGTGGTAGAGTGTTTGAAACTCTTCAGTGGTGAGTACATCCGTCAATTGGGCCCATATGGTTAAGTCCTCTTCATTGATGGCGCCTGATTTTTCTTGTTCAATAATTTCACCAGAGCGAATAATTTCACTCAATGCCATGGGGTCTATTTCATAAATCCGTTCACGTAACCGTTCTGCGTTATCATAATCCCCAGCTTTAGCTGTGGCAACAACCAGCTCAAACAAGGCTTCTTTGGCCTGCTCCTTCTTATCCTGCTCAGCCATGTGAAAAATGTGCTGCTCTTTTTCTGCAATGGATGGAATGTTTTGGGCAGGCGTGGATAAAGGAGATTGTTGAGTTGCAGTTACTTCCTTTTTCGTTTGAGGGACTCTTCCTTCCTGAGCATGTGACCTGATAAGTCGTATTGTCCTTGCCGCAGCATTTCGAACTTCATCATTATACCCTGAAATACCAAGGACAGATTTGCTTTGGGCAACAGTTTGCAGGAGTTGCAAGGCCCTTCTGTCCCCAATGATACCTAAGGTTTTGCAAATGGCGAGTTGAAACTGGATCTTATTTTTGCCCTGAAGCGGTCGGTTGGCCTCAAGTACATCGAGCAAGGGGCGAACATATGTCTCACTGGGGTACTGTGCCATGTAGTGGACCACCCTGGTTTTAATCCCATCATGCATTTCGTTGAAAGCTTGCAGCAGAAATTGATGAATATGTTCTCCACCAATTTTAACTGCAGTATTAAGCACTTCCTGTTGAACGCGAAGATCTTTGTGATCAAAAAATTGGCTAATGGGGCGAATAAAGGAGGGTGAGCCAATCTCCCCAAGTAGTCGGACAATATTTCTGGTTACATACCAAGGTGATGGTTGAATAAGCTGATCAAGTAAAACATCGCTGGCAGTATGGCCGGTTTGAGAGATAAGGTTGATCAAAAGTTTACGCTCAAAACGACTCTCACTTTTCATCAGATACTGTAACTGGAAATGGGCTGATTTACGTCCAAGGTCAGTCAGCAGGTTACCGGCATTATCCCGTTTTTTTTCATCATGCAGGTACACCTCAAGCAGTTTTTTCAATATGTCGTCTGAGCTGATGTGCTCCAATGCCTTAGTGCTGTGCTTATGCACGGTCTCACTGAAATGTGCATTTTGACCTGAGGTTATTCGTCCAATAGCATGAATAACCTCATAGGCTTTCTCGTAGTTTTCCTGTTGGAGATAGTAGTGTGCAAGTTTTGAGAGGGCAGTGATTATTTTTTTAACACTCTCTTCATCTTTACCTAAGTGTTTCAGGGCCTGCTCAAGTGCAGGCATAAGACGAATCAAACGCTCCCACTGTCTCTGTTGAGCAAGCTGCTGGGTAATTTCTGCCAAGGCCACGGCACTGTTGCGCTGAATGGTTATTGAATCAGACTGCAACGCCACCGCAGTATGCATGAGAAGTGTATCGGCCTGCCTTTCTTTGCCCTCGGTAAGGTATTGCGCAACAGTTTCAGGTAGGGCTTGACTGACAAGTTTGTTCGTAAATGCCTTAGGATCGTTACTTAAAATTGACTGAATACCTTTTTCTATGGTATCAAGCCTGGTCTCTTCCTGCTGTCGTTGACGATCCTTGTGCATTTCAACAACAGTGCGCATTTTGATGTTCTTTACCGTCTGCATCAGCTGTTTATAGGCAGCTGAAACCGTCTCGTTGCTCTCTCCGGATGGAAGTATTTCCTGGCCGGTAGAATACCGATAGAGTTGCTGGGTGAGGGTTGCCAGCTTATCGTCGGTCAGGTGTTTGACGATTTCAGTATACAGTTTATCTCCAAATAACCCTTTAAAACGTTGGATCAGTAAAGTGCCTAACTCTTTATCTTCAAAGGAGGCAATCTGAGCGCCAGCCTGAGTAGCAATCTTGTCTTGCTTATCTGCTGGAAGCAAAGATTGGTAGCCGCTAATCACTTTATCAAAATGATCAAAGTCCGGTTCCTTTCCGCTGACTTCTGGGTCAACAGCCAGCTGTGCAGTTGAGACCAAAATGGGGGCGGACCAGGCAGGTTGCTGGAGTCGGGTTTTAAGTTGGGCTGGGAGCTGGTGTTCTGCAGAAGCATTGTGTAGTTGCTGTGCATCAAGGTGTTGAGCAATGCTTTGTTCGATGATGTGCCCTTTACTGGTGTTTTTCAACCTGTTGAGCAGGCTTTCATCTATAGAGAGTTGCTCGGCATCTTTCTTGTCAATAGCAAGGGGTATGGAAGAGGTGAGCATTGCCACCATTCGATTGAGCTGCTTTGGATTAAGATGCTCAATGGTCTCATCCAGCAGCTCGTCTGAGACC
>PDQK01000044.1 GCA_002746685.1 Desulfobulbus propionicus | reverse complement strand
TCCTGTTATCACTGTGCAATCGTTGGTACCTGTCTTGGAAGGCGGGAGCTCCGTCAGATTAAAAAGAAAAAAAATTTCAACTTCGAGGCGGGAGCGACAGACTTTGAGGTACACAGCCGGCTGTCCGGGTATGGGGATGTCAAGAATGAACAGAGCAGAATGCTGCATAAGTTTCTTGATACCCGGTATGCTGCGGCAGTCAAACGCTATGCTGCTGTTACAACAGAAGAGGAGCTGTTGGCGGACTGGGAAGAGGACTGTCAGGCGGGGAAAACGTCCGGAGCATTCTGGGCGGTTATGACCCACCCGCTGGCAACGGCGGAGGTGCAGGCAAAGGTCTATGGTGACTGTCATCTGTTGAGCTTTGAGTACTTTTCCAACCAGCGGAACAGCAGAGGAGAGATTCGCAAACTCGAAGAGAGCCTGAAGAAAGAAGGGAAAAAGACGTCATCACTCGAGCAGCGCCTGAACAGAGAGATCGAAAAGTGTTCAGAACTGCGGCTGAAATTGGCTGAGGAGAACGAGCGTTTTGTTCAGCTTGAAACCGAGTTTCGTCAGCTCCAGTCAGAAAAAGATACCATCAAACAACAGTTTGAACAGCAGGTAGAGCAACAGCAGGTAGAGCAACAACAGCAGGTAGAGGAGAAAGAGCCGATCTCACCTCAGCTCAAGGGTGAACAGGATGAGAGTGCGCTTGAGCTTGAGATCCAGCTTCTCCGTCAGGAACTGCAGGAGGCGAAAGAGGAGATCTTTTATTATCGCTCAACGTTACAGCCTGTTAACGGCGGTGAATTGTTGCATGACGTTGATACCGGCCGTTGTGCGGCAACTGTTCCCGACGACAGCTGTCATGGCTGCGGGGAAGATGGCGTTGATTGTCCCGGCTGTGAAGAGTGTTCCGCAGGTCTTTGTGGCAAGATGATTCTCTATGTTGGTGGTCATCATAAAATGGTGTCACGGTATAGAGAGCTTGTTGAAAAGCGGGGCGGGCGGTTTGCCCACCACGATGGTGGCCGCGAAAACTCGCGCCAGCGTCTGCCGCAGCTGCTTTCCGGTGCCGATGTGGTCCTCTGTCCGGTCGATTGTGTCAGCCATGATGCCTGTAAAAGGGTAAAGAAAATTTGTAAACGCTACTGCAAGCCGTTCAGAATGATGCGGTCTTCCGGAGTCTCGGCACTGGAGAAAGAACTCGAAGCGGTCGTGTAGACGAAAAAAATGGCCCCCGGAAGCCCCCGGGGCGTGTCTTTCCGGCTGTTGAAAAGAACGAGCCCGCCAGAGGGGGAGTCTCCTCTGACGGGCTTTGTTTCTTGAGCGCAGGGGATACGTCAGCAGGAGAGAAGGGCCAATTCCTCCCGGCTGCTGTTTGCTACCGTCTGCATCTGCGCGTGCAGCCGGCAATCGCAGCAAGCCCGAGGCCGACCAGAGCCAGTGTTGCCGGTTCCGGTACCGGATTGGGACCAATACCCGCGGTAAAACTGACATCGTTCATCTCGTACGAGACTTGTGGTGGCGGATCTATTGTATATGCAATTCCTTTGACTTCGAGATTGTACTCTCCCGGAGCGAGATAGTCCCAGGTATAGGTGCTGAGCAGATTACTGCCCTCGTCGGCGGGGTTCTCCTTCTCCCAGGGGGTGACAGAGGGGGGAGCAGTGGCTTCGATAAATTCAGCGTTTGCTATTTCAACCTTTCGTACGTTCGGACTGGCACCGTCCTCTGTCGAGAAGGTGAAGGTGAGTTCTCCGCCCTCTGTCAGATTAAAAACAAAGGTATCGGTGAACTCTGCGTAATACATTCCCGGCTCTTCCTGCAGCTCCGGTTCGACAAAAGACCGGGTGTAATCGGGAGTATCGAAGTTGACCTGTATCGTCTCGGCAGCCGCCGGTCCCGCAAAGCAGGCGAGAGCAGCAAGTGTAACCATACTGATTCTGACAGAATCCATAACAGTCTCCTTTGGCAAAATTTTTCAGCAACAACAACAAGATCGCGGATTTTTCTTCTCGTCCGCATCTTCCTTTACTCTACAGAAGAGGAGGGAAAAGACAAATGTTTTTTAACGATGAACTTTTTTTACTTGAAATAAGAAAAAAGGGCAGGACAGAGGACGGAAGTCGGAGGACAGAGGACGGAAGTCAGAGGACAGAGGACGGAAGTCAGAGGACAGAGGATAGAAGTCAGAGGACAGAGGATAGAAGTCAGAGGACAGAAGTCAGAAGTCAGAGTTAACTTCTGTGTTCGGAAAGGGAACGGGTGGATCCTTCTCGCTGTGGTCACCAAAAACCGCAGCCAAAAAACAGCAGGTAGAGGCCCAAGTGGCCGCCGGTGCTGATTCTTGACCCAAAAAACGATAATTGAACAGTAGAGCAGTTGTTCAGTAAGTTATCAGGACGAACCAGAAACCACAGGCAGAAAGACTCTTCTGTCCTCTGTCCTCTGTCTTCTGACCCACACAGTCACCCATGCAGTACCATCGGCGCAGAGAAGCTTAACTTCCGTGTTCGGAAAGGGAACGGGTGG
>PDQK01000043.1 GCA_002746685.1 Desulfobulbus propionicus | reverse complement strand
CAACGGGGTGCAGCAGACCTCCAATGCCTCCATCGGGGCAATCAATGATATTGTCGGTATTATCAATACGATCAACGAGATTATTACCAAGGTCACCGACGCTGTTGATCAGCAGTCAATGACCACCCGGGAGATTGCCGAAAATATCAACCAGGCCTCCCTTGGCTTGAATGAGGTAAACGAAAATGTTAACCAGAGTTCGGTTGTCTCCGCCTCAATCAGCAGGGAGATTGCTGAAGTTAATGCCGCATCCAGTGAATTTGTTGCCCATGGCGAGGAGTTAAACTCTCACGCAGAGAGCCTGCGTACACTTGCTGACAGTCTGCAGAAACTGGTCGGGGTGTTCAGGATTTAAACGGGATAGCGGCCATAGCGATTGCCGGCATCAACGCCGGCAATCGTCTTTTTCCCACAGTTATCCCGCAGCAAAACTGGCGGCACCCTGGTCAAGCAGAAGATGCAGCTTCTCGCCCACTGCCGGCGCCAGCTGCCGATATCCCTCCCGATTCATCAGCACAGAAAAAGGAACACCAATATCAACAACCAGACAGATATTCTGCCGCTCAGCCATTATCGCCATAACCTGCCCCTGACCTATCCGGTTGCCCTGTAGATCACCACTGCTTCTGCAAAGAGAAATTCCTGCCGGGTCGATAGATATTCTCCCCCGGCCCGCTGCGGAGATCTCTGCCGCCAGCATTGAGCCGAAAATCTCTATGGCGGTATTTTCCAGCCGGCAGACCATCCTCTTGTTATCTCCTTGCTGCACCGCCGTGCAGCGGAAACAGTTTTGATACCTTGTCGTGGTGATCCTGCCTCTCTCCAGAATAATATGACTCCCGGTAAGGGAAGCGGGCTGCATACGGTCATGGCTGGTAAAGATAATGGTCGTTTTCAGTTCGCTGTTTATCCGCTTTAACAGCGCCTCAATACTTCTGCTGTTGGCCAGATCGACATTTGCGGTGGGTTCATCACAAAGCAGTACATCAGGGCGCAGCGCCACTGCTCTCGCCAGGGCAAGCCGCTGTTTCTCTCCTCCTGAGAGCTCTGTTGCATCTTTTTTTTGATAGCGGTAAAGATCAACAAGTTCAAGGGTCCGGGCAACGATCCTTTCCCTCTTTTTGCCTCCAACCTTTCTTACCTTCAGGCCATAGGCCACATTTGCCGCCACCGAACGGGAAAACATTATCGGCAGCTGATCGACCAGTACCACCTTTTCCCGGAATTTGCGTATATTACTCCGGTCAATCAGCTGCCCCTGAAAACGGATGGAACCCTGCACAGGAGGGGTAAGAAAGGCAAGAATCTCCAGCAGCGTTGTCTTGCCGGCGCCATTGGCGCCAAGCAGGGCATGAATAGCCCCCGACTCAATATCAAGCCGGTCAATATCCAGCACCGTCTCTTCACCATACCGCTGGATAATACTGTTCAGGCTGTAGAGTATCATCTGCCGCCGCTCCCCTGAAAACAGCTGAAAAGGATATTCATCAGCAGGCTTATTCCCAGCAATACCAGCCCCAGGGCAATAGCAAGGATAAAGGCGCCCTTATCATATTCAAGGGCCATCGCCGTTGTCATCGTCCTGGTAAAGCCCTTGATATTGCCGCCAAGCATCATCGAAATACCGATCTCCGAGATCACCCGGCCAAAGGCGGTAATCAGCACGGCAATAAGGGCAAACCGGCTTTCACGAAATACCAGCAGTGCCGCCTGCAATTCACTCGCCCCCAGAGTTCTTGCCGTCTTCTGATAGCGCTTGTCTATACGCCCGAGGGCGGCGATGGTGAGTGCGGTAATAAGCGGTACAACAAGAATAATCTGGCCGATAATAATCGCCTTTGTGGTATAGAGCAGCGCAAAGGAACCGAGAATACCGCGGCGGGAGATAAAGGTATAGACAAGGAGGGCGATAACCACCGTCGGCAGGCTGAGCAGGGTGTTGAGAACGGTGATAACCAGCCGCTTACCGTTAAAATGGGAATCCCTGTCAAGGGAAAACACCAGCTGCGTTGCAGCAATAAAACTGTCCCAGAAAAAGTTCATAGAAAAACAGAGAGGTACGGTCTTAACCTGCTGTCAGTCATACTACTATTACAGCGCAGAAAGATCGCTCCGCACAGGCTGTTGATGTTCTTGCCGCCATGCAGAGCGATTGTCGCAGATGCCCGATAACGAGCTATTTGGCATCGGGAAAGAAGAGCTGCTTGCCATGCAGCGTATACTCACCGATAACCTGCTGAAAGGTTTTTGCCAGATCATACTGTACATGGGCATGTTTTTCAGGATTTACCGGAATAACACCGTATGGATTGTTCAACCGTGGATCACCTTCACAGAGAATCTCAAGCGCAATGGGAACATCCCTGCCCAGAGTGTAGTTAAGATAGGTGCCACGATCAGCCAGGGTATAGGTCTCTTTTTCATCGGCAATAGTCAGGGTGCGGCCCATCCCCTGCCCTACCGGCAGATACCATTTCTCCGCACTGGCTGGTCGGAGAGCAGTCACCTTTATCTCCTCACCTTTTTTAAAGATGGGCGCGGTTGTCTCTTCTACCGCAACACCGGAAGCCTGCCATAGAATCTGTTCCCTGGCATGGGTGCCTGAATCGTCACCCCTTGACACAAAGGGCGCCCCGGAATCAGCGATCTTTTTCATCGCCTGCGCGCACTGCTTCATCCCCCTGATCCCTGCCGGATCAGCACCGGGGCCAACAAGGATAAAATCGTTATGCATTACCGCATAACGTTTTGTGCCATAGCCCTCTTCGACAAATTTATTTTCACGAACAGGGTCATGAACAAAAATAACATCAACGTTACCATCCATCCCATCGCGAAGAGCCGCGCCGGTACCCTTGGCAATAACCTTAACCGTAATACCGGTATCTTTTGCAAACGCCGGTAGCAGCACATCAAGCAGGCCGGATGCCTGGGTACTGGTTGTGGTTGACATGGTAATGGTTTTCTCTTCCACGGCAGTGGCGGCACCCGCCAGCATCGCGGTAAAAAACAGTAATAAAAACAGCGGAAAATACCTCTTCATAACTCTTTCTCCCTTGTAGATTAAAACAGACAATTCATATTGATTACAGTTTATTTTCTGAGGGGGGGATAATTTTCCTGCCGGCATAACCAACAGTATCCGATATATATCTTTACTGTATCCCTGCACTGTGCGAATTGTAGTATATAACAAGCCTGATTCAAAAAGAAAAATACTTTTGGTTTCAGCTTATGCGAAACACGGTTTAAAAAGGGCGTTAATATACTGAAGTTCCGTGTTTCATACGTTGTTGAGGCTGAAGGCTATCTGGTCCAGCGAGGCCGGTTTATCGTAACTACCCGGAACCTTTGCCGCGCTCTCTCTTTTCCGGACCATAAAAAATCGACCAGTGGCGATACCGTCTGGGCATATGGCTGCCAACGGAGCCAAGAATCAACGCCAGCCAGATAAAAACAGCCGACAGCGCTGGCAACAGCATAGCAGCAGCGGCAAGAAGGGCATGGCACTGCGCCAGCAGCCCCTTGCCACGATGGGGCCAGTCTCTGTCATGCAGCCATTCCAGCAGCAGCAGGATCACCCCGGTCAATACCATGGCAAAATACCAGCCAATATAACCGGCATGCGGCTGCCGCTGGATAATACCGCCAAAAGAGACACCGGCGCAGGCAATATGCAGGGTACGTATAGAGATATTGCACCAGCGAAGGATCGCGCTATTATTAAACGGAGATTTTTGCTGTTCTGTTTTTTGTTGCATCAGAAATTAGAAAACGGCAGGTACGATGACAATTTTTTCCAGAAATATCGGCAGTATCACTGTAGAGCAGCAGCGGCAGCTAAAGCGAAAGAGTGTCTCTGTTATCGGCTGCGGCGGGCTGGGCGGCCATGTTATTGACCAGCTTGTCCGTCTGGGGGTCGGAACAGTTCACTGTTTTGACCCTGACAATTTCTCATTAAGCAACTGCAACCGCCAGCTCTATGCCACTGCCGCCACGCTGGGTCAGAACAAGGCGCAGGCGGCGGCGGAACGCGCGGCCGCCATCTCCTCCTGTAGCAAAGTGATTCCCTTCCCCGTTGATTATCGGCAGGCGGCAATGAAAGTCGTGCGGCAAATCGATGCGGTGGTCGACTGCATTGATGATATCCCCGCCCGGCTTGAACTGGCAGAGCTCTGCCGGCAGCATGAAAGGATGCTGGTGCATGGCGCCGTCAGCGGCTGGGTCGGCCAGGTCGGGATACAGGCCGCAGCAGGCTCTCTATATAAAAGGCTTTATCCCGCTGGGGCGGCCGATAAAAACGAACCCCTCTCCGTTCTTGCCTGCACTGTGGCTATGGTCGCCGCCCTGCAGGTAAGCGAGACGCTGAAGATTCTTCTTCAGCTTCCTGTCGATCTGGAAGAGAAAACCCTTTTTATCGATCTGCGGCAGCAGGAATTTATCCGCTGCAGTTAACCCGCCAACGCACCTCCCTGCCGGTTTCACGGGTGGAATAGCCGCCAAGAGCCGTTACCTGCTGCTGGAACTGCGGCGAGTGGATCTTCTCCAGTGCCGCTTCCACCAGCTCCGTTGTAAAAAGCTCTGCCGGGATAATCAGATCATAGCGCTCTTCAACCAGCGGGATAAAATCGAGCCCCAGCGCGTTTGCCGCCGAACGTATACCCAGCCCGACATCGGCCTTGCCCGATAATACCGCCACCGCCACCGCCATATGGGTATATTCATCCTGATCGTAGCCGCTGATATTATCGGCATCAAGA
>PDQK01000034.1 GCA_002746685.1 Desulfobulbus propionicus | reverse complement strand
TTTATGGGAGTTGTTCGACCCTCCTACGGTAAAACACAAAACCGAAAATGGTCAAAAAATGTTGTTTAATTTCAATTAACTATAACCGGACACTTGTGATGAGCTGTGGTATAACCGTACTTTTCGAAAACAACGGTCAGGTTCCCACCACCTTCAACCGGAAGCAAAAATTTTCCATCATCATTCGTTAATACTGATCCATATTCAGGCTTGTTCAAGATGGTGACATTTACTCCAGCCAACTCGACGCCGTCTTCGGAAATGATCGCTCCCGAGACTAAAGCAAAGCGATGGGGGTCATATTCAACAAGTGTGGCATCCTCTGGTATTAAGTATTCATATTTTTTAACAAAAGAATTGTTTGGCAGCTCATTGCCACCCCAACTAGGCTCCGGCTCTATTATTAAGCCAAGTAAAGTAATCAACACGGGAATTGCCATAAAATATTTATTCATTTAACCAATTCTCTCTTTAACATATTAATAACACAAGAAATTTTTCCGAAAACTTGCATTTATTGCCCCTGATGACGTACGCAGACTATATGTTTTGAAATAATCAACAATTTCATCTATTCCTATTTTTTTAAAGTTAATGCAGGTACTTTTTTGCTTTTTTATAGTATTTTCTTGCTTATTTCGCCGAGATTACTTGTAACACTTATTGGTATTTGACAACAAATGGTCAGCTTGCAGTAGAAAATGAGCAAACAAAAATGGCTTGTCTTTGAAAATATGGCCAACCTTGGATGTTATGAGAAAGACAGGTTAGCTCTTTAATGATGAAGGGAAAAATAAAAAAAATGACGGCCCACAAGAAAATGCATCAGGAGCTGCGGCCAGAGGGTAATATTGAAAAACGTTGTAAATGGGCCTCAGGATCAGGTGCGCTTATACTCTGAAGAGATGATTTTGTACCTTCTCATCAGCCGTTGTAACGCCTGCCTGTCCAGGCCACAGGACGCCGCAGCGTTGGTCACATTGCCGTTATGATCCGTGAGAACGTTTTTGATGTACCCGGTTGAAAACACTTCAACAAGTTCAGCTTTTGCCTCGTTGTAGCTGGTCGTGTAGTAATCGCGAATATCCCAGCGGTTTGGGGCCGCTTTTTGCTCTCCATCAGCGGTATCCTGCAGCAACAGGCGTACGCCATCAAGTGTCATTGTCTTTTCTGTTGCCAGCAGAACAATTCGTTTAATGGCATTGCGCAGCTCACGCACATTGCCCTGCCATTCACGATTGCAGAGGTACTGCACCACTTCAGGCGGAAACTCCAGTTTGTCCCGCTGGTATTGCTCGGTAAAACGGGATAAAAAATGGTGCACCAGCAAAGGAATGTCTTCTTTTATTTCGTTGAGCCCCGGCATGACAACCGTGACCACGTTTAAACGGTAAAACAGGTCTTCGCGAAACTCACCGGTTTTGATTTTTTCTTCAAGATCCTGATTGGTGGAAGCCACCACCCGCACATTAACCTTGATGGTCCGGTTCTGCCCCAAGGGCTGGATTTCTTTTTCCTGGAGCACCCTGAGCAGCTTGGTCTGGATCGAAACCGGGATGTCTGCAATTTCATCCAGCACGATTGTGGAGCCTTCAGCTTCCAGAAAGAGGCCTTTCTTGTCCTTGAGTGCACCGGTAAACGCCCCTTTGGAGTAGCCAAACAGCTCACTCTCCAGCACATTTTCGGGCAGAGCCGGGCAGTTAACGACAATGAGCTGCTGGTGGCGGCGGTTGCTCATATTGTGCAGGGCCTTGGCCGCCAACTCCTTACCGGTCCCGCTTTCCCCCCTGATCAACACTGTGACGTCAGTATCAGCCACCCTTCGTAACAGCTCTACTGTCTTGGTCAGCGGTGGGCTTTGCCCTATGAACCCCTCGGTTTTACCCAAGGTGCTGAGGGTGTTTTTCAGCTGGAGATTGGTTCGCAGTAACGAGGTTCGCTCCAGGCAGTTATTCACCACCCGAACAATCTGATCTTTGTCAAAGGGCTTTTCCAAAAAATCGTAGGCACCATTTTTTAGAGCCTGCACCGCCATATCAATGGTGCCGTAGCCTGTCATGATCACCACTGAAATGCTGGGATCATGTTGCCGTATTATTTTGAGCAGTTCCAACCCGTCCAGATCAGGCATTTTGATGTCAGATACCACCACATCAGGATGGTTATGCTGGAGGAGTTCAACAGCTATGGCACCGGAAACGGCAGTAAGAACTGTACAGTTACACTTCTTTTCAAGGATGAGTTGCAGCATGGTGAGCATATCTGGCTCGTCATCGACGACCATGATCAACGGTTGTATGCTCTCTTGTGCTGTTATCATTTTTTTTCTCAGGCTTATATGCGGCCAGGTATTGAAAGTATTGCTGGATAAATTTACCCGAGATGGTGTCGCGGTTGCTCACATCAGGTAAGGTAATGTACTCTGCGGCCTCAACTCCAAAAAGGGCATAGAATACCTCTTCAGAGAGCAGGGCCAGTTCTTCATAGAGTTCATATACCTCTTTGTGCTCTAAATCACAACCTGCTAACCTGCAGTTGATGGGCCGATACTGGTGAAGCAGGCATACATCATCCTGCCGTAACGGGCAGTCAGCGTTTTCATCTCTGTAAAAAGGCAGCGGTGGCGGTGCTTCAAGCAGTCCACTGTGTTGTTCAATCCCGTCTCCTGCGCCCACAGCCTGACCGATGATCTGGTTTCGCTGCGCAGAAGACAGCGTCACGTTGACCTTGTTGTTCAAATACAGTGCCTCTATCAATGAGAGGTTGAAGGTGCTGAAGCAGGGGGTTTTCTCTCCGGTGCACGATGTCTGGCTTTTTTCAGCGACAAGCTTGTCCACCTTTTGCAGCAGCTGTTCATAACGGGTGTAGTAATCCTCCAGGTCGTCGGCTGAGCGGTTTTCAGCAGAAGGCTCAAACATTTTAAGCTGGCCTTCTTTTTTGCCAAATTTTCTCAGCAGCCACCACTGGGAGAAATTGGTCGGGTTAGCTCTGGCTTTGGCTTTTTTCAAAACCTTGCTCGCTTTTTTCATATTAAAGCCGCGTCTGAGCATGTAGGCGGTAATAAAGGTGCCGGTGCGTCCCACTCCGTGTTTGCAGTGGATCAGCACTTTTTTCCCCAGATAGACGGCTTCATCCAGCCATTCCAACCCTTTTTCCATCTCAGCCAGGGTAGGAGCGGTTTCATCGGGGATGGGAATGTAGAACACCTCAAACCCGGCTCCTTCTTCAAGCTCATGCAGATCAGAGAACTCGCCACAGAGATTGACAATCCCGCTGATGCCCTGATCACGGATAGAATCCAGGTCATCATAGGACATGGGGGCATGGCCCACGGCAAGGTAATCGGTTATCCAGGTAACTCTATAGTCAGACATTATCTATCCATTGGCTCCAACAGAGCAAGAGAGCAAGGGGATCCAGAAAACCGCGTTTGCTTTGGCTGCGTCACCAGCCAAAAGAAAGCAGCGGATTGAACATCAACCACAGCAACGGAATGCAAAGAGTGCAACATCATCAGCCTTCCTGAGAAAAAGAGTACCGGCCGGCAAAAAAATCGTTGATACATTCCTGCACCATCTCGTCATCTACCAGCACCATGTCCATTAACTTGGTGGCACCCAACAGCCTGCCCAGCATGTCAAGTTTCTCTGCCATAACGGCTGCCTCAAGCCCCTGGAGCTTGCCTTCGAGCAGGTCGCCTTTCTGCTCCGGCTTAAAGCCCAGCCTGGTGAGGATGCCAACGATAAAACTGATCCGCAGCAAGCGGTGGTCATAATCTCCGCCGCCTCCGGCAAATCTGAGCATGCAGTAATTTTCAGCCGCATGCTCTCCAACCAGTACGTCAATAATGGTAAAGTGGTAACCAAAACGGATGTTAAAATGCAGGTAATCCCTGCCTATCACCGCATAGCTTGCAAAGACAAAACTCTCTTTTTTGGGCGGCACCCCGCCAGCCAGTTCTATTTTATCATAGGCTTCCCAGTCAAAGGGTTTTTGTTTCCACTCTACATCAGGGTGGCTCATTCCTTTCCACAGTGCTTGAAAAGGAACAGAGGCGACCTCCTTGAGCTCCATTGCTTTACGCTTGCCCGGAGAGGTTAGAAAACCGCCGCCCACGTCAAATAAAAAAACATCCAGGGGGATATCCCCAATCAGCCGCAGGGCTCCCCGCCCTGTTCCGGGGCGTGCTGTGCTGAACATCGCGTGGAGGGCCGTTTCATGGCAAAAACGGATGATGTCATGCATGGAGCGACACCCTTCCGGGGTGAAATTGTCGGCCAGCGGGTCTACCAGCTCAAGTGGGGTGATAAACTTCATGGCTTGCTGAAGCACGCTGGAGCGCTTCTTTTTTTGTTTATCAAGCGCTGCCTGATCTACAACGGAATCCACCCGACCTGCGTATACACACCCCCGGTAGCCATCAACCGTAATCACCCTGCCCTGCTCAAGAGCAACAGCTGCGATTGACTCATCTACCAGAAAAGGAATCTGGAACTCCCTGGCTACCGTTGCAAAGTGACTTGCTCTGCTTCCCTTGGCTGCGAGAACCCCACTCACCTTGCTTAATACTCTCACCAGTTCCGGGGGCGAATCCTGGGTAACGAGCACTGCTCCTGCCGGGATATCGTCCAGCGGATGGGCTTCACTGATTTGATATATCTCACCGCAGCCAGCACCTGGAGCTGCCGGTTCCATGTCCTTGATCAGTAGTGTCACCTTGCCTGCATCATCCAGCGGTTTGCTTTCCTGGTCATCTACATAAAGAGACCTGGCCTGCAAAATGCTGAGCCTGCCCTGGCTGTCGATGGCCCATTCAATGTCCTGAGGGGTATCGAAATAGTCCTCAATTTTCAGCGCCAATACTGCAATGGCTTGAGCTTGCTCACCAGTCAGGATCTCCTGCCTGCCTGCTCCTGCCACAGGTATATTCTCACGGGTGAAAATATATTCCTCCGGGGTAACCTGTCCACCAACAAGCTGTTCTCCAAGTCCGCAGGCAGCGTGAATATGGATGGTATCCTGATTGGTCGTCACATTGCGGGTATACGCAACCCCACTTGCCACAGCCGGAACCATGCGCTGGACAAGGATTGACATGGCAGTTTCCTCATCCCCCACCCCGTTGCTGATGCGGTAAAACAAGGCTTCAGGAGCGTATTTGGAGGCCAGCACCTCTTTGTATTTTTCACAGAGTGCTGCCTGCTCGACCCCAAGGCAGGTTGTGTACTGACCGGCAAAGGAGAGCGCACTGTCCTCTACCATTGCGCTGCTGCGAACAGCTACCTGTATCTTTTGCTCAGGCGTCTCTTTTTGGAGCTGGGTAAAACCCGCCAGCAGCTCTTCTTCAAGAACTGGCGGCACCTCCCCTTCCATGATCAACTGCTGTAATTGTTGGGAAAGATCAATCAGGGACGCCTGGGAGTGGATGTGGAGCTTCCCCAATAACTGGTCAATTGCATCCCGCAGGTCGTTATACTCTATAAAGTAATGGTATCCACCGGTGGTTACGGCAAATCCGGCTGGAACCGAAGCCAGTGAATCATTATGTAACAGTGCGAGATATCTGGCTTTATTACCTATATTTTTACTATCAGCACCAATCTGTGCAAGGGGCAGCACAAAAGGCGGGGTGTATTCAATTTTTGGTGGAGCGAGTAAAAACCGGGTGTAGAAGTCAAATTTTTTATGATATCTTTTAAGGGATGCAGAACTGACAGGATCAAGCGTTTCCAACGCATTGACCATCCCCATGATGTGGGTGGAAAAATGTGCAAACCGGCTGCGAATTGCCACCAGGTCTTCGGGCTGACCTCCATGGAGCATGTCCTGAAATTCAGCCATCTGTTCATGACATTGTATATCGTAGCTGAGGAGCTGCTTCAGGGCTTCATACCTTTCACGCAACATGGTTCCAGGAGCAAAGAGACGATAGCTCCAGTGCCTGAAAAGTGAATTAAGCAGCATGTCTTCCCTCCCGAAGGATTTGTTTACAGGGTATCTGATTTGTTTTCACACGCCTCGAACCTGATTGAAAAATCAACGTATTCAAGCCCTGTTACAGTGTTATAGGCTTAAGCGCGTGTTATGCTGGCTTGATCTCCTTTGCACCAGCGGCAAGCGAGCCTGACTCACCAGTTCTGAGTTTTGCTGTAATCTTCTTTCCAATTGCCCATAACAGATAGCCGCTCAGCAAAGAGATAAAATACCAGAACAGAGCACCGACCAGAACCGGTTCCCCCTGGGTATTGACAAATCGGATTACATAATCCTGACCAAACAGGGAAACAAGGTTTTCCTGTTTGTAAAATTCATTGACAAAACCGGCAACAAAAAAGATGGGCAGCACCTTTCTTGCAATCCCAAGCAGTAACCCCTCAAAAAAATAATCATAATATGCCTTGTTGAGTTCGGCCTGGTCTATGTTACGAGCAAGCCTGCCAGCCTTGTCCCGGTCTTCCAGGGCCATGGCTTCCTGTCGGAGTGCAAGCCAGTGATGGTAGACCTTTTCCAGTTCCACAAAGCGCCTGGTTATGATCACCCGGTTTAAGAGTTTGGTTACACAGACCGTCAGCAGGGCAAGGATGGTGATGAGCACTGCAGGCCCTAAAACATGCAGGTGCTGGGTCAAACCAAACAGCGTTTCACCGGCAAAGGTAAAACCCGCAGCAATATATTCCCAGGCAGTATCAAGAAAGGCTTCCATCGTACTATAATCTCATTTTTTGTTGAATACAGTTGGAGGGGAACGCGTCCCCTCCAACTCAAAACACTCCTCGTTTTTACCTTAAATCCAAACTTCGATTTTAAAGAAACGGAAGAAGAGGAAAAACAGGGTAAGTGCCAGCACAACCTTGAGCTGCATTTCACTAAACAGTTTCTGGGCACGGCTGCCGAGCATACCACCGGCAAAACCACCAATGATGATAGCACCTGCAAGAATCCAGTCTGGCCAGTAACCGATCATGACGTAACCGATAAAGGAACCAACACTGGAGAAACAGGTTCCGATCAGAGAGATCGGTACTGCAACGTACATGGGCAGAGCACCCAGGGTGGTCATCGCTGGTACCAGCAAAAATCCACCACCGATACCAAAGGAACGGGATACAATACCGATCAGAACACCGAGGAACGCAAACAGCAGCGGGTTAATCTTGAATTCTTCACCCCAGAACTTGAATCGGTAATCGGTGAGTCCGGTCTTTAGTGGCTCGATGGAACCCATTTCCATGGCTCCGCCAGTTTCCTTGGCCTTTTTCACCGCAGCGTTGAACTTTTGGGTCATTGCCTTGATGTTCTTACGCTTGTTCATGGACTTTGGCGTCATCTCCATCAGGGTTTTGATCCCCATGATAACAACCAGAACAGCGAGCCATTCTTTATACGCTTTCATGGGCAGCAAGGCAGAAACATACTTGCCGAGCCAGATGGAGCCGATAAAGATACCAACACCAAAGGAAATACCCACCGGCCACGCAACACGCTTTTCAACCACGGCAAACCGGTAGAAAGAACCCAGTGGGGAGAACAGAGTCAGCGCCATGTTGGAAGGCTTGAGTACGTTTGCCGCGTTAATACCAACAGGACCAGCGGTGTTAACAACGAGTACCTGGAAGGCAGCCATCAGCATACCGCCAGCAGCACCGATCATGGAAAAGTAGGTACCAACGAGGATGGCACCGATGGTGATCCACAGCGGGTTCATGTAGCGGTATCCCTTGGACAGCCAGAAACCTTTACCTTCAAGCGTGTACGAGGTCTCTTTGGTGCCGTTTACGTAGACATCAAAGGTGGTGTCAGGGGGGGTGTGGCGGAAGGTTTTAAAGGTCGCGGTGAATGCACCGGTTTTTTTGTCTAGGTTGATCTTGGTGCCTTCATCCCAGTAGTTTCCACTGGAGTCGTCAGCCAGGACGGTACGGGAGAAGATAACAATCTTACCAACGCGGCTTCCTTCTTTTACGATGGTGTTGATACCGTAGCTGTTCTCGTTAGCCCACTTAAGGAGCTTCCACTGTTCTGCACTGGCAATAGGGCCAAGGCTGGCTTTTGCAGCTGCATCAATCCCGTCGTAATCCTTGGTAAGGGCGTACTTGGTGGTGGAATAGAGTCCCTGGCCTTTTTTGAAGATAATGCTTGGGCCGCCGAATTTGGTGTCCGCTTTTTTACCAAAGGCATCTGGGTTGCTGGTAAGCATGTAATACAGGGGCGGAATGGATGTGTCTTGTCCAAACCCCTTCTTTTGCGTTACTTTGGCAAACTTCTTCTTTTCGTGAGGCATGGTTGCATCAGCAGGTTTGAACTCCTTTTGCTGGGCAACTGCCAGGTACAGTTCTTTTCCGGGTTCGATGGTTCCCTCAATGGTGACAAAATCACCAACTTTCCCCTCAGTGGTCACCTTGGTTTCAGCAACCGCCAGATTGGAGCCTGCCAAGGCAAAGGCGGCGAGGCTCAGGGCCGCAACAAGCGGCTTTCGCATACATTTCATGCTGTTCTCCTTTTTGAGATAATTCCGTTATGAGTTAATCCAAAGTCGTCTTGCAAGCAAAATTTCTGTGATCCACCTCCCCATTGAATGACGGGCGGCTTGAATGCTTTATTTTTTCGATCAAAATCGAAGTGCCAAGCAGTTTGGCTGAAAAAGCTCTTTTTCAAGCGGCACTGAATTGTGTATGTTTATTGGTTATGTAACGTGTGTTTTTTATCGCTATCCAGCCGCCACAGTAGACACCAGCCAGCGCTGCGCCGAAGTTCAACACCAGGTGCGACGTATCCAGCATGGTTTCCCAGGGAAAGAGGACCAGGGCTGTAACCAGCCCTGTGGCAAAAAGGGACGTACCAACAGCGAACAGGGCAATTATTTTGCTGCCATCCTGGGCAGACTTGTCCATCAGCCCATACCCTGCTGATGCGCCGTTAAACGCTATAATGAGCGGCAGCAGGGTGAGTACACCGCCGGGAAAGAGCACCATGGAGAAAAAGACCAGCAAAAGTATAATGCCCCCCATTCCGGTGATCATGCTGTAGAGATACACACCGACTGGTGAGAGGAGAAACTGCCTCCATTTTTCCACAGCCACTCGGGCTCCGTCCATACACACATCAATCATTGTTCAGCTCCTTCAAACGTGCCAACACCAAAAGGTGGGCAGTTCAATCATTGTCTGGTTCCAAGTTTACGATTTTTGAATCACCCACATACTCACTGCTGGAGTAGCCAGTGACATCAACCATTTTTCTGGTCAAATCAGCCATTTTCTTCATAAGACTTATGATCAGGTCCATCTCTTCAGCCAATTCAGGAGAACCAATATCCTCCCGCATGAGCTGAGCAGTGCCAAGGGCCGCAAAAAGCGGGGTGTTCAGTTCATGGGCGGCAGTGCCGGCCATTTCAATCACGCCCTGAAGCTTCATCCGTTCTGAATGCTCATGCTCAAGCTTGACCTGACCCGTGATATCATCCACCGCCTCAACCACCAAATCCACCTCACCTGTTGCGCTGAAAATCGGGGCCAGGTGTCGTTCTATCCAGTTTTCCTCCCCGGATTTATCAGTGAATTGTTTAATCAGGGTGGTGGGCACCCCTGTTTTCAAAACCTGCTCCACCGGACAGTCGTTTCCCTCCTCATACCACGGAGAAACCTGGTCATATTTTCGGCCCAGCACTGATTTTTCGCTGCAGTCATGGGTGGTGAGAAAGTGTTTGTTCACCATGGCGACCCGCTTGGCCGGATCAACAACCAGCAGATTGGTCCACAGCGAGTCGAGAACGGTTTGGAGAAACCGCTCCTGCTCTTCAATCTGATTAAACAGCAGGGTGATTTTGCGGTAGGTGCGTGCCTTTGCAATGGCGTTTCCGCCTTCGGCTGCAACTGTTACCGCAAAATGGATGTCGCCTGCTGAAAATAACCGAGGGGTATCAGTGAGTAACCGCATCACGCCGATCACTTCACGTTTATTGGTTATGGGAATGGCCAGGATGGATTTGATGCCTTCCTGCTCTATTTCCTTATGATAGTTGACTCGCGGGTCAGTGGGGGCATCGTAAATAGCGACCGGATCGCCTTTAAGTACCTTGAAGATGGAATCTTCCCGGCTGATAGACCCTCTGTTCAGGTACTGCTGAGAAAGCCCTGATGCTGCCACAAGCTCAAGCCGATTGGTCGCTGGTTTAAGGAGGCGAATGGTGCACCCTTTTACTCCCAGCAGGCCAGGGAGCTTGTCAACGATGGCTTCCAAGACCTGCTCCAGGTTGAGGGTGGAGTTGACCAGCTGAGAGATTTCGCGCTGGGCCCGGAAAAAGGAAAGCTGGGTTTCCAGCTCCTGAAACATCTGGCTGTTGGATATGGCTACGCCAACCTGCTCTGCCAGCGACATGGCAAAGTTAATCTCTGGTTGGGTAAACTCACGCGTCTTTTTGGTCAGCAGCCTGAGCAACCCGATAATTGCACCCTTGAAAATGATGGGCAGGGACAGAACACTCCGTACGCCTTCGGTGATGATAAAGGAAAAATTGTCATGGTCGCAGTTCTTCTCAAGATGCATTCTCGCGGTGGGTTTTCCTGCCCGCAGCTCTGCCATCACCTCTTCCGTGTCAATAGTCTTGCGTGAAAGGTACTCATCAGATACCCCCCATGCTGCACCCAGAACAAAGGTGTCTGTTTCGTTATCAAGTAATCGTATGGTGGCCGCATCAACCTCCAGTAACTCGGGAAGGCGTTTGACCACCATATCCATCACCTGCTGGACGTCATGAACATCACTGATAAGGCGGGTTACCTCCTGAAAAACCAGGAGGTAATCACGCTCTTTATCCTGATGGTATATTGTGTTCACAGCCTTATTCATAGCAGCCGATGCAGTCCAGGCTCAGGCGGTTTCCAGGGTTACCAGGGTCAGGGCATGGGTCGTACACTTTGTCACACATGCCGGCTTGTCTCCAGCATCAATTCTGTCCATGCACAGGTCACATTTAACCGCCTTGTCAGTGTCTGGATTTTTCACCGGAATATCCCAGGGGCAGGCCCTGGTACAGGCCATGCAGCCAATACATTTTTCCTCATCCACATACACAATCCCGTCAGCACGCTGCACCATGGCCCCTTTAGGACAAACTGGTACACAAAGAGGGTCCTCACAGTGGCGGCAGTGGGAAAAGGTGATTTCGGTTTTGGGTATACCACCCACCGTCTGCAGCGGGGTGCAGCTGATGTTGCACAGAAACGGCCCCACCGGCAGGTTCTTGTTTGCCTTGCAATGGACCTCACAGCCGTGACAGGCAATACATCTGCGGCTGTTGAGATGAATCATATATTTTTTCACAGTTCCACACTCCTCTTGGTGTTACGGATACTCTTCTTCACATGGACAAAGGCTTGGCAGAGGTTCACCCCACCGCCAGCCTGATCCCAGTCGTCCAGCTTACCTACCATCAGTTTCTGGTCACTGACCCCAGCAAGAAAATTCCTGGTCTGGCGAGGAATGTTTTTGCCAAAGCCGTGACAGGTAAACACTGCTTCAGGATGAATATGGTCAGTTACCAGTGCTTCAACCGTGGCGTTATAGCTGTTGTCTGCGGAAGAAAGCTCAACCAGATCACCGGTTTTAATGTCCAGTTTCTTGGCCTGTTTGGTGTTGATCCAGGCCGTATTGGTGGGCATCAGCTCGGAGAGCATGGAGTTATTGGTGGTGTGTCCCTGCGTGTGGACTGCGACCTTGCCGTAGATGAGGCGGAACATGCCTTTTTCAGGGGCAAGGGGTTTTTCAAAGGGCTTCAGTGATGGCAGCTCAGCGTTGTTCAGTTTTTCACTGACAATCTCGATCTTGCCGCTGGGGGTTTTAAACTGACCATCCAGATTTTCTCGATCATAGAAAATCGGAGTGTCTGTCAGTTCAATAAAACCTTTCTCTTCAAAGTCAGCCATGGTGTATCCGGTTGGCTCCAGCTGCCACTCCCACAGTTCTTCAATGGTCTTGAAGGGGAAGGTCTCTTCCAGGCCCAGTCTGGCGGCAAGCTCGGTGTAGATTTCCCACCCTGCCTTGGTGTCATATTTGGGCTCAACAGCCTTGCGTCTGACAGCGAGGCGTGGCTTTAGCCCCTTTTGCTGAATAATTGGCGTGTCCCGCTCAAGATAGGTTGATTCCGGCAGGATAACGTCGCTGTACCAGCCAAACTCGCTGTAATTGGTGTCGATGGAAACCAGCAGGTCGCATTTATCCAGTGCCTTTTTCTGCGTTTCAGGGTCAGGCATACCGCTGAGCAGGTCATGGCGCATGGCGATCCATGCTTTGATCGGGTAGGGTTTATCGTTCAACATGTTGTTGAAAAACAGGTGCGCCAGGCCAGGCCCCTTGTCAAAATGATTGTATTTCCAGCCAATGCCGTCGCCACGCTTGATATCCGGCTTGCCCAGATCGATATTGCGGATGCCTTTTTTACCGCAGTCACCAGCACCCTTAGGGATAAACAGCCCGCCCTTCATCTCGATATTACCCATCAACACATTGAGGATGTGCATGGCCCGGCTGGCGTAGAAGGAATCCTTGTAGCGAGCCAGGTTCCAGCCAGGATGAAAGATCACGCTGGGACGGTCTTCACCAACCTCTTCAACAAAGGCGATGATGTCCTTTTCCTTTACATTGCACTCTTTGGCTGCCCAGGCAGGGGTGTATTCATCGATAAAGGAGCACAGCTCATCAAAACCGCTCACGTAGCGGTCAATGAAGGCCTTGTCGTAATATTCCCTCTTGATAACCTCGTGGATCACGCCAAGAGCCAGGGCATAGTCGGTTCCCGGACGAACCTGGAAAAACCGGGTTGCCTTCGCACCGGTCATGGTCTGACGGACATCCACATAGGTAAGACGGCCCCCCTTATCGAGCATGTCCAGGGTCTGATGGTTTTCAGCAATCCGGAGCGCTGAGAACATATCACGCCCAAACAGCACCAGGTGTTTGGCATTTTTGATATCATAGGCAAAACCTTTTCGTCCCACACCGTTAATGGAGAGGCTGGCATGATGGGTGTTCCGCCCGCAGGTACAGTCATGGTTGGTATAGTTTGGAGAGCCAAAGGCATGGATAAAGGCTTTGTACATGGCCTGCCATGGGCCGCCACGGCTGGAAAGCACCACGGCTTCCGGGCCATATTCTTTTTTGATGGAGGTGAGCTTGTCAGCCACGTAGTCAAGCGCTTCGTCCCAGCTCGCTTCGCGCCAGCGTCCGGCTCCCCTTGATCCAACCCGGATAAGCGGCTGTTGAGGCCGCTGGTCATCATTTAACAGGGCCGCTCCCGCAGTCCCCTTGGCACATAAGGCACCCCCCAACTGATGCTGGTTTCCCTCTATCCAGGTCACCTGGTTATCTTCAGACTCCACCCGAATCGGGCAGCGGACTGTGCACATTCCGCATATGGAGTAAACTGATTTTTTCATAGCACTCTCCTTGTTACTCTTACTTTTATGTCACCTATGCCCAGTAATGCATGCTACCCTTCCAGTACGGCAGTAACCTTTTCCTTGAGTTCAACAATGTCGATGGGTTTGACGCAGTACTCGCCTGCGCCAAGCTCAATGGCGGTGCGTGCCGTTTCAATAGTCGGGTAACCGGTCAAAATGATAGCTTTCATCTCCGGATTGAGTTTTTTCATTTCTTCCAGCACCTGAATACCGCTCATCTTCTTGAGCTTGATATCCAGGATGGACAGATCGATCTGATTTTTCCCCACAAAATCGATGGCGCTCTGCTCCTCAGTAAAGGTATAAACCGTATGCCCCTGGCGGTTCAGTACCTTTTTCATCAGTACCACAGCATCAGCCACATCATCTAAAACCAGAATTTCAGCCATATCTAACCAATCTCCTTCTCTCTTTTACTGCTGTCCACTGCTCCTGGCAGCTGTATCAGAAACTCTGTTCCGCTTGTTGTTGCCCCTGTCTCAGGATCCACGACCGGGCTTGTAATATCTATGGTCCCGTTATGCTGCTGGATAATTCCGTAAATAACGGACAACCCAAGCCCTGTGCCCTTGCCCACCTCCTTGGTGGTGAAGAACGGGTCAAATACCTTGCTTTTTATCTCATCAGGTATGCCGGAGCCTGTGTCAATTACAGATAAGGCAACATCCCCGTTTACCCTGTAGGTGGAAATGGTGATCTTGCCCCCATTTTCCCCCATGGCAAACTGGGCATTGTTGAACAGGTTGATCATCACCTGACGCAGTTTTTCAGCATCTCCAATCACTTGCGGAAGGTCCGGGGCAAATTTTCTAACCACTTCCACCTGCTGGATGTTTAAAGAGTGTTCGGTAACGGCCAGCACTTCCTGGATAACCTGGTTGATATCCAGGGCGACCTTTTTACTCTCGGACTGACGGGAAAATTTCAGTAAATCTGCGACGATACGCTTGCTTGCCTTGGTTTGGCGTTCCACCACCTGGAGGTTGGTATAGGCTTCGCTGCCTACTTTATGATCATCCATCATCAGCTGGGTATAGCCGAGAATGATCCCAAGCGGGGTATTGATCTCATGGGCAATGCCTGCTGCCATCTCGCCGACAGAAGCCATCTTTTCCCGATTGATAAGTTGTTCGGTTCGCTCCTCCACCATCTCTTCCAGGTGAGTGTTGAGTTTTTTAAGCTCCTTGGCACCGGCAGAAATCCGGATATTGGCATCAGCAAGTTTATCTGCCTCTTTCTGGATTGCCTTATAGGCAGCCAACCCTTTATGATAATAGATGGTCACAGCAGCGGTTGAGATCATCAGCATGGTGTTAAAACCGCCTGAGTAGGGAGAAAGTTGTTTCCACAAGGTGCTGTTGTCACCAAAGACCAGCAATATCCGAACGATATGCCCAACCCCCCTGGACAGGGAAAATGCCGCCATGGCTACGCAGAAATAAAAGAGAAAGCCCCAGATGAAATTGTTTGGCTGCAGGCGGACCAGGGTGTGTGAATAGCGCAGCGCAAGGAAGGAAAGAAAAATAGCTATGCCCGAACCACATATATCAACAATATGAGCGGGAAAAAGGGGAAGAGCGTTCAATTCTGTTCCTCCTTCAGCACTTCATTGCTGAATGTTCGCAGCGACATGACCAGAGAAAACAGCGCCGGGACATAGATGAGGTGGTCCATCTTGGTGATAAAGTAGAGCAGCTTGATGGGGGTCACTGGCCCTGCTATCTGCTCATTCCAGGTGGATTTGTTGATAAAATCCTCTACCGAAAGCAGCTTTATCACCTCATGCCCTACCAAGGCGAGCATGTTCCAGCCTGCGAAAAGAATGCAGAAAAGCTGTAAATATTTCCACCCCTTACCTTCAAGCTCGGGAGTACAGCGGGTATGCATATACAGGTAAACCAGGGCACCGGCAAACAACAGATGGGACATCTGATGGACATACAGCCCTTCCGGGGCACCGTGGGACTGAAGTGCCCAGGCAGCTTCCGGCACCAAAAAAACGGTCAAGATGAAGGAACCGATATGGGGTAGATAACGTATTGCGTTCATAGTTTCCTCTGTTTGAGTCGTGCTAAAAGAGCATTATCCATGCCTGTACAGCAGAGGTTTTGTACCTGAAAAAATAAGTTCCTCTATTTCGGTACGTTATGGTTATTGCTGCAAGCTTTTTTCGTGAAGAACGTCATGATAGAAAACAGAACGTGCGGCAAGGTGCAACCGAAATGATGCAGGTGCGGACAGCGTTATTGAGCACAACGTGCAGAAATAATGGAATATCAAGTCGATGCCAAAATTACTGTACCAGGACTACAGGCGCAACTTTTTTGTTGCGCCACAGGAAAAACCGGCAAAGCGAGCCTTTGGGCAGGTATACGGACTTTACGGTGCTGTCTTGTGCAACTTTTTTGATGCACTCTATTGGTGGCGGATACGTAAAAAAGCACCCTGCATAATTGTTTTTTCCGTTAATCGCTTGGATTCTCCACCTATTGTTGGCAAAATACAGTGGTAGGTAAGCTGATTTTATCTAAAAAACAGCTTACAATCAGGTGTATATTTAAAAGGAAAGTACTCAAGATACACTTACTCAGACCATTTTGTCATCAATTCAACACATAGAGGAGAATCACATGCGCTGTCATGAAGTGGATTATGAAATCTTAGGCGATGCTTTGCAGATGGTTGAAGTCGAGCTTGATCCAGGGGAAACCGTTGTGGCTGAGTCTGGGGCTATGAATTACATGGAGGATGGTATTGCGTTTGAAACCAAAATGGGAGATGGTTCTGAAGTAAATCAAGGGTTTATGGGCAAGCTCTTCTCTGCTGGAAAAAGGGTGATCTCCGGCGAATCCCTCTTTATGACCCATTTCACCAACCAAGGCTCCGGCAAAAAACGGGCTGCTTTTGCCGCCCCCTTTCCTGGCTCGATTATTCCTGTCAACATGGCTGAAATTGGCGAAGTGTTATTTTGCCAAAAAGACTCATTTCTGTGCGCTGCCTTAGGGACAAACATTGATATCGCCTTTCAACGTAAATTAGGCACAGGATTTTTTGGCGGTGAGGGCTTCATACTTGAAAAGCTCCGTGGTGATGGAATGGCCTTTATCCATGCAGGAGGTACAGTAGTGAAAAAACAGCTCAACGGCGAAACATTACTGGTGGACACCGGCTGTATTGCAGGCTTTACTGGAGGTATCGATTACGATATTCAAATGGTTAAAGGGTTAAAATCAATGTTTTTTGGCGGGGAGGGGCTTTTTATGGCTACCCTTTCCGGTCATGGTGCGGTGTGGTTGCAGAGTCTGCCTTTTTCACGTTTAGCAGACAGGATTCTTGCCCACGCCCCATCTGACGATGGCCAGTCTCAAGGTGAGGGCAGCCTGCTTGGCGGGATTGGCCGAATGATTGATGGTCATTAAAACAGGCTGAGGTGTCAGGTGATACAGTCAGGCAGCAGGTAGCTCCCTGGCTGTATCACCTGATGCAGAGTAGCCCTGATCCGAGAGCTACGCTATATTCTTCCGTGCCTGTTCAATATCGAAGCCATAGGTTTCTGTAACAAAATCAAGGTCCTTATCACCCCGGCCACTCAAGTTGACCAGAATAGTTCCATGCTTCATTTCCTGTGCAAGTTTCATTGCATAGGCCACGGCATGGGCACTTTCAAGTGCGGGAATAATGCCTTCATCAAGACTCAGTTTGTAAAAGCCCTCAAGCGCCTCAATGTCATTTATTATTTCATAGCTGACACGACCTTCGTCTTTCAAGGTACTGTGCTCAGGCCCAACGCCTGGGTAATCCAGGCCGCTTGCTATGGAGTACACCGGAGCTGGTTCACCCTTTTCATCTTGCAGCAGATAGCATCTAAAGCCATGAATGATTCCTGGCTTACCAAAGGCCGCAGTAGCTGCATGATCTCCCAGAGAAAGTGACCTGCCGCCAGGTTCAACACCAACAAGCTTGACAGGATCGTTCATAAAACCCGAAAAAATCCCCATAGCATTGCTGCCGCCACCCACACAGGCACACACCACATCAGGCAAATTGCCCGTCATTCCTACAAACTGTTCTCTGGATTCGACACCAACCACGTTTTGAAAATCACGCACCATCATTGGAAAGGGATGAGGGCCAACCACCGAGCCAATACAGTAAATGGAATGTACAGGATCCCTGAGATACGCCTCAAAGGCAGAGTCAACAGCTTCCTTGAGGGTTTTCAGGCCAAAGGTGACCGGGACTACTGTTGCTCCAAGTAATTTCATGCGGATAACATTGGGCGCTTCTTTTGCAATGTCCACCTCACCCATATGAATCTCGCACTCCAGGCCAAAATAGGCTGCTGCAGTTGCCAGTGCAACCCCATGCTGTCCAGCACCGGTTTCAGCAATGAGTTTTTTCTTGCCCATATATTTTGCAAGCAGTCCTTCTCCCATACAATGGTTCAGCTTGTGCGCACCAGTATGATTGAGATCTTCACGTTTGAGGTAAATCTCGGCTCCACCAAGCTTTTTTGATAACCGATCAGCATGAAAAACCGGAGTGGGACGTCCCTGATAGTGTTGACGAATAGAACGCAGTTCTTCAATAAAACGATGGGTTTTACTTATAGTCTGGTACGCCTCTGTTATTTTATCCATTTCCACCTGCAACTCAGGTGGAATATACGACCCTCCGTACTCCCCAAAGTTACCATTTGCATCCGGGTACTGCTTTGGGTAATTGGTGTACTCCCCGCTCATAACAATCTCCTTATAAGAAAAGATAATGAAAAATGAAAAAAGGGTTGCCGACTCATTGCCGACAACCCTTGAAAAATATCTGTCGGCAGTTTCCATGCCGACAGTTTATTGCAATCTCGTTTTAGAGCATTACTCTGCTGGCACGCATGTTACGCTGCGCCAACACCAATGTCTACCTGTTCTTTGATGAAAGTGTTTGTTCATGTCCTGATGTATAATGCACTCATAATAATTTTGTCAAGTACAGTGATAAGCAAAGATGCATAATTAAGCGAAAATCAGACCAGGATAAACGCCATCAGAGGTGATTGGCGAAATAATTTTTCGATACTCATCTTACCTAAAGATTCTCCAGAAGAGTCGCAAAAATTCTGCACAATCGGCTACAAGATTGAGTGATCCGGGCGAGCTTAAGGTCTCTTCCCTCTGGCCGGAGATTTACTTCCATCACCAAAGAGAAGAAGATAAAACTACTCTTTGAAGAGCGTCTCAATCTCCTCTGATACGTTGATAAAAAATACAACCCACAATCAATACCCATTCTGAAAATCGATCACATACTTCATGGGTTGTCCACTGATAAAATTGTAATAGTTTTCTATGAAAATGGGGACGATATCTTGCGGGAAGCTGGGTGCGGCAGTGTGCGAGGTTATCAAGGTATCAGGAGCATCCCATAGCGGGTGATTTTGGGGAAGAGGTTCATCTGTAAATACATCCAGAACGGCCCCGCCAATACGCTTATTCTCAAGTGCACTGATAAGAGCGTGTTCATCTATAAGACTGCCCCGGCCCGCATTTATGATGAGGACGCTCTCCTGCATAGCAGCAAAAGCGTGTTCATCCAGCAAGCCTCTGGTGTCCGACGTGTCAGGGAGCAAACACACCAGATAATCCAAATCTTTTAAAAACGCTGTTAACTGATGCGGCAAATAGCATGTATCAACGTGAGCACAGGAGACTTGACTTCGAGAATACCCCCTTGTTTTCATTCCAAAAGTTTTTACCATTGCTGCAACATCACGTCCAATGGAGCCAAGCCCCATTATCCCAATGGTTTTACCCTGGATTGTACCAGGTGGTGCGATATCCCACTTTTTCCGCAACTGGTTCTGAAACCTGGTAATGCATTTTCGCTCATGCAGCAACAGGTGGCAGAGCACATATTCTCCCATAGCCCTGCCAAAAATACCTTTGACGCCTGTCAGGAGGTAGTCTTGCGGCATCCCTGGCTCAAGCAATGGAGACACGCCAGCCCACGTGGATTGGACCCACTTCAGATTCTCTGTATGGGATAATGCTTGAGCAGTCATATCTGGAGCACCGAAAATGATATCACAACTTTTGAACACTTCATTTCCGGGATCAACGGTCTGACAGCTATTTACGATAAGGCCAGGTAACCGTGCGTCGTTGACGAACTCCAGGTACTCTTCAGCATCAGGAGAAAGAATAAGTACGCTATGGTGTGTCATAGTGCCCTCTGACAGAGTGCTCAGCTATCCGCTACGCAAAATCCGCCAGGCTAGACAGTTACATTAAGGAATTGGAGGTATTTTTTCATCAGCATGGTACCACCGCCCTGGGAGATAACCTGCTTCACCTTTGCTGATTGCACCACCTGTGAGCCACTCAACTGGGTGATCAATGTGTTCTGGAATGCTTCAGGACAAAGCGGGGTTGATGGGCCAAGCATGACTGCAGCACGGCTCTTGCGCAGCGTTGCGATCACCTCATCCACGGTATTATTGATAATGCTGGTGGCAGTTATGATCGCCACATCACATTCGGCCAGCAGCTCTGGCCCGCTTTTAAGCGCAACGGTAGGTAATTTATGTGGATTGAGATCAACCACATCTAACCTGCAGCCGCTTTTTTCAATGCGGGGAATCAGCGGAGCAAAATGGCCCACCATCACCACATGGTCTGTGGCTTGAATACCAAGCTTGCCAATGGCCTCATCGGCGTTGGTCTGCCTTGCTACCCTGGAATTTACAGCGTTGAACGTTGCCAGGCCAACAGCACGTTCCAGATGAGACTCGCCTTGCAGAAGTTCCAGGGCTTGTTGTTCTGTAGTTTCATGCAAATTTCCTGCTCGCCGTACATGGGTACAGGAGGAAGTCGGAGTACGTTCCGGGGTCCAGGCTACCCCTGCAGCTCCATCCTGCAGCTCAACGCAGGTGTAGCCGAGTCCTATCCGTATATCTGCAAGGGTATTATCCGTACAGTGCTGCTTACCACAGGTTACAAGGTTTTCTGCTATCGACATGGTCTATCCCTTGGTGAAATGAATACTTATTTAAAAAATTGCAAAAAGATAAACAGGATTCACCCGCCATTGCTCTTTCTAAAAATAGCTGGAGCCATCCCAACAATGGGTACACAACTGCTCTTTGGGCAATCCGATTGCTGCAACCAGATCATCTAGCGTCTGATACGTCAGACTGGTCAGGTTGAGTTCCTCAATGATTTTTGCAACCATGGCTGTATGCTTATCAGAGCCATCAATGGCATAATCAGTCAGGTCTACATCTTCTGTGCCTTCAAGTTTATAAATTGCCTTTCTCCCTGCCAGATCCAGAGTGGAGCGGGATGTTGAAAAGTTAAGAAATTCACATGGATAAATAAGGCATGGGCAGGCGATCCTCATGTGGACATCTTTTGCACCATATTCATATAAAATCTTTGTATTGTCCCTGAGCTGGGTTCCCCGGACAACAGAATCATCGCAAAAAACAATCCGTTTTCCAGCTATGATTTCCCTGATGGGGATGAGCTTCATTTGAGCAACAAGCTCTCGCATTTCCTGATTTTGCGGCATGAAACTTCTGGGCCAGGTCGGGGTATATTTGACATAGGGGCGCATATAAGGAATCTTGCTCTCATTAGCAAACCCGATGGCATGCCCTATACCAGAGTCTGGAATACCGCCAACAAGATCAGCTGCACATTTTTCTCTTCTGGCAAGAGCAGCGCCACAATTATAGCGAACCTGTTCCGTGTTAATACATTCATAGCAGGAAACAGGGTACCCGTAATACACCCACAAAAATGAGCATATCTGCATTTTCTCGCCAGGTGCCTGAATCTGCTCATACCCATCCGGGGTTATTTTAACAATTTCATTGGGCCCGATATAATAATCGGTTTCAAAACCGAGATTGGAAAAAGTAGATGATTCTGAACTGGCAGCAAAGCCATTATCACGTTTGCCAATGACAATCGGGGTTCTCCCCAACTTGTCCCGTGCGGCAAATATACACTCTGGCGTCAGTACCAGCATGGAACAGGAACCTTTAATTTTTTCCTGTGCATTTGCGATACCTTCCTTAAATGATCCCTTCTGGCTTATGAGAGCGGCAACGAGCTCCGACGGATTGATATTGCCTTGACTGGATTCTGCAAAATGGGTTTTATGGGAAAATTCTTCCTCAACCAGTTCTTCAAGATTCACAATTTTCCCAACAGTAACAACAGCGAATTTGCCAAGATGAGACTGGATGATAATAGGTTGGGAATCTGTATCGCTGATGACACCTATCCCCATATTGCCACGCAAGTCGTCAAGATCTGATTCAAATTTTGACCGGAAGTACGCATTTTCAAGACTGTGAATTTTCCTGAAAAATTCACTGGCCTTTACAGTGGCAATGCCGCCACGCTTGGTCCCCAGATGCGATAAATAATCGGTTCCGTAAAAAAGCTCTCTGATGCAATCCTGCTCTGAGGCACACCCAAAAAAACCACCCATTTTTCTGCTCTCTTGTTAATTGTCGTTAAATACCCATCATACTTTGCCTGTGCAGACATGCTTACTTACTCGGTATGGTAAAAATATCAAGCATAGACATGGATGAGGTGCGCCTGGAGTAAAAAAGAATGTTTGCACAAATCCAAAGTGCCCGTGATCAGTTACCGTGTTCTTCATTTCATCATCAAGCAGTATTGCTGACATATATTTTTTTCAACTTGCTGTTCAGCGTTTATTTTAAGCAGCATTATATCGATGCTGCATGCAGCCTTAACTTTTATCCTTATCAGACTGATTTTCCTTTTCTTTTTCAATATACTCCAGATAGGAGCGAACCAGGGTAAGCTCACCATAACCATACTCATCACCCAGTGCTTCCTTGGCATTTCGCAGCGGTGTGGTGCCTGCTTGCTGAAAAACCTGCTTAATGTGTGCAACTCGGGCTGCGTCTACCAGCTTGTAGATGTCCACCTTCCCCACTGCCACCCAATGGGCCATGTGCCCCTCAATGGTTTGGGTAACCATACCACGCTCTCTGGCAATCTCAGCGATACTCATCCCCTGTTCAAACATTTCCAGGCTGATATCTTTGGTCTTTTTGGTGCTTTTAGTGCTCTTTTCCTGCTTCTTCTCTACCGCTTTCCGTTCAGCAGATAATAGAGGCAAAACAACCGTATCAATATGGTTATCACGGCGATATTTTTGAGCCATGGTGATTAACTCCTCACCAAACCGCTCTGCAGTAACCGGCCCAATACCTTTCACTGTTTGCAACGCCTTAATGGTATCTGGAAGATGCACAGCCACTTGCACAAGGGTTTTCTGGTGAAGGATATGAAAAGCAGGTACGCCCAACTCCCTGGCCTTGTCAGTACGCCACTTTTTCAGCTGCGTAAAAAACGCAGCATGGGTTACATCCTCCTCGGTATAGACCGGCTCGTTCTGCTTTTTCCTTGCACTGGTTCCAGCAGAGGAAAAAGCAACGGCTGCAGCAGACAGTGCGCGCAGATACTGTTCAGGTGAAAAGCTCTTTTTACAGGAAGCAGCGCCGGCAATCTTCATGCCGGCTTCTTCTTCCAGCGCATCTTGTGCCTTGCGAAGCTGCTTGTTGACCTCCTTGTTATCCGTCTCAAAATGCATCTTTGCAAAAGGGGCAGTATACAGCTCATCCAGTTTTTGGGTGAAATACGCCGAAGCCCTGGTTATCCGCTCAAGGATATGCCCATCTTCACAAGGGAGCTGGTCGTCATTGAAAAGCCCCTGCAGCTGGCGTCCAAAATTCTGCCCAACCACAACGATTGCACTGCGAATGCTCCCTTGCAGTGCCTCTATGTCCTCGCAGCCAAAGACCTGCACCTGATTTGCATATCGTTTGTTTAACCCGATAAAGCGACTCAGCAATCTATCCAGTTTGGAGTAGTCAAAACACTCCAGTAACAGTCGCTGCTGGTAGCGATTTTTTTCCTGCTCAAGCTGTGCCTGATGCTGCTCTGGATTACCCAGTACCTGTTGACTAAACGAGGTAACCCGCGCATCAGGCTTGAGTGAGTCCTGAGACAGCCGGGAACGCAGCACAATACCATCAAGTGTTCGGCAGCGGCTCAACGCCACATACACCTGCCCATGGGAAAAGGCTGCCTGGGCATCGATAATGACCTTATCAAAGGTCAGTCCCTGACTCTTATGAATGGTTACTGCCCATGCAAGACGCAGTGGAAATTGTACAAAAGAACCGATAACCGTCTCCGTTATCTCCCCGCGCTCCGCATCCAGCAGGTAGGTCTTGTTTTCCCAGCTGCTTTGCTCAACCGTGACAGGCTCGTTATCTCCCTCACAGACGACACAAATCTCGGTATTGCCGATGCTGCTCACGGTACCAATTTTGCCGTTGAAATACCGTTTCTCTGGTGAAATATCATTGCGGATGAACATCACCTGCGCTCCAACTTTCAGCTCAAGCGTTTGGGCAGCTGGGAAGGCGTTTTCAGGAAACTCCCCTTCAATTTCGGCAGAAAAATGGCGTACATCAGTGTTCAGTGATCGGAGATGATCGGTATTGATGGCGTCTGCCTGACGGTTATGGGTGCAGAGGGTGATGTAGCCGGAATAGTTCTCCAGGCTCGGCGTCGCCACATACTGAGCATTGAGCTGCGCCAATGTCGCATTGATATCACAGTTGTTACGAACATTGTTAAGGAGTTGAATAAACGCTGTATCAGTTTGACGGTAGATTTGAGTAAGCTCAATACCGATGAACCCGGCATTGTTCAGGGCATGGCTGCTGAAAAAATAGGGCGAAGCATAATACTGATCAATTATGGGTTGCTCGTTGGCCGTCACCACCGGCGCCAGCTGCTGCAGATCGCCAACCATGAGCAGCTGGACGCCGCCAAAAGGCTGGTTGTTCCTGCGTTGAGTTCTGAGCACGTGATCCACAGCATCGAGCATGTCGGCCCGCACCATGCTGATTTCATCGATGACCAGCAGATCCAGGCTCTTGATAATTTTAAGCTTTTCACGGCTCAGCCTGTGGTAGCGCGAACCGGAATAAGAGTCGCTGCCAGGAACAAAGGGGCCAAACGGCAGCCCGAAAAAGGAGTGCAACGTAACTCCACCGGCATTGATGGCAGCAACACCGGTCGGTGCCACGACCACCATCCGCTTGGGGCTGGTCTCTTTTAAGCCTTTTAAAAAGGTGGTTTTACCAGTTCCTGCTTTCCCTGTAAGAAACACATGTTTATCGGTAAAACGCAGATACTCCTCAACAAGCTGCAATGGTTTGTTTTCTTTAGTGGTATGCACGTGATCAATGTCAAGTAGTGCTTAGTGTAATATAATTCCTTGCGAAGCAGAGGGGGGATAGCTTAATTTCTTTTTGATAAGCAGGCTACTCCCTTAGAAAAGCAAAGTCTGCGAAAAAGTAGTACACTGTGAGCAGTCAGATTTCAATTTGCTTTTTCAAACCGCTATCCCATATACTTGAAAAGAAAGAGATTACAACCGCTTTGAAATAAAAAGTTCATAGCGTAAAAACCCCAGCATAAACTCATGTTCTATAGCGATAAGTTGGTGGAAATTGACGAGAAATCCATTCTATTCCGTCACTACTACTTTCCCATTGGATCAAAGCGGGTCCAGTTCAGCGCGATTAAACACATCGAAGTGGTTCTGCCAACCCTTATGAACGGTAAATTCCGTATCCACGGTTCAGGTGATTTTCGCACCTGGTATCCCTTTGACTGGAAACGGCCATCAAGAGAGCAAATTTTTATCCTTACCCCAAAAAAAGGATGGTGGCGCATCGGATTCACAGTTGAACGATCTGGACTGGCTGAGCTTCTGTTTGAAAAAAATGGTGTATTAAAATCATCACAGGAGAAAGACGATGGCAGCTGACGCAGATGTGTAATGGTCTTCATTCCCGGTTAATCCCCGTAAAAGGCGAGACGTATTCCCACAGCGCTTGGCGGCCTCATAGCCCTGCTGGTGCTGTTTTTTAGTAACCAAACACCCACCGACTCCAAACCGGTGGGTGTAAACTTGCCCTCAGAAAGACCAACAACGCCTCCTAAAGAAACAACCCATAGGCAGGGTTATTGGTCTCTTCCTGGTATCTATACCCCAGCTCATCAAGGCGTTGTTCCAGTCTTGTTCCATCTTTTTCCAGACATTCGAGCCCAATCAGCACCCTGCCGAAATTACCTCCCTGAAAGCGGTAGTGGAATAAGGAAATGTTGTGATTGCTGCGGGTGGCATCCAGGAAGCGAACCAGGGCTCCGGGAGTTTCCGGGAACCAGAAGCGAAACAGTCGCTCGCATTTGGCTTCGTTTGCTTTCCCGCCGACCATATAGCGAATATGGGTTTTGGCCAGGTCGTTATCGGTAAGGTCGATGTTGGCAAAACCAGCCTTTTCCAGCCGTTTGCCAAACGTATATCGCTCCTGTTCACTTGAAATGGAGATACCAACAAAGATGTGTGCCTTATCGCGTGCTGAAAGGCGGTAGTTAAACTCAGTGATATTGCGATCACCAACCATGTCGTGGCAAAAGTGCTTCAAACTGCCTGGTTGTTCCGGAATGGTTACCGCAAAAAAGGCCTCCTGCTGTTCACCTACCAGGGTTCGTTCAGCAACATAACGAAGCCTTTCAAAATTCATGTTGGCTCCCGAGTTTATGGCAATCAGGGTTTGCTCCTTAGCCCCGGTCTCGCGTACATATTTAAGCAGACCAGTCATTGCCAGAGCTCCTGCAGGCTCAACAATGGAACGGGTGGCCTGGTACACTGTCTTGATCCCGCTGCACAGCTCATCGGTGGTTACTCTGATGATCTGGTCCACATACTGTTGACATAAAGCAAAGGTATACACCCCCACCTGCTTTACGGCCACACCGTCAGCAAAGATACCCACGGTTGGTAAAACAAGCCGTTTACCAGCTTCAAGGGATTGGTACATGGCATCGCTGTCATAGGGCTCGACTCCGATAATTTTAACCTCAGGACGCAGTGCCTTTATGTACGCTGCAACTCCGGCAATCAGCCCGCCCCCGCCAATGGGGACAAAGATACAATCCAGCTCACCGGGATTCTGGCGGAGCAGTTCATCCCCCACAGTTCCCTGCCCTGCGATCACCAGCTCATCATCAAAGGGCGGGATATAGGTCAGCCCGCCATCCTGCTGGAGCAATTTTGCGTGGTCAGCCGCCTCGGAGTAATTATTCCCATGTAACACCACCTCACCACCCAACCGGTTTACTGCTGCAACCTTAATCTGCGGTGTGGTCACCGGCATCACTATAACCGCTGGCAGGTTTAAACGGCTGGCTGCAAAGGCCACTCCCTGGGCATGATTTCCGGCAGAAGCCGTGATAACCCCCACTTTTCGTTCCTCAAAACCGAGCTGGGCGATCTTGTTATAAGCACCACGAATTTTAAATGAAAAAACAGGCTGACAATCTTCCCTTTTTATCAGAATGTTATTGTTATATTGCTGAGAAAGGGCTGTCGCTGCCTCCAGGGGGGTCTCCAGTGCTGCTTCATAGACTCGTGAGGTAAGGATCTGTCTGATTATTTTTTCCACCTGGATCTTCTCCAATTGTGTATGATGTACATTCGTGGTTGTATGAATTGTGTTATACCCATCTTTTTAGCAAAGCTTGCCTGAAAAACAAAGGAGGGATTATGGAACAACAACTCATAGAGGCGGTTGGGCAGATAAGCAAAAAAGGAAAGATTACGGTTATGACCGGTGCCGGAATCTCCGCCGAAAGCGGTATCCCAACCTTTCGTGGTCCTGAGGGGTATTGGACCTTTGGCTCCAAAGAGTATCATCCCCAGGAGATGGCCACCTTCAGGATGTTGTCCCAGTATCCAGAAGAAGTGTGGCGCTGGTACCTGTACCGGCTCGGTGTGTGCCGCGCTGCCAAGCCCAACCCTGGTCATTACGCCCTGGTGGACATGGAAGCTGAGTTTGGCGACCGCTTCACCCTGATCACCCAAAATATTGATGGATTGCACCTCCAGGCAGGAAGCAGCCCGGAGAAAACCATGCAGATCCACGGCAATGTTTCCTACATGCGTTGCATAAAGGAGTGTACTCCGGCGGTCTATCCCATTCCCGATGAGGTACCAGGAAAAAGCAAGGAAGACAAGTTTACCGAGACGGATCGCCAGCATTTGGTATGCCCGGCGTGCGGTGCCATGACACGCCCCCATATCCTACTCTTTGATGAGAACTACAACGAGCACCATTACCATTTTCACAGCGCGATCCAAGCGGCTCAGCAGACGGACCTGCTGATCATCGTTGGCACCTCAGGTGCTACCAACCTGCCTAACCAAGTTGCCCATGCGGTGTATCAGCTTGGCGGGACCATCATTGATATCAATATAGAGGAAAATCCCTTTTCAGACATGGCCATGCGCAGTGGACGGGGCTTTTTTGTCCAGCAATCCAGTGGACAGGCGCTGCCAGAGCTGTTTGAAATCATGGCCGCTGCACAGGAATAATAATTGTCGTTAAACATTTCACTGGGCCCACCGGAATTCCGTAAAAATGTACAATGTTTCGCCGTAAACAGGGACAACCGGAGCATGAACCAAAACAACGCCTCAACATGCGAAAGGGAGTAGCAGCATTACGTCACCTCCTTGTATCTACACTGTTTTTGAACGCTTTCGGATTCAGGTTGTTGTAAAAAATAAGGTTTTACTGTCAATAAGCATTCTTTGTGCTATATTTCCTGGCTTTCAATAATGAAGGCAGAGAGCGGTTGAAAGAGAACCAGCCGCTCTCCTTTTTTTACACGTATTTTACTCTTTCTGTTGTATTGTAAAGAAGTTCACCTCAGATGCTCACATCCTCCAGCCATATACTCTATTCTTCCAAGTAAGTACTGCCCAATGAACATCTCACTGATTGATTCCCATTGCCACCTGGATATGCAGGCCTATGAAAATGACCTGGACCAGGTTTTACATGACGCGCTCGCTGTTGGAGTAAAAAACATCATTACCATTGGTATTGACCTGCCAAGTTCAAAGAGTGCTGTGACCATAGCAGGACGCTATGATCAGGTCTATGCAACCATTGGCATTCATCCCCATGAAGCAACCAGTTGTACAAAATCAACACTAGCTTCCATTGAAGACCTGGCCCACTTAGAAAAAGTTGTCGGTTATGGGGAAATAGGGTTGGATTATGCAAAAAAATATTCTCCTGTTGATGTACAGCAGAAAGCTTTTGCAGCCCAACTCCAACTGGCAAAAAAAGTCAACTTACCAGTGGTCATCCATGATCGTGACGCCCATGAGGACACCATGGCCATTTTAAGAGAAAATGGTCCCTATCCAAAAGGTGGAGTCATGCACTGCTTTTCAGGTAACCTTGAACTGGCAAATAAAGTCGTCGAGCTTGGTTTTTATCTCTCAATACCAGGCATTGTAACGTTTAAAAATGCTCAGGATCTTCATAATGTTGCACAACATGTAGATATAAACCATTTACTGCTCGAAACCGATGGCCCCTTTCTCGCACCAGTCCCATTTCGAGGAAAACGTAATACTCCAGATAAAGTAATGCATACCGCAAAACGAGTAGCTGAGTTACGAAATATTTCGCTTGAAGAAGTTGCGAGTATAACAACGATGAATGCGTGTAACCTCTTCAATCTTCCCAGTGTCTAAAATGATTGCTCAAAATTTCCATACCATTCGAAACGAAATGAGGGCCTGTGCCAAACAATGTGAACGACAGGCCGAAGATGTTAAACTCATAGCCGTTTCCAAGCGTAAGCCAGTAGAGCTTATCCAGGAAGCCTATGATAACGGGCAACTACAGTTTGGTGAAAACTACCTCCAGGAAGCGGCAGAAAAAATCCCTCAGCTTCCAGCTGATATAAGCTGGCACTTTATAGGGCATTTACAGAGTAATAAGACAAAACAAGCGGTTGCCTTGTTTGATGTCATCGAAACCGTAGACCGAATCAAACTTGCCAAACTAATTGATAAACATGCCAAAGCCTTGCAAAAAAATGTATCAATTCTACTCCAGATCAATATTGGCAAAGAAAAGCAGAAAGGCGGGGTCATGCCCGAGGAAGCAGAATTGCTCCTTAACCAAATCCGGGATGAAACGGATTTACCTGTTCTTGGGCTGATGATCATCCCTCCTTTCTCAGCAGATGCCGAACAGACCAGGAAATTTTTCATCCAGACTAGAAAAATGGCAGAAAATTTTGCAAAAAAACACCTTTTTGCTGATAATAACAAAGTGGAACTTTCCATGGGCATGTCTGGCGATTTCCAGGTGGCCATTGAAGAAGGAGCTACGTATATCCGTATAGGTACTGCCCTGTTTGGTGCCAGAGAAAAGTAACACCCCTTACTGAAAACAATTATTGGTGAGCGTTGAGAAAAATCGGTCGCATATCACATAAATAGTTACAATCGGAGAAAAAATGAACATCACAATGATAGGTACCGGATATGTAGGATTAGTAACAGGTACCTGTTTTGCTGAATTTGGTCATAATGTGACCTGCATAGACAATGTCGAAGAAAAAATTGTCACTCTAAAAAAAGGTATAATTCCAATATATGAGCCGGGGCTCGCAGCCCTGGTTAAGAAAAATGTCGATGAAGGCAGACTTCATTTTACCACAGACCTTGCTGAATCGATCCCTGATGCGGAAGCAGTCTTTTTAGCCGTAGGGACTCCCAGTAGCAGGCGCGGTGATGGATATGCTGACCTGACGTATTTGTACCAGGCAGCCAAAGACATTGCTCCTCACTTGAGCGGTTATACTGTAGTTGTGGACAAAAGTACGGTACCCGTTGGTACGGCACGGCAAGTAAGCAGAATCATTAAAGAGGCCAATCCTGATGCAGATTTTGACGTGTCTTCCAACCCTGAATTTTTAAGAGAAGGAGCTGCCATTTCAGATTTCATGCGCCCGGACAGGGTGGTCATTGGCGTGGAATCCAGGCAAGCTGAAGACATGTTACAAGCAATTTATGAACCTTTATACATCCGTGACACTCCAATTGTGAGTACTACCATCGAAACGGCAGAACTTGCAAAGTATGCTGCCAATGCTTTTCTGGCGGTAAAAATCAGCTTTATCAATGAAATTGCTAACGTATGTGAAGCTGTCAATGCCAATGTTACTGATATTGCCAAAGCGATTGGAATGGATGGTCGAATTGGAAGTAAATTCCTTCATCCTGGCCCTGGTTATGGCGGATCCTGCTTCCCAAAAGATACCCTTGCTTTGATGCGAATTGTTCAAGAACATGGGGAAAACGTACGCATTGTGGAAGCTGCGGTTGAAGTCAATGCAGCTCAAAAAGCAAGGATGGTGAAAAAGATTCGTGAAATGCTTGGGGGATCAGAAGCCGGAAAAACCGTTGCAGTACTGGGATTAACCTTTAAGCCAGAAACCGATGATATGCGCGATGCTCCTGCGGCTACTATCTTGCCAGCCCTGCTTGAAAAAGGTGCTGTTATTAAAGCTCACGATCCCAAAGGAATAGAAGAAGCCAAAAAGTACCTGCCCAGCGGTATTAGCTATGTAAACAATGCCTATGAAGCTGCGGAAGATGCAGATTGTGTGGTTCTCATGACGGAGTGGAACCAATACAGGGCACTTGATCTGGAAAAATTAAAAGACTGCCTCAAAGAACCAGTTTTTATAGACCTCAGAAACGTCTATGAGCCAGACAAAATGCGCGCTGCTGGTTTTCAATATGTTGGGGTTGGCAAGAAATAGCACCACAGCCTCTTACATCATAAAAAAGGCCACTGCATAGCATATGCAGTGGCCTTTTTTGTTCCGCTAAGACAAGCAGGAAGAGGTAAATTACCCTCTCCTTTTGGAAGCACGCTTTGCTGCTTTCAACGGGTTAACCCTGACTTTCACAATCTTCACTTCAGGTTTGTCATGGGTTGCAAAGTTACATATCCCCAAGCGCCATTTTGCACCAGGTTGTGCATAGGTATTACAATATTTGGTTTTCTCTACCTCAACTATCCGTTCGCAGCCTTCACACTTTTCGATTACCGGCTGAAACTGACCATCACTAAATTTCGCTACATACTCTGTCTGCATTGCGCCAACTCCTGAAAAAATATAAACTTTTTCTTGAATCAAGAAAAAAACTTCCATACAATATCTTAAAATATGACAGGTGATCACGTGTCTATTGAAACTTGCTCTTATAAAAATAATTATCATCTCTGTCAATAATTTATCTAAATTTATCGCTAAAATCTTCAGGCTCTGCGGAGAGTATCCATGCCAATATATGTCTGGAAAGGAAAAAACAGTTACGGTGAAAAACGAAAAGGTGAACTGGAAGCACCCGACGAAAATGCAGCGTTGGCACAAATCAGACGTCTGCGTATTGATGATGTACAGATAAAAGAAAAACCTAAGGATATCTTTGAAAACGTTTCTTTTTTTCAACCGAAGGTAACCGGCAAAGATGTTGTCATTTTTACGCGGCAATTATCAACGATGATTGATGCCGGACTTCCTTTGGTTCAATGTTTACAAATTTTAGGAAAACAGCAATCTAACTCAACATTTAAAAAAGTATTATTAGAAATTCAAACCGATGTTGAAACAGGGACCACCCTTGCAGACTCAATGCGTAAACATCCCAAAATTTTTGACAACCTCTATGCAAACATGATTGAGGCTGGCGAGTTAGGTGGTATCCTTGATACCATCCTTTCACGTCTTGCAGTATTTAAAGAAAAGGCCATGGCCCTCCAAAAGAAAATTAAAGGAGCAATGACCTACCCTGTAATATGCTTGGCCATATCACTGCTTATTCTGGTTGTTATCCTTGTTTTTGTTGTTCCTGTTTTTGCTAAAATGTTTGAAGATTTTGACTCTGCCCTCCCAGCACCCACCCAATTTGTGGTAGACGCCAGTGATTTTTTCAAAAATTATTTTATCTATATAGGTATTTCCGGAGTATTTTGTGGTTGGATAGTCAAAAAAATATACAAAACGGAAAAAGGGCGTCTGAAGATAGATGCAGCCATGCTGAAATCACCGGTTATTGGTCTTTTACTTCGCCGAGTGGCTGTCTCAAAATTTACCAGAACGTTGAGCACCATGCTCCAAAGTGGTGTCCCCATATTAGAGGCACTGAATGTTGTTGCAAAGACCTCCGGAAACAAAGTGATTGAACGGGCAGTTATCAGGGTTTCTGATGGTATTTCAGAAGGGCGTCCTATTTCTGAACCACTTGAAGAGTCTGGCGTTTTTCCCAATATGGTCGTGCAAATGATTAATGTTGGGGAATCTGTTGGTGCCCTGGACACCATGCTGGAAAAAATTGCTGACTTCTACGATGAAGAGGTGGATCAAGCGGTTGAAAACTTAACGGCAATGATAGAGCCTTTTATGATGGTATTCCTTGGCGGTATGATTGGTGGTTTAGTTGTTTCCATGTATCTGCCCATATTCAAGATTGCAAGTGTCGTTTAACAATGGATGCAAACGGTTTTTATTATTCTGGAATTTCCATACTTACATTTGACAACTTGACGCAACCTCACCTATTATAGAAGTAACAGAGACAAAATAATCTGAAAACCAAACGTTAGATAGCTTCAGCAAGAGGTAAACAATATGACATTAACTAAAGCTGACTTAGTCCAAGAGGTATATAAAACACACCCTGCTCTGACTAAATCCCAGTCAACGGAATCAGTGGAAACCTTTCTCAATCTTTCAAAAAGCTCCCTGATAAATGGTCAGGATCTTCTGCTCAGTGGATTTGGAAAATTCAATATTAAGGATAAAAAATCACGTCGGGGGAGAAATCCTCAAACAGGAAATGAACTGATCCTGGATGCTCGCAGGGTAGTGACCTTCAAACCTTCAGGAATATTACGTACAAGGATTAATGCCTTGTAAAGGTAGGGTCAGCCATTTAGATGTAAGGGGTATCGCAATAAGCGATACCCCTTTTCTTTTTTATCCATACTACAGGTTTACCCCAGAGTGAAAACGCCATATACCTTTTGTCAGATAGCTGCAGATCAACTCCATGTTCCACAAATAATAACGGAACTTTATAGTGACAACACCGCCAAGGCTACCCCCCAAAAAACAACTGTAACAGCCTCTTCCCCTCAACCACCTTTTCTCATCGAAGAAAAAACACAAGGCGTCTTTGCTCTCTTAACAGGCTTTCATCGATTTATACAAGCCCAGCGAGCTAAGGTAAAAGAGCTCCCCTGCTATCTTCTTGCCCCTGATTTGGATTCAAAAACCAAATACTCGCTTATTGTGTCTTATGGAACATATGAGCCAGACATTAGCCCCATAGAAGAAGCTTTACTTGTGAGCAACGGGCAGCAAGAGCTAAACCAGAGCGAACTGTTTGACTTGCTCAAAATGATGGGGTACAGCCCAAATAATCATCAATTGCGGGAGCTACGGTCTCTCCTTGAGATGGACAGACAGGTCCAGCAAGCTGTTCATAATGGTCGACTAAGCCTTAAAACGTTTAAGAAACTCAACCAGTTAACACATTCAGATCAAAAAACAGTTATCTCGCTGATTGAACGATACCGTTTGGGAGGTTCCAAGCAAAACAATCTTATCAACATGGCTATTGAATTAACCAAAAGGTTGAACACATCTTTTGCAGAAATTATTGAGCACTGGAGCGAAAAAGAGTTTATTGACACCCACAATCTTCCCCAGCAGGCTGCAGATCTGCTGGGTTACCTAAACAACCAGTGCTCTCCGGAATCCCTTGCAGCAGAGCAGACCTTTACCAGACGGGTCCACCAACTCCAACTTCCACAAAGCCTTACAATACATCACAGTAGCAATTTTGAACTCGATACCTGTGAACTCACCATATCATTTAAGAATATGGATACGCTGGAAAGACATTTACCAGCAATCAGGAATCTTTTGCAAAATCAATGGGATAACGCCTAACCCCGGTAAAGAGGAAGTCATTGCCAACCTGTTGTATGGCCTGTTCCACAAAAAAGGTTTCAGTTCTTTGTCGGGAGCCTTGACCTGAAACAAGGGGCACACCTCCATCTCCAATAAAAAATGGGGCATAGAAGAGGTAAACCTGGTCAACCAGATCCGCTTGCAGAAAAGCACCATGTATTCTCGCTCCCCCCTCGACCAACACAGAGTTTATCCCCTGGCTTCCCAGGTGATGCAGCACGGCACTGATAGCAACATGCTCATCGGTTTCCTCCCCAACCCTGAATACGCGAACCTTTTCGCTCTGCTCAAGCTTGTCCTGCTTTTCTTGCAAAGCAGAAGGAAGACAATACACCCAAGTATCGGCGGTGGAGTCCTGATGAAACAGCTGTAAGGTTGCAGTCGAGCGCAGGTGTGAATCCAAAACAATTCTCAAAGGATCCTGACCATCATCGTTTTCCAGCCGGGTTGTGAGACTGGGGTCATCAATAAGGGCCGTTTCCACACCAATTAGAATGGCATCAACCTGATCACGCAAACCATGAACGACCTGTTGCACCTCTCTACCGGTTACCTTTCCCCCCTTCCCTCTTTCATAAGCAAGACGACCATCAAGACTTACCCCAGCCTTCATAATGACCCACGGCAGCCCTGTAGTAATATGTTTTAAAAAAGGAAAATTAAGTGCCCTGCATTCATGTTCTAAAACCCTGCTCCTTACGTGTATGCCCTGTGCGCGTAACTGCTCCAGGCCCCTCCCTGAGACTAAAGGGTTTGGATCCTCCATTCCTACGACCACTCTACCAAATGCATTTCTTATGATCGCTTCTGTACAAGGTGGAGTTCTCCCTGTGTGACTGCAAGGCTCTAAGGTGACATATATGGTTGCTCCCTCAACAGACTCTTTTGCGTCAGCAATGGCATGTATTTCGGCGTGGGGTGTTCCGGCTTTTTTATGATATCCCTTTCCTATTACAACTCCATCTTTAACAATAACAGCACCTACAGCTGGATTGGGCGAGGTTCTTCCTCTTCCTTTTTTTGCCTGTTCAATGGCTAGTTGCATGTACTGCTCATCCTTACTTTGCATATGTATAGCCACTACTTCTTTTTAGGATGAGCATCATTAGAGTTGCCAAGAAACATCTTTAACTCATCCATAAATTCATTCACATCCTTGAACTGTCTATAGACGGAAGCAAACCGGACATAAGCCACCTCATCCAAAGAGGGTAAGGATTCCATCACCCACTCTCCAACCTGACTGGTTGCGACCTCTTTTCCACCAGCGTCTTGCAACCGCAACTCGATATTATCAACAAAGGCATCGATCTCTGTCATGCTTACCGGAAGTTTTTCACATGCCTTTTCGAGTCCAGCAATAATCTTCCCTCGGTTCCATGGTTCACGCCGGCCATCCTTTTTGATAAGCATTGGCAGCATAAGCTCAATCCGCTCATAGGTGGTAAACCGTTGTTCACAGGATGCGCAAGCTCTTCTTCTTCGAATAATGGTCTTGTCTTTATTGACACGGGAGTCAATAACTCTATTTTCCAGGTGACTACAATAAGGACATTTCATGATACTTCCTCAACTGAATAAAAGAAAACCGGCAGCTTTCAACAAAAGCATGCCGGTTGAGCAAATCTTCACAACAGTGATAAAAAAGTGAGCATATCAGTTAAACATATCAATTCTACGCTGGTGCCTCCCCCCGCTAAACGATGTGTTTACCCACATATCCACAATATCAAGGGCAAGAGCTGGTCCAGTAATTCTTCCGCCAAGACATAACACATTGGCATTATTATGCTCTCTGCTCATTTTTGCTGAAAATGTTTCCGTACATAAAGCTGCACGGATACCCGGTACACGATTGGCTGCCATGGACATGCCGATCCCTGTACCACAAATAAGAATCCCCTGCTCGACCTCGCCACTCTTTACGGCATCACATACTTTACCTGCAATATCAGGGTAATCAACAGAATCGGTAGAATAGCAACCAGCATCAACCACCTCATGATCACCATCAATCAGCGAGGTAACAATCTTTTGCTTCAGATCAAACCCGCCATGATCACATCCAACTATAATTTTCACTGTACCACCTAATGGTTAGGCTGCAAATTTTTTCATGACGACCACACCATTGGTGCCGCCAAATCCAAAAGAATTTGAAATTGCTATTTGCGGATGCACTTCCCGTGCCTTACACGGTACGTAATCTAAATCGCATTCTGGTGAGGGCTCCTCATGGTTAGCAGTAGGTGGAATAATGCCTGTATCAAGGGTAAGGGCAGTAAACGCAGCCTCTACGCCACCGGCAGCTCCAAGCATGTGGCCTGTCATGGACTTTGTTGAGCTGATGGCAAGTTTGTAGGCATGATCCTGAAACACCGTTTTTATAGCATGGGTTTCGCAGCGGTCATTGAGTGGCGTAGAAGTGCCATGGGCGTTAATATAGTCAACCTCTTCGGGCTCAATTCCTGCATCACGCAGTGCAGCTACCATGCATCGAGCAGCACCTTCACCATCTTCAGGTGGAGCTGCAATATGGTATGCATCACTGGTTTGTCCGTAACCAATGACCTCGGCTAGAATATGCGCCCCACGCCTGACAGCTGACTCCATCTCTTCCAAAATGAGCATACCAGCACCTTCAGCTATAACAAAACCATCGCGACCCTTGTCAAACGGCCTTGAAGCATGTTGTGGATCATCATTTCTGGTTGAAAGTGCCTTCATTGCACTAAATCCACCCACAGCAAGGGGGCAAATCACTGACTCAGAACCACCAGTTACCGCGATATCGCAGTCGCCATAAGCAATATGGCGGAAAGCCTCACCAACTGCATGGGTTCCGGCTGCACAGGCTGTAGTCTGGGTCAGGTTAGGGCCTTTTGTTCCAAGGTGCATGGAAATATGACCAGAAGGCATATTAGGAATGACCCTGGGGATAAAAAATGGCGTAATTTTACGTGGCCCACGATTAACCATTATCTGGTGATACTCTTCAATGGTGGGGAGCCCCCCCATTCCGCAACCAGTAATAGCACCGACACGCTCACGATTAGCATCGGTAATGGAAAGGCCGCTGTTTTTTAATGCCATATCTGCAGCGACAATGGCGTACTGAACAAACAGATCAAGATTCTTTGCCTGTTTCTTCTCAAACCAGTCTGACGAATGAAAATCAGTAACCTCTGCAGCTATCTGCGAAGCCTGATTACTGGCATCAAATCTGGTAATAGGTCCAATTCCACTCTTACCACTGAGTAAATTATCCCAGGTCTTTTCAGTACCTGTACCTAGAGGGGAGACCAGTCCTACACCTGTAACAACGACCCTTCTTTTCACTGCTTTATCCTTACTTAGCCTTCAATCTTAGCTACAAAATCAATAGCGTTTTGAACGGTAGTGATTTTCTCTGCTTCTTCATCAGGAATTTCCACATCAAACTCTTCTTCCATTGCCATGATCAGCTCAACCAGATCAAGAGAGTCAGCGCCAAGGTCATCTACAAAAGAAGCACCAGGTACAACTTTATCTTTATCAACACTTAATTGTTCGACGATGATATCAATCATTTTAGCTTCAACTGCCATTGTATTCTCCTAAATTTTTTACTTTATTGTTTATTCTTACAACTACAAAAAGTGTACGCATAGTTTTCCGTTAGAAAACTAATTTCCCATATACATCCCACCGTTGACGTGAAGAGTCTGGCCAGTCAAATAGTCTGCGCCAGGGGAGACAAGGAACCCAACAGCTGCAGCCACATCTTCCGGCTCTCCTAAACGGCCAAGAGGAATCTGCGCCTGTATTGTTTGCTGAATTTCTTCGTCAAGCTCTTCTGTCATATCAGTAACAATGTATCCTGGTGCCACGCAGTTAACGGTTACATTACGCGCGGCTAGTTCTCTGGCCATGGATTTGGTAAAGCCAACCAGTCCTGCTTTGGCAGCACTGTAATTAACTTGCCCGCCATTACCGAGAAAACCAATAACTGAACTTATGTTAACAATTCGGCCCCATTTTTTTTTCATCATGGAGCGCATTACCACCTTACTGCAATTAAAAGCGCCTTTTAAATTGGTGTTCAACACAGCATCCCAATGGGCTTCTTTCATACGTGCCATAAGCCCGTCGCGGGTAATACCAGCATTGTTGACTAAAATATCAATGCTCCCATGTTGGTTCATAATCTTTTTTATAGCTTCCTGCGCACCTCGAGCATCAGCCACATCAAACTGGGTGGTAAAACCCGTTCCCCCGGCCTCGGTTATTTGAGCCAGGGTATCGTCTGCAGCCTTAGGATTGGCAACATAGTTAACACCCACCACAACTCCTGAAGATGCCAACTGCTTACAGACAGCACGACCAATGCCTCTGCTACCACCAGTGACAAGCGCTATTTTTGCTTCAAGCGTCACTTTTCACCTCCTGAATCCGTTTAATGAGTGCAGGAATAACTTCATAAAGATTGCCAACAATACCATAATCTGCAATATCAAAAATTGGGGCCTTTTCATCACGGTTAATGGCAACCACGATATCTGCAGACTGCATCCCAACCGCATGTTGTACTGCACCTGAAATACCACAGGCAATGTAAAGCTTTGGACTAACTGTTTTACCGGTTTGTCCTACCTGGTGAGAGTATGGAATCCACCCTGAATCAACAGCAGCTCGGCTAGCCGCCACAGCAGCACCAAGCTCATCAGCCAGTTCCTTGATTAACTCAAACCCCTTTTCAGATTCAAGACCACGTCCGCCTGCTACAAGGGCTTCCACCTCTTGTATATTCACCTGATCCTCATCACATATAACCGTATCGATAATCTCAATCTGAGAGGAGAGCCCAGCAGCATCTATGGCAACAGCTTCAACTGTTCCGGTCCTGGTGGTATCAGGTTCAAGGGCAGCCATCACTTTGGGACGAACAGTTGCCATTTGTGGTCTTGTATCAGGGCATTCAATGGTCGCCATGATATTCCCACCAAAAGCGGGACGGGTTTGCAGAAGCATACCATCATCTTCCCGAATCTCAAGCCTGGTACAATCAGCAGTAAGCCCGGCATTGATGCGAGTAGCAACATAAGGAATCACAGAACGTCCAATTGCAGTTGCACCAGCTAGGACTATTTCTGGTTGCCTATCTTGAATGACCTGCTCTAAAACAGCCCCATAGATATCTTCTCTGAACTGATCAAATTCATCATTTTCGGCAACCAATACTGTATCTGCACCAGCAGCAATCAGGGTATCGCCATATTGTGCGATATCACGACCAATTACTAAAACACTTAAAGGCACTTTTCTGGCATCAGCAAGTTTACGCCCAACCCCTAGCAATTCAAAGGTAACAGGAGCTATAGTACTGTGGCGAACTTCACCAAATACCATGACACCGGAAAACTGCTCTTTATCGTGTTGCACCTTTTTTTCAGCGATTTCAATGGATAATGCTTCAACATCACATTGTTCAACGCAGGCACCACATAAAGTACAATTTTCATCAACGACAACACAATCGTCGTCCACGTGAATAGCACCAAAAGGGCAGCTTGCTTCACACATTCCGCAAACTATACATTCATCACAATCTACTTTAATCATGGTCACTACTTATGAATAAACAAGATTTTTTTTAGGAGTAAGGCTGATGGTTGCGGGTTTCCCGCCTTAGATATGTGCTTTGAGCTCTTCTACCAACTGATTCACCTGTTCTTCCACAGTACCTGTAAAAATAGTACGGTCACCTTTAGCCTCGGGGGAGAAAACCCGCACCACCTGAGTCGGTGAACCTGCAAGACCTATGTTTTCAGGTTCCGCGCCAATATCGGCAGCAGAAACAGTTGGAATAGAAGCCTTTTTCGCCTTCATTTTCCCTTTAAGGGACGCAACCCGTGGTTCGTTGATATCCTTTACAACGGTGAGCAAGGCTGGATAAGGAAGACGAACCACATCATACCCATCATCCATCATCCGCTCCACTGTGATGGAGTCAGCAGTGGATTCACGAGTTTTTTGCACGCATGTTACAAAAGGGACCTTAAGCCTGCACGCTATCCCAGGGCCAACCTGGGCAGTATCGCCGTCTATTGCCTGTTTGCCACAGAGAACAAGGTCAATTTGACCTAAGGTTTCAATGGCTTTGGCCAAAGTATAGGAAGTTGCCCAGGTATCAGCTCCTGCAAAGGCACGATCGGAAACCAGTAAGACATCATCAGCCCCACAAGCAAGAGCTTCGCGAAGAACATCCTCTGCCTGAGGAGGCCCCATGGTAACTACGGTAACGGTACCGCCATGTTGCTCTTTTAAAGTCACCGCTTCTTCAAGGGCATGACGATCATAGGGATTCATTATGGATTCCACTCCTTCCCGGGCCAAGGTATTGGTCTTGGGATCGAGACGGACATCCTTTGCATCTGGTACCTGCTTTATACAAACAACAATATTCATAGACTTAAGCCAAACGGGCTAGGCTGAATACTCTTTATTGAGTTCCTGTCCAATAACGTTACGCTGAATCTGATTGGTGCCTTCATAAATTTGCAGGATCTTTGCATCGCGCATCATTTTCTCAACTGGATATTCTTTCATGTAACCATACCCTCCGAGCACCTGCACAGCGTCAGTGGTAACTCTCATGGCAGTATCTGTAGCAAACACCTTACACATTGATGAAGCTTTGGACATGCTTTTAGGATTGCCATCAATATGCTTTGCTGAAGCGTAAACAAGAGACCTGGCAGCTTCAACCTGGATAGCCATATCAGCTAAAATATGCTGCACAGCCTGAAAGGAAATAACCGGTTTTCCAAACTGAACACGCTGTTTAGCATAGGTAACAGCTTCGTCAAGAGCTGCCTGAGCAAGCCCTACCCCAAGCGCGGCAATACCTGGACGTGAGATATCAAGCGTTTTCATCACCGTGATAAACCCGGTTCCTTTGCGGCCAACCAGACGATCTTGAGGGATGCGACAATCTTTTAAAATAAGTTCCCTGGTAGCAGAGGAACGAATCCCCATCTTATTTTCTTTTTTGCCATAAGAAAAACCAGGGTCTCCATCTTCGACCACAAAAATGGACGCTCCACGGGCGCCCTTTTCCGGATCAGTCAAGGCAATAATGGTATAAATATCTGATTCACCGCCATTGGTTATCCATTGCTTGGTACCATTTAAAACCCATTCATCCCCAACAAGAATGGCTGTGGTTTGAATGCCAGAAGCATCACTACCGGCATTAGCTTCTGTCAGACCAAAAGCTGCCCAACGTTCGCCAGCGGCAATGGATGGCAGATATTTCTGCTTCATTTCTTCACTACCGGCGATGAGAACCGGATACATGCCAAGAGCACTAGCTGCATAACTGGTGGCGACCCCAACACAACCACGAGCAAGTTCTTCAAGAGTAATGGCAATATCAAAGCAGCCACCACCAAATCCACCGTACTCTTCCGGGACAAAAATAGAAAACAGGTCAGCCTTGGCAATATCTTCTAAAAGAGCACGGGGAAATTCGTTTTTTTCATCTAACTCTGCTCGTACAGGGATAATTTTTTCATTGGTGATCTCCCTGGCAGTATCAACGATCATCTGTTGTTCTTCGGTCAAAAAATAATCCACAACAATTCTCCTCCTTTTACCAGCGCGTAAGTAGTGACGCCCACGTTAGTCCTGCTCCGAAAGTGCAAAATACGACCATGTCATTTTTCTTTATTAATCCCTGCCTGTTTGCCTCATCAAGCGCAATGGGTATACTGGCAGCAGAGGTGTTTCCATATTTATGTACGTTGACAAACACTTTTTCATCAGGAAGTTTCAGACGACTCTGCAGTTGCTTGAGAATCCTGATATTAGCCTGGTGTGGGATAAGCAGGTCAATCTCTTCTGTAGCAACATCATGCTCGCCCAGAAGGTCCACAACCACATCCTGCATGGCCCGAACAGCGTGCTTAAAGATTTCTCCACCATTCATCTTAATCAGCGCACCTTCCCACCCTTCAGGCTGCAGATCCTTGTTCTGGCTTTCCGGCCCATCCATATGAAGGAGGTCCCATAACCGACCATCAGAGCGAAGCTTACTGCCGATAACCCCGCGCCCATCTTCACATGCCCCCAAAACAGCAGCTCCTGCGCCATCACCAAATAACACACAGGTATTTCGATCCTGCCAGTTCACCCTGGTGGAAAGCGTCTCTGAGCCGATAACGAGCACCTTCATATTGGGATGAAATTGGATATACTTACTGGCGAGATCTATCCCGTAGGTAAAGCCTGTACATGCTGCGTTGATATCGTATGCAAAAGCATTAACAGCGCCAATTTCGTTTTGCACAAAACAGGCTGTTGAAGGCATGATTTTCTGGGGGGATAAGGTGGCAACAACTATAAAATCAAGGTCAGTCGGTTTGAGGCCAGCCATATCAAGAGCACGTAACCCAGCTTGCGCAGCAAGTTTATAATTAAATTCTCCTGGGCCGGAGATCCTCCGTTGCTTGATGCCTGTTCGAGTAGTGATCCACTCATCAGAAGTGTCCACCATCTGCTCAAGTTCAACATTAGTTAGTCCGCGTTCTGGAAGGCAGGAACCTGTTCCAAGTATTACTGCTTTTGTCATATATTAATGCCTCAATCAGGCGGTTTTACCAAGAGCCTGGATTATGCCATCATTAACTTTGGTGCAGACCATGTCTGATGCAACCTTAAGTGCATTTCGGATTGCAGTTGCATTAGAGGAGCCATGGCAGATAATCCCTGTACCATTAATTCCCAGTAGCGGTGCACCACCGTACTCAGCATAATCAACTTGCTTTTTAAACCCGGCAAATGCCTCTCTGATTAAAAGATATCCAAGTTTGGCCCGCCACGTTTTCATGATCTCTTTTTTGAGCATCTGCATGGCAGCTTCGGCTAGCCCTTCGCTTATTTTCAGGGAAATGTTACCAACAAAGCCGTCGCAAACAATTACGTCAACGTCACCTTTGTACACGTCCCGGCCTTCCACATTACCGATAAAGTGTAAAGAACTCCCACGTAAGAGATCATACGTTTCCTTAACCAACGCATTTCCCTTACCGGTTTCTTCACCAATGCTCAGTAAACCTACACGAGGCGAATCAATTTGAAGTAATAAACTGGTGCAGGATGAGGCCATTACGGCAAACTGATAGAGGTGCTGAGCGCGGCAATCCACGTTGGCACCTATGTCCATTAACATAACAGGCTTTTGCAGCGTAGGGAAAAAACTAGCTATTCCAGGTCGGGCAACCCCCTCAAGGCGACCTAACTTGCGTACACCAGCAGCAAGAGTGGCACCTGAATTACCAGCAGAGACCACGGCATCAGCAAGACCAGACTTAACCAGTTCAAATCCAACCATAACCGAGGCATCTTTTTTCTTTCTCACCCCATCAACAGGGGATTCCTCCATACCTATAACTTCTGAGGCATGGTGGATGCTCAAGCGGCTTGCGTCTGCACTGTTCTTCAGACTGACTTCAGCTAATTTTTTCTGGAGATGATCTTCGGGGCCTACAAGGATTACATCAATATCCCGATACTCTTCTACAGCGGCAACAGCCCCTTGTATTAACATTTCGGGACCGCGATCTCCCCCCATCGCATCAAGGGCGATTTTCACATCAGCCGCCTAGTTAAGTTCATCCTCTAACTGAATGATATTTTTCCCTTTATACATGCCGCAACCACCGCAAAGTTGGTGGAGCATTTTAGGTTCGCCACACTCAGGGCAGACACTTACACTTGGACGACGCAATGCGTCATGGGCACGACGTTGACGGGTACGGGATCTAGAATGTCTTCTTTTAGGTAATGCCATGGCTTAACTCCTTGTAATCATCCAGCTCTACAACTTACGCTGAGGATTGTTATTCCTTTTTTACTTTTAATGTAGCTAAGGCTGCAAAGGGAGAGTTGGTTACTTCACGCTCACAGCCACAACTCATGATGTTTAGGTCAGCACCGCACACATTGCATAATCCCTTACAACGTTCATTACAAAGTTGCTTGGTAGGAAGAGCAAGCAGCGCCTGCTGCCTTAATACATCGTCAATATCAATTACCGGTTCGAGCAGAAAATGAGTGTCCAACTCCTCTGCCGAACATTCCATTTCCTTAAGCTGCCAGCTTTCCTCACCATGTATTTCAAAAATGATGTGAAACTGAGTTGCAAGTGGGAAAGAAAACGGTTTGAGGCAACGATCACAGGTAATTGTTGATTTTGCATGTAATGTCCCATGCATCTCAACCTGATTATCATTCTTTCTCTTCAGTTCAAATGCGGCTTGACACTGTCCATCTACAGAAAGTTGGTCAGCCCTGCCTATTCCTTCAATGGAATGGATCTCGAACTGATTTCCATGGGGTGAAATTTCACTAAATCGGATACGCATGATATACTACCCCGTGGCAACAAAGGTAATTTTCGTCAAAACCCGATTATATACACAAAAATGAAGAAGAAAGCTAACGAAAAATAGAAGTAGGTGTTGGGGAGACTAAAAAAGCTGATTAAGCCATTGCCATAGAGGCACTCCAGCAGCCAGCTCCTGCTTTGGTATTATAGAATAGAAAGGTCTAGCAAAACTCACCCAAGCATTACTCAAAACGGACAAGAAATACCTACAAATCAAATTCCACCTTAAAATCGCTATGATCACGGGCTTTTTTACGATTTTGAAAATAACTGTTACGCAGTGCAATATATGGATCAAAGCTCACCTTCTTTAACTCATCGTAAACATTGATATTTAACGACAACGTATTGGTTCCTTTGAGAACGAGAACAGCACTTTTTTCCAGATAATCTTCAGAGACATAGTAGTAGGGATAGCCCATAGTTTCTATAAGCTTCCCGGTAAAGTCCGTCATGGTTGTGGCTCCGTAAAATGGAACAACCAGGTAGAAACCATCTCCTATACCCCAGGTGGCGAGGGTTTCTCCCAAAGAGGCTTCAATCTGTGGGATACCGAATTCTCGTGCAGCGGGATCTGCTAAACCGAAAGCACCTGCTGTTGAATTGATAGCAAAACGGGACAATACCCAAAAAGACTCTTCAAACCGCCCTTGTAAAATACAATTTATAAAACGTACCGGGGCTTGAAGGTTGTTAAAAAAATTCCCCACACAGCCACGGATATCAGCTGGAAGTACGGCTTTATACCCAGTGGCAACAGGCTTTAAAAAGTAATCGTAGGCGGCATCATTCACATCAAACATTACCCGGTTAAACGGCTCAAGAGGATCTTTCACCGACGAATTGTCAACCTCTTCCTGGTAAAAATCGTCATCTAAAAAATCGACTTTTTCGGCTTGAACAGAAAGCGACACTCCACTAAGAAAAAGCGTGATCAGACAAACTCGTACTACGTACCACATACCCATAATTCACCAATTATTTAACTTGTCCAAAAGCAAATTTAGAGATAAGCGATTCCAGATCAACAGACGACTCTGTATCCATAATCACATCACCAGCTTTATACAGATCCTCATCACCACCAAGCGATATCTGAAGATACTTGTCGCCAATGATTCCCTGGGACTTAACAGAAACAATAGAATCAACAGGAATTGCAATTTTTTTATCTATTTGCATGGTAACAACTGCAAGTCCGTCATCGTTGAGGTTCAAGTCCAGCGCAGTGCCAACCTTAACCCCTGATATTTGGACATCTGCTCCAGATTTTATACCGGAAATGTTATCAAATTCAGCCTGGATTGTATAGCTTGTAGTCCCAGTCAACCAGGGAACCTCGCCTAGCTGCAAAGCCAGCCAGCCAAAGGCCAGAAAGCCTAAGACCAGAAACATACCGACAAATATTTCAAGTCGAGAGTATCGCATGTTATCACCCCTCTTGTGTATTCATTACGGGCGGATTCCCAATGTTTTTTGAGCAAATTCTTTAATGTAGGGTTGTTGAGAATGCACAATATCATCAACATGGTCAAACACGTCCAACTGCCCCTTATTTAACAATATAATGTTATCTGCCAAATCAAAAACCCGGGGAATGTCGTGACTGACAATCACTGCTGTATAGCCAAGACGCTGTTGCACATTGGCAAAGAGTTCATATATTTCTTCGCTCATGACAGGATCAAGACCGGTTGTCGGCTCATCGTACAGGACAATTTTCGGCTCTAACTGCAACGCCCTGGCAAGTCCTACCCTTTTTTTCATTCCACCGCTGAGTTGAGCAGGAAACTTCTGTTCATGCCCAACAAGTTCCAGTTGCTGCAAAGTACGATGGATTTTTTCCCGAATCTGTTCTTCATCAAGACGTGATCTTTCACGCAGTGGAAGGGCAATATTTTCATAGACACTGAGTGAATCAAACAGTGCAGAACCCTGAAACAGTACGCCAAAAAGCATGCGTAGTTCCTGAAGCTGTTTATATCCCATCTTGGCAACATCCTTGCGACCGATAAGAATTGATCCACTATCTGGCCCAAGCAGCCCAAGGATGAGCTTTAAGATAACACTTTTCCCCTGACCACTTCCACCAGCAATAACAGTGGTCTTCCCTTCAGGTATTGCAAAAGAGACATTGTCTAAAACAGTATGTTTTTTGCCCCTGCTGCCAAAGGTTTTTACAACGTTGACAAACTCTATGGCCCCATCTGCTTTTTTTTTGGGTTGGTTTTCCATCACGATTGGTTAAAGAAGGACTGCTGTAATAAGATAGTCAAACACCAGGATGGAAATGGAAGAGAGTACAACTGCCTGGGTGGTAACCTTACTCACGCTTTCTGCTCCAAAACCTGCCCCCCTGATTTGTTGGACAAAGTAGCCTCTTCCTGCACATATCCAGACTATGATCATTGCAAAAGCAAAGGACTTGGTAACACCAAGACGGATATCATGGTTCGTGACACTTTTTACCATCCCGGAGAAATAAGCGCCAGGGTTCACATCCATGAGCTGAACACCTGCCAGATATCCACCCAATATCCCTACAACGTCAAACACTGCAGTAAGTAACGGCACCGCAATTATGGTAGCCAGTACCTTAGGACTTATGAGATAACGAAACGGATCAATAGCCATACATTCAAGAGCATCTATCTGCTCAGAAATGCGCATAATGCCAATTTCCGCACACATTGCAGATCCTGCTCGACCAGTTACCATGAGCGCGGTAAGCACCGGACCAAGCTCCATAATAATGCTCAATGAAACCGCTGAACCGAGCATCCCCTCAGCACCAAACCGGCTTAACGAGTACACCCCCTGAAGCCCAAGCACCATACCTGTGGAAAGAGCAGTAAAAAAGATCACGGTAAGCGATCCAGCACCAATAAAGTGAAGCTGTTTTATCAGTTCCCTGCCCCTAAACGGTCGTTTAAAAATAGAAATCAGGGAAAAAAACAGAAAAATTCCCATTCTCCCCAAATCTTTAAGGAGATAGATGGTGTTATCACCCAGCGATCCAAAAACAGACGCAATGTATGTACTGGATAATTGTTGCTGTGCACTCATAACAGTGTATTTTTTATGCGTAAAAATGAATACTGAGAGTCAAACAGGACAAGATACCGTAAACTCAAAATAGTGCACTCTATTTATGGTGGGGGAATAAAATTCACCTGTTATAGGAACCCGATTTCTCTGCTTGGGGAAGAAGACAGAAATCTTCCAGGAAATCCTGGGCAATGCCGATCGGATCATCAGATGCGTAGAGCACCATGGTTTGGAGAAACATGAAGCTGTCATCTTCCATATCAAGGAATTCAACAGCAACGCCTGTATCTTCAATCCGAGAAATTTTGGCAGAAATTTTAAGGATCAAACTGGACTGTTGCCCCTTTTCGTGCAGCTCAAGCGTGCAGTGTTTACCAAGAGTCAGCTGCAGGTTTTCACCCTCCATAAATACTCCGCCCATACTCAGGTTGCGGGCGGCATACTCACCCACTCTGGCACCATCAATATGCAGCCTGATCGTCCGGGTAAAAACCACCCTGGTGTATTGGCGCTGTTCTGGTCGTAATAAGGGGGGAACAAAACTATGCATTCAAATCATCCTGTTGAAAGAGTTGGCGCAATTGTAACTATTATAGCTAACAGGGTAAAAAAAGCAAATCACAATAGCCCCTTCACAGGAAGACTAAAATGAGAAGCTCCAAAGAGATAAACTACCACCGCTTTTTAAACCAATCCTGAACATAAACAATATGTTCGCACATTGCCTTCTCGGCTCTATCCGGCTCACGGTTGGCAATGGCTTCATAGACCTTGGTATGGGTTTTGATCACAAAATCTATATTATCAGGGTCATCCCATAAGTGGCTCAGACTCTTTTTGATGCCACGAAAAAGCAGTTCGTAAAAGTTACGCATCAGGTGAATCTGCACCGGATTTTTAGTGGCAAAGGTTACTGCCATGTGAAAGGCAGCATCAGCTTCGTTGCCCAATTCACCGGTTTTTACGGTCTCTTCCATCTCTTTGATTCCACAAGACAGATTGAGAATATCACGGGGAGTAGCGCGCAATGCGGCCATTCGAGCCGCATTGCATTCCAGCCCAAGTCGTACTTCGAGCAGATCATGAAGGTGACATCATCAAAAGCCAGGATGGTGACCAAAGGAGTCTTCTTGTTCCCGTCTGGTGTGGTAACAAAGGTCCCCTGTCCCTGGCGATGCTCAAGCAACCCGAGGGTGACGGGTTTGTTAATGGCATTACGGACTGTTGTCCGGCTTACCTCCAGGCTTGCGGACAGTTCACGTTCAGGGAGCAACTGCTCACCAGGCTTCAATTCACCGCGATAGATGAGTTCTCTAATTTGTTCGAAAACCTGATCAGAAATTCTTTTCGGCTTTATTGGGCGTAAATTCATACGATCCTCAATATAGTGATTTTCTAAAAACTCAATTGGAGAACTTCAAGCAACGTACTTATTGTTGAGCACCTCATTAACGGTGTGAATAATCTCCTGGGCATCTGCACTTTTTACGATCACAGCTTCTGCACCTGCAGCATAGCATTGAAGCTGCAATTCCTTATCATTCTCCGCCGTAAAAACAATGAGCTTAGCAGTGACCTCCTGTTCACATTTCTGCACCATTTGGCACAGCTCCAGACCAGAAATACCCGGCAACCGATAATCAATGACGGCTGCCACAGGTTTTTCCTCCACAATAAGCTTATAGCCCTCTTCCCCTGTTGCTGCCGTCAGCGGGTGGTATCCTTCTTTTTGAAAAAGCCTGCTAAATAAACGGATGATAACCGGGTTGTCGTCAATAATAACGATTTTCCTGGTTTCTGGTTGCCCCCTGGTTGCTGTATTCTCCAACAAAACGGCTTGTAACAACAACAGCTCATCTCCTGCTTCAACCACAAAAGCTTCATCAGGGTGTAACTGATCTGTTGCTCCTCGTCGGACGCCTAAAACCCGAGCTTCTTTTAAGGCAGCGATCTCACCGATGCTCTTGCCCTTTAATTCAGACTGATCATCCACAGCGATCCAGTCTTCCTGCATCGGATATGTTTTCTTAATGGTGACAGTTGGTTCTTGATTCACTCCAGTAGCTGTCAACAGGTCGGTTGCGATCTGCTTTCCTGCAGAATCAAATGGCGAAATAATGGAATCAGCTCCAGCACGAATAATTTTGCGTTCTCTATGACGCTCCTCTGAACGGGCGATAATATGAAGGGTGGGATTTAATTCACGCGCAGTGAGAACGATAAACAGATTTAACGGGTCGGAATCTACCAGTGCCAACAACCCGCTGGCGTTTTTCACCCCTGCTTCAAGCAAAGTCACTTCTCTGGTGGCATCCCCTTCAATGAATAACACCCCCTTTTCAAGACATTTTTCTTGCAGTCCAGGCAAGGAGTCTATTACAACAAACTCAGTCCCAGCTTCACGCAAATGTTCGGAAGCCACCTCCCCTACCCTACCAAATCCACAAATAATGGTATGACCGGTGAGTAGGCTTATTTGTTTTTTCATCCGTTTCTCCCCTGCATTCCCACTCCACACCTTTTCTAGCAGCGATTCAACAATGGAGTGACCAACAAAACCAAGGACAATAAAACCAAGCAAAATGAGTACAATAGTAAAAAGCCTGCCCCACTCGGATAATGGATAAATCTCACCAAACCCAACCGTGGTAATAGTGATGACAGCCATGTACAGTGCATCAATAAAGGGATACTCATCGATAAAACAAAACCCTGCTGCACCGATAAGGGTGGTAATAAAGAGCAGCAGTAAAGAAAGGGTTATTTTATTAAGACCAAAAAATGGCATGAACTGAATAGATGTCGCTCCTTAACGTGCAAAGATTTCAGCAGTTCACGTTATAGCCGCAAACCCTTAAATAACGTGGTATAGACAGTGGAATTTGTATAAACTAAACGTTTACTCAACATCCACTTGAACTCATGTAACAAACAATTACCGCACAGGTCGTTTTTCATGCACAATAAACAGGTACAAGAGAAAATACATAACCTCACTCAAAAGACTGATCAACGGACAACGTAACGCCTCCACAACCTATCGTCGAGCACAAAATGCGCAACCACCTCAGTACTGGGTACATGGCCAGGTTTCAAAAACAGCCCGCTTACCTCAAACGTAACAGCTTCCTCTCATTTACTCAATCAACATGAACAATACAGCAAAAACATCCTTAGCAAATCCAACCACCAACCGTGACAGCCTTGTTGGTGCATTTTTTATCGTTCTTGCTGCCTGTATGTGGGGATTTATCGGTCCTCTGTCAAAAATAGCTTTGAAAGAGGGCGTTGCTCCACTGGAAATTGCATTTTGGCGGGCTGCTTTGAGCACCTTGATCTTTGGGATTCACTCAGGTGTCCAGCACCGGTGCAAAATATCTACAAACTCTATTGTGCCGTTACTTGGGTTTGGTCTGATCAGTGTGACGGTGTTCTATGCCTCCTACCAGCTAGCCATTGAATCCGTTGGAGTAGCTGTGGCCGTCATCTTGCTCTACACATCACCTGTGTGGGTGGCATTGCTCTCATGGGCAGTACTGAAAGAGCGGGTTTCAGTACATCGATGGATTGCCACAGCAATAACCATTGCTGGCGCAGTATGCATCTGTTTTCCAGACACCACTGCCGGGATTGCGCTCTCCCCCCTTGGAATTATTGCTGGATTGATGTCAGGGTTTTCCTATGGTCTGTACTACATTTATGGTAAAAAACTTTTGGTGGCCCTGCCTTCAAGTACGGTTTTCTTTTACGCGCTTTTATGTGGAACGATATTCCTCTTCCCACTGGTCTCTTTTTCATCTAAAAGCCTGGCAGCCTGGTTAGCCATACTTGGGTTAGCAGCGCTTTCCACCTATTTTGCGCTGCTTGCTTACTCAGAAGGAGTAAAGAGGCTGGATGCTTCAAAAGCAGTAATCATTGCCACCCTGGAGCCTGTTGTTGGCGTGGTGGTGGCCTGTTATTTTTTTGATGAAACGCTTACCATGCAAGGCTGGATTGGAGCCACTCTAATCGTTGGCGCTGTAATGTATACAGGATGCAAAGACTAACTGACACAAGGGATACCTCCAATGCACACCAACCGGGAAACATTATTATCCTCTTTCCATATAATACGCTGAAAACACTAACAAAAACTTGTTAAAAAGTGGAGTTATGCTATAATGACAAAAGCAATGAATAAAAGCCTCTGATGAAGAGGAATCATTTTTTATAGCGTGAGACACCATCATGGGGCTGAGGAAAAAGTGCACGTTGTATCTTTAAAACGGCTGTTTTTTTAATATGGCAAACTTTCAACCTGATGTTTATGGCTGTCATCCCTGCGGCGTCTTTGTACTAGAGATAATTATACGTGATTACCAACGAACTTCAGCCAGCTTTAGGAGGCGCTGAGGCATCGGTGGTGTGCGCATGGCAACATACGCCAGACGATCCACCATTGTATGAAG
>PDQK01000026.1 GCA_002746685.1 Desulfobulbus propionicus | reverse complement strand
AGGCCCTCCCCCGCGGGGGGAGGGCCTCACCCCAAGAACTGGAGCTAGAATACAACTAAAAAAATGGGGGATGTGGTTCAAGATTAGGGGCCACTTCATTAAAAAGATATATCATTACATGCATTGTAGTTAAAAAATGTATTTTTGGAGGATATACACATGGCTGGTAAAATTTTTTATCGTGAACGAATGAAAGTCAAAGAAGGTACCAAAACTCCACGCTTAAGGGTGGTCGCAGTGAGTGGAGTTGACCTGAAAGTATACGGCAACCATCTGCGCAAAAAAGAACTTAAGCAAATCGCTAAAGAAACCAACTGCGAGCTCGTAATGCTGGAACCCAGTAAAGACAACAACTAACCAACAATAAAGGATATACTATGGCACTGGTGCGAGAAAAAGACGGCAAACGGTTGCATGTGGAAAGCCCCCTGATGGGGGAAAGTCTTGTCAGCAATAGCTTTATTGGTGAGCTGGACATTGCCCCTCAGGAAAAACTGTATCCTGATGTAAAAATAGTGAAGATAGGTGGCCAATCCATCTGTGACCGTGGTGTCAAAGCGCTTCCAGCAATTCTCAAGGAACTGGTGGCCAACCGCACAGACCATAAGATACTCATTACCACTGGGGGCGGGACGAGAAGCCGTCATATCTACACCATCGGCCTTGAAATGGGTATGCCCACCGGTGTTATCGCCAAGTTCGGCAGCATGGTTTCCGAGCAGAATGCATTGATGATTGCCACCTTGCTCTCCCCATGGGGCGGGGTGAAGATATCCCATTCAGACATCGTGAAGCTCCCTGCCTACTTTGCAGAAGGGATCATCCCGGTGATGCACGGCATGCCGCCCTATGACTACTTTGCCATCAAGCCTCAGGTGGGAAGAATCCCCATCCATCGTACTGATGTAGGCTTAGTCATTCTGGCTGACCTGATTGGCTCAGAAAACGTGCTCTTTATTAAAGATGAAAATGGGCTCTATACCGATGATCCCAAGAAAAATCCCAATGCTGAGTTCATCCCCGAAATTGGTGCCCAGGATCTGCTGGATAAAAACCAGGACGACCTGGTTATTGAGCGCCCCTGTCTGGAAATTATCCAAAACTCGGAGGTCATAGAAAAGGTCCAGATCGTTAACGGTATGGTTCCCGGTAACATCACCAAGGCATTAAATGGCGAGCATGTAGGGACCTATATTCACAAGCAGTAAGCAAATCCGTCAAATCACCTCCGGCTTTATCAGCTTATGGCAAAACCGGAGCGTGTTCCCCCCTTGCTAGAATTTGTCGATCCGCTTATAACTCTGTTGTTTTTCAATCAACCAGATCAAAATTATGACCGTATCACCCTATACCCTTGAAGCCACCTCCTCTGAATGCAATGCACGCAGGGGTGAGGTTACCACGCTCCACGGCACCATCCAGACTCCTGTCTTTATGCCGGTTGGTACCCAGGCCTCAGTAAAGGCTGTCACGCCTGAAAACCTCAAAGAGGTGGGAGCGCAAATTATTTTGGGGAATACCTATCACCTTTTCATCCGCCCCGGCCATGAGCTGATAAAAACATTTGGCGGACTGCATGGCTTCATGAACTGGGATGGCCCTATTCTAACAGACTCAGGTGGATTCCAGATCTTCAGTCTTATGGAACTTTCCAAGATTACTGAGGAAGGAGCAGCGTTCCGGTCTCACCTGGATGGGAGCAAACTCTTCTTAAGTCCTGAAGATGCAGTCCATGTCCAGGAAGCGTTGGGTTCAGATATTATGATGGCGCTGGACACTTGCATCCCCTACCCTGCCACCCGCAATGAGGCAGCAAAAGCGACAGCCCTTACTACACGCTGGGCAAAACGGTGCAAGGAAGCCTTAAGCGGCACCGGACAGCACCTGTTTGGCATCGTCCAGGGCGGCATGTATCCTGACATGCGGATTGAAGCTATCCAGCAACTCACTGACATTGGTTTTCCCGGCTATGCGCTGGGCGGTTTATCAGTGGGCGAACCCAAGGAGCTGATGTATGAAATGCTTGCCGCAACAGTCTCCCATATGCCAGCTGCTCACCCCAAATACCTGATGGGGGTAGGAACTCCTGAAGACTTAGTTGAAGGCGTCTACCATGGTATCGACATGTTTGACTGCGTGATGCCCACCAGAAACGCACGCAATGGAATGCTCTTTACTTCGCAGGGGAGACTTGTTATAAAAAACGCTCGTTATCAGGATGACCCCAGACCTGTGGATGAAAGCTGCACCTGCTACACGTGCAGGAACTACTCCAGAGCTTATCTGAGGCACCTGTTTCAGTGTCGAGAAATCTTAGCTTATCAACTCAATAGCATTCATAACTTGCATCATTACTGCACCTTGATGGAAGAGATGCGAACCGCCATAGAAAAAGACCAATTTATGGCTTTTCGCAAGACATTTTATAAGCAGCGGGATATGCCCGTACCATGCTGACCTATACTTAATTTGGAGGTTTTCCCCATGACTGGAATTGCATACGCAGAAGGCGCCGCTCCCGTAGCAGGAGGGGCAGCTGGTATGACTCAATTTATTCCCCTTATCCTTATCTTTGTAGTGTTCTACTTTCTGCTCATCCGTCCTCAGCAGAAAAAAGCCAAAGAGCACCAAAATTACCTGTCCAACCTGAAAAAAGGCGACAAGGTGATCACCGGTGGTGGTATTCACGGTCAAATCACCGGGATTACCGATACTGTTGTTACTCTTGAAGTTGCTGAAAACGTGCGCATCAAGGTAAACCGCGGCTCCATCATGGGTAATGCTACTGACGGTGACAAGCAGGCAGCACCAGCCAAGGGTTGAGGCATCGGTGGCAAATGCTGACTTTCATCGTGAATGAAAAGTAGAACTGTTCGCGCTGTTCTTGTAAAGCGGCTTCAGGGATGACCTGAAGTCGCTTTTTTTATTATCCATTATCATGGTACCAGGATCAGAACGTATCGTATACCGTGGCAGCACCGGTGACCACCCGCTTGAGGTTTCTGGTGAGGGGAGCTTGCTCAGCCTCAGATTTGGCGGTGACGAACGGCAGAGTTGTGTGGATATTGACTGTCCCCACAAGCTCCAGCTTGCCTATACCCGCTGGATGATGACAGCACTGTTGCTCCATCCTGCCCCCAGCCGCTTCCTCCTCTGTGGCCTTGGTGGTGGAGCCATTGCCCACTTTCTCCATCATCACCATCCTGATGGGCAGCAGGATATTGTTGAAAAGGAGGCAAAGGTCATCCGGGTGGCGAAAAAGTATTTTGGCCTTCCGCAAACTGAGCAAATCACCCTCTATCACCAGGATGCTGTTGACTTTATCTGTAATCACCCCCCGAACACCGCCTATCATATCGCCTTTATTGATCTCTTCAGCCAGGACGCAATGGCACCGCCTGTATATGTAGCGGATTTTTATCGCGGGATATTTGATCTGCTTGATGCCCAGGGCGTTATCGCGGTCAATCTGTGGAACGGGAATACAGAGCTTTTTCAAAACTGTCTGCACGCCATCCGAAAGAGTTGTGCTAACCGGGTCATGGAGTTGGCAGTGAAAAAACGAAGTAACGCTATCGTATTTGGTTTTCGAGATAATGATCCCAGGCAGGTGATAAAAAAAGCCCGTAAACAGTTACCTGCTCTGGAAGCTCGTTATCAGCTCCCTTTTCATAAATATTTCAAAAAGCTCCGTCGGACCAACAGGCGCAACCTGTTTGCCTGAGTTTTTGCTAAAGTGCGCATCCCTGGAAGAGAGAACGCGCTTCCATTTTTTCCTGCAGCAGTCTGCTCAGCTGGCCAGTTAACACATGCCACTTTGGGGCCACCAGCAGCGATGGATGTGCGGTGGACCATAACCTGTGCAACGTGATGGTTGGTGGAATGATGGGCAACACCATCATGAGCAGCTCAAGGTATCCATCCAGAGTAAAAGGCTCCACTTCACCATTGAGATACATATCGTGGAGTGGAGTTTCAGCAATGACCTGCAGGTGATGGAGCTTCAGGGCATCAACTCCCAGCTCACTGACAAAGGCCACTGTATCAAGCATCTCCTGCTGCGATTCTCCTGGAATACCGAAGATCACGTGTGCTCCAAGCTGCAGCTGGGGATGTTTTTTCACCGCTTGTGCTGCTCTTACAAAATCATCCAGGCTATGGTTGCGATTAAGCAGTTGCAGACTCTTGGTATGCATGGACTGTAAGCCCAATTCAACTAAACACTCTTTTTCTGCCTGCCTGGTAAGCTGAGCAAGGTGTTGGATGAGCTCTGCGGAGAGATAATCAGGTCTGGTGGAGAGGATAAGTCCCACGCAACCGCTATCCTGCAGCACCATTTCAAACAGCGGGAACAACTGATCAGCAGGTAAAGCCGTAACGGTCTCCTGCTGAAAATAGCCAAAATATGCCTTGAAACGGCCCTTGATGAGCTGGTCTTTTCCCAGCTGGAGTTGTCGCTTTACATCATCTCCAGCATCAAGACACAGCGGAGTAAAACTTGCCGGACGGCAATAAATGCATCCGCCCGTTAGGCGGTTGGGGCAGGGTATCCCCACATCCAAGGGGATTTTCCCCACCGCACGTCCATATTGCTCACGGCAATGATGACTGAACGTACGAATCCGGGGAACCACTTCTTAAATAAGCAGTGGAAGCTCAATCAAGAATTTCTACAATATCTTCCTGATTGGGAATAAGGCAGATAAAGACGAAAGGCTCATCGCCAATGGTGGTGTAGTTATGCGCAACGCCTTGGGGAATAAGAACCACATCATCTTTTTCCACCTCAAATTCTTTATCCCCCATGATAACCTTGGCACGACCGTTTAAAATAAACTGCTCATGCTCTACTGAGTTGGTGTGCATGGGCATATCACCACCCGGCTCAATACTAAACACCCGCATGGCAAAATTTGGCCCCTCTTCAGGACTGATGAGCATTTTTCGGCTCACTCCCTTACCAACGGGAAGTGCTTCTGCTTCTATATCATGGAGTTTTTTTACAAACATGGTGTTCCTTATTGGATGACGTTATAATAGCGGTGTTCTGCGCAGCCTCGACACAAGGTTTTGCCCTTCAGGGTAACTTCCCGGCAATCCTGCACCCAGTCGCCACATTCTTCACACTGGACCCTGCGGATTGGCCGTCCCGGCATATCGCACTCATCTAATTCCACTTCCACATCTTCAAAGCTGAACAGCTCATCAAGCGGCATGATGCGATACGCTTCAAGCTGGCGCTTATACTTTTCCTGGATTTCAGGGCAGTATTGTTTTGAAAGCTCCCGCGACTCTTCCCGGGCAGTAACCCGAACCGCCTTGCCGGTTTCCAGATTAACAAATGTGGCCGCCATAACCCCGTGGTCGATCCAGCGCATGGAGCGTTTACCCAGACTGCAGCCAGTAACCGACTGAATGGCATCGGTGGCGCAACGATCAATCTCCACCAGCACGTAGGTCTTTTTGCGATCCTTACCTTTGGGGTCATCAATACCAATCCGCTCAAGTCCGCACATGGCCATTCGTACACCAATAACCTGTCCCGCACATATATGTCCATGAATTGAGGTGGATACCTCAAGTAATTGTTCAAAAGATTCCATCTGATTTTATCTCCACTAGCCGACTACGGCCTCATGTATTCAAGTTTACTCAACAGAAAAAGTAACCGTAGTCGTGCTGCCTGTCAATTGACAGCTTGTCGATAATCGGGAAGCGAAAGCGGCAGCCAGTGGGCCACCAACTCAAACATGTCTTTACAAAAGCCACATTTTTCGCAACGTCCATCACAGAGCGACATGGTGTTGGCAAAATCAAAGGAAAGGGAGGAGTTGTCGAGATAGAGCTTGTCGGCCAGCCAGTTGGTGGCATCAAGCAGGTCCAACAGGTTACCATCATATTGGCGGTTGCGGTAGGCCTGGATAACCCTCTTAAGGAAATCTACTCCCAGTTCACGACCGCACAGCTTGATGGTGTCTATATGGTAATAATACAGCTCAATATCCTCAGGCCGGATAAAAGGCGAAAGCATGATGCGGTACGGTTCCCGCTCAAACAGACTTTTACAGCCGACACGTTCGTTAAAGCGAAGGGGTGTTTTTGCTCCGTTCATATTGGCCAAGGCAATATAGGAATCATGAGCCAACTTATACGGGCAGTGAGCAAGACACCCTTCGTTTGCTAAAGATTCAATGCGGATACCAGGATACTGGGTATGCACGTTGAGCGCCACATCTGCCAGCCGGTCCAGATCTCGATTCAGTGACCGATCCAGGATAATTTTGGTTGGTCGCTTAAACCTGGTCAACGAAATGTAGGTCAGTTGTGCTTCAATTTTGGCAAACGAATCGAGCATGAAATTGACCCCAGGTACTGCTTCCAGGGCAGATGCTACATCTGGAGCCTGACTGGAAATACACTCCAAAAGATAGTGATCACAATAGATGATACCATCAATAACGTCTCGCTCCAACGCCTCACGTAAAGCCTTTACAATGGGTTTGATACCGTCTGATCCAGCCAGTAGCTGCGGATTATAAAACCTGCTGTTGAGCAGGGCATATCTTTTCGGCCCATTGAGTTTACTGAGTTGGGAAAAGACGTTTTCGTTGGGGTGCACCCCATCCAGGACAATACGGCTGTCTAAGTGCAGCCCATCAAACAATCGGAAGTGAACGCTGTCTAAATCTTCCTGGCAGCTTATCAGGTACTCCACGTAGGTGGAATCAGGAAGAAAAGCTACATCAAAGAGCGATTTCATAATGGTGCTATATTTTTTCGTACAATGCTGTTTTTTTCTACTCCAGGTATTTTTGGTTCGGTCTGCAGCCTAACAATGTTGCCAGGGTTAGCCCGCTGCACATCCACACCGTCCCGACCGACCATATTGACTACCTGAACCGTTATTGGTTCAATAGTATCTGTGGGCAGATATTCCACAGTGTCCCCCTTCTCAAGAACGTTGCGTGCTTCAATCACCAACGGACTGACCTCGCGTACGATACCTGCCGGTGCAAATCCCTGCGCTATTCGCATTGTATCATAAAGCATATCCTCAGATGAAGGGTGGGACTCAAAAAAATTCTCCGTGGCTCCACGGGTACCAATCTTATTTATTTCGTTATGAAAAATCTCCGGCAAAACCATGTTCTCAAGGGTGTTACCCAAAAAAAGCTGTTCCTTGATCCAATCAAGGGCCGTTCTGTAGAGCCTGACAACACTGCCAACATAGCCCATGGACTTCATCCGACCTTCAATTTTCAGCGAGTCTGCACCTACTTCTAGCAGCTTGGGCAAACGGGGGAGTAAACAGAGATCCTTGGAGTTAAAGATATAGGTACCTCGTTCATCCTCTTCAACGGGAAAATACTCACCTGGTCGCTTCTCCTCCACCAGCTTGTAGGAATAGCGGCACGGATGGGCACAGTCACCCTTATTGGCATCCCGGCCTGTCATATAATTACTGAGCATACAGCGTCCGGAATAGGAGATGCAGAGAGCTCCATGGACAAAAATTTCCAACTCGGTATCCACCTGAACACGAATCTCTTTCATCTCCTTATAACCAAGCTCGCGGGCCAGGTTAAGACGGGAAACACCTTGAGCGCTCCAAAAGGCTGCACTGGCTGCATTGGTGACGTTTGCCTGGGTTGAAAGGTGAACAGGAAGCTTTGGAGTAACTTTTTGCGCGATGGCAAGCACTCCCGGGTCTGCCACAATAATCCCATCTACCTGTAAATCCTGCAGCTCACGCAGATAGGCTTCCATTTCTGCAAGATCATTGTTATGGGCAAAGATGTTGACGGTTACATATACCTTTACGTTGTGTTGATGGGCATACTGAACAGCCCGGTCAATGCCCTCATAATCAAAATTGCCTGCTCGGGCACGGAGACTGAAGAGTCTACCACCCAGATAGACGGCATCGGCACCGTAGTGAACAGCAGTGACCAGTTTTTCAAAGCTTCCAGCCGGTGCAAGGAGCTCCGGGATTTTCATGGTGTTGTAATTGCTCATGTTCATAGCTATTCGAAAAGTCAAAAAAAGGACAATATCAAATTGACCTATTTCTTAACTTACTCTACAGTTCATGGATAAAAAGCCTCGAAGAATTACATACACATTCTCTTGCCATTTTTAACCTCTTTAACGGTGGAAAAATGTTAAAAAAAAACTATTCAAAAACAGGAAAAATCTGTCGGGTAACCTTTAAGTATGCCAATGAAGAGAGCGCTGAAAGCGCTACAGTGGCTGGCGAATTTAATGCGTGGTCGCTGGAAGCAACACCCATGAAAAAACTCAAGGATGGCAGTTTCTCCGCAACAATATCACTGCCAGCGGGTACGTCCTATCTCTTTCGTTACGTGCTGGATGGCAACATCTGGGTGAACGAACATGAGGCTGATGGCTATGCAGCAAATGAGTTTGGCGAAGAAAATAGTATTGTTACTGTATAGCAGTACCCTGTGCAGGGGATTCAAGAATTAAAGTGCGTTATTAGAGGCAGTGCCCTATCCCTGCCTGCATATATTCATTTTTTAGCTCAACGTACCGTTTCCAGGATGCACGAAATCCTTCTACCTGGGCATCGGTAATCTCTTTCACTGCCTTTGCCGGGGATCCCAGGATGAGTGAACGGGGTGGGAATACTTTGCCGCCAGTTACCACAGCACCCGCACCCACAATAGACTCATCTCCAATCACTGAGCCGTCCAGGATGATGGCTCCCATGCCGATCAGACACAGGTTACCAACGGTGCAGCCATGAAGGATGACATTATGTCCAACGGTCACCTCGTTGCCAACGATGGTTGGGTGACCTTTTTCCAGAGAGCGCACCTCGCTCTCATGTCCTGTGGTATGGAGTAAGCAGTTGTCCTGGATATTGGTGCGTGCACCAATTTTAATGGAATGGACATCGCCCCGGGCAACCGTTCCAAACCAGAGGGATACGTCCTCGCCAATCTCCACATCTCCGATAAAGGTAGCGTTAGGTGCTACCCAGGCATTTTTTCCTGCTTTGGGTTCGTAATCTCGATACGGTAAAATCATAATGCCCCCTTAAAAAAGTTTCTCTGTGGGAAGAGTTTTATGCCCCAAGCTGATACATCCATTGTTCGTTTGTGGGTAGGCATATCTGGGCCAGCCATGGGGGTTACTGTGGAGACAGACCCGCCATCATCTGCGGAATCTTATCAATCATCTTTTGATCAGTGGCACTGAAGGTGGCCACCACTGTACCGCTATACATGACGCCAATCCGATCTGAAAGGGTCAGAGCCTCGGAAAGATCACCTGTAACAAGTAAAATACCAGCCTGTTCACGTGCCTTCATAAGCAGGTTCCATACATCTTCTGCTGCAGCAATATCAAGTCCCTGGGTTGGTTGCTCAGCTACAATGAGCCGCGGACGACGATAAAACTCCCGGGCCAGTACCATTTTCTGGAGGTTTCCGCCGGAAAGCTGCCAGGCCAGCGCACCCAGGTCAGGCGGCCTGATATCAAACTTTTTAATCAACTCATCAGCAATCCCCACAGCTCGCTGCTTCTGTAACCATGGCCCTTTAACGAAACCGCCTCTGGTGGTCAAAAGAAAATTATCAAGCAAATTTAACCCTGGGCAGGTGGCTAATCCCTGACGATCTTCAGGAATATAGCTCAGAGTCTGCTCCCAGTTCTGTTTAGAGAAAAAACGCTTCCACTCCATCCCCAGCAGCCGCACAGCACCCTGTTCAGGTGCACTCAGTCCACAGATGGTTTCCACCAATGGTTTTTGGCCGTTTCCGGCCACCCCGACAATCCCCAGCACCTCACCCTGGCGGACCTCAAAGACAATATTGTCCATGCCTTTACCGCTCAACGCTTCCACCTTGAGCACGATCTGGCGCGGCTCCATGGGCTCTTTTTCCACCTGGAGCAAAACCGCCCTGCCCACCATTCGCTCGGCCAATTCAGCGGTTGAGGTCACCTGAGAGGCGCTCAATTGGTCAATCACTGCACCGCGCTTGAGAATCGCGATATCATCGGCCAGGGACAGCACCTCCTCAAGCTTATGGCTGATAAACACAATAGCCTTCCCCATCTCCACCATCTGGCGCATGGTGGCAAATAAGGCTTCGGATTCTGTGGGAGTCAAAACAGCAGTGGGCTCATCAAAAATAAGAATAGAGCTTTTGCGGTGGAGGAGCTTCAAAATTTCCACCTGCTGCTTTTCTCCCATGGAAAGATCCGCCACCACAGCCTCAGGATCAACAGACATGCCATAGGTGTCAGCCAGCTCACGCACCTCCTGGTTCATCTGCTGGTGGCGCATCCACAGTTTTTCACCAACTCCTAAAAACACGTTTTCTGCAACGGTCATGGCTTCCACCAGCTTGAAATGCTGATACACCATGCCGATCCCGCTTTGGATCGCCTTTTCCGTGGTGGTAAAGGAGGTGGACTGACCATGCAACGCAATGGTCCCACTGTCCGGTTGCAACTGACCGGCCAGAATGGACATCAGGGTAGACTTACCAGCACCATTTTCACCAAGCAGCGCTAAAATCCTTCCTTGATGAATATCCAGGGTGATGTCTTTATTGGCCTGGACAGCGCCAAAGGATTTGGAAATCCCTTTCAGGCTTATGACAGGGGTATCAGTTGCAGCAATGGTCATTGTTTACCTGTTGGTAGCCAATGGTTGAACAAACTGCACTTCAGAGTCCCATGGAAAAAGAATCCAGGTATCCTGGCTTACCTCTGTGATAAAGGTATCCACCAGTGGGCGCCCTGCCGGCTTGGCATATACCGTAGCAAAATGTGCCTTGGGGACCATTTTCTTTACAATCTGGGCTGTCCGCCCAGTGTCCACCAGGTCGTCAACCAGGAGCCACCCTTCCCCCTCGCCGGTAAAGGGCTTGAGAATTTCCGCGTCACCTTTCTTATCCTGCCAGTCATAGCTGGAGATACAGACGGTATCCACCAGGTGGATATCCAGCTCACGGGCGATGATTGCCGCTGGTACCATTCCACCACGGGTAATAGCGATGATCCCTTTAAAATATTCCTGACTCAACAGTCGCCAGGCAAGCGCTTTGGAATCGCGATGTAACTGCTCCCAGGTGATGGGATAGGTCTTTTTATATTGAGTATTGTCTTCCATATGTTTTCCTTTGTTCCATTCTCAATCGGTTGGTTCCACATTTACTCCCAACGCTGCCGGTGCACTGGATCTGGACTGGCGCATTGACGAGATAACCAAAACAAAGACCGTCAGCACGTAGGGCAACATCAACAAGAGTGATGAGGGCAGCTGGGTACCGGTTGCCTGTAAGCGAAGCTGCAACGCCATGATCCCGCCGAAAAGGTAGGCCCCAAACACAGCCCGGCCAGGACGCCAGAACGCAAAAATCACCAGGGCCACTGCAATCCACCCCCTTCCCGCTGTGAGGTTATTGGTCCACAGATGGGTATAGGCAAGGGAAAGATAGGCCCCTCCAAACCCCATGAGTATCCCACCGCTGAGAATACCCATCCAGCGGTAATAAAAAACGCTTAATCCTGCCGCGCTGGCAGCTCCGGGGAATTCGCCCACTGCTCGCAACCCCAGTCCGTAGCGGGTGTTGGTAAAAAAAAGATACAGGCAGGGTGGAATACTATAGCTCAGGTAGACCAAGGGGTCATGGTTAAAGAGAATCTCACCGACCACCGGGAGTTCAGCAAGTACAGGAATGGGCATTGGTTCAAACCCTGGGGCAGATAACCCTACATACGAAGTGCCAAAATAGTTGGCAAATCCGCTACCAAGAATAGTCAAAGCCAAGCCAGAAACCACCTGATTCCCCTGGAAAATGAGGCAGACTATACCGTGCAGGGAAGAGGCCAGTGCTCCGGCAAGGCCAGCCGCAATGAAAGCAAGCACCGGGTTTCCGGTGAAGTGCGCCACCACAAAAGCGGTGAAGCTGCCCACAATCATAATCCCTTCAACACCCAGGTTAAGCACCCCGGCCTTTTCAGTGATCATCTCACCCAGAGTGGCGTACAGAATGGGCGTACCAGCAACAATGGTTGCAGCGAGCATGGGCACAATCATGTCTGCTGTCATGCTGCCTTCCTCGTAAAAACCATTTTATAATTGATGAAAAAACCGCTTGCCAGCACGGTCATCAGGATGATTCCTTCAAGCATGTTACCAAAGGCAGCCGGAACCTGGAGGTCCAGTTGAAGGCTTTCCACTCCGACACGCAAACCTGCCAGTAGCAGCGAGGTGACCGCGATCCCCAGAGGATTAAGCCTGGCCAGCCATGCCACCACAATGGCGGTATAGCCGTATCCAACCATGATAGAAGGCTGCAACCGGTTGATGGTGGCCGAGGCTTCAAGAAAACCAGCCCAGCCAGCTAAGGCACCGGACAGCACCATAACCAACACCACCAGATAATCGTAACGGATACCTGCGTAGCGGGCTGCCCGGACCGAATCACCACTGGCCTTAAGCTCAAATCCAATACGGGTGAAGGTAAAAAATATCCAAAATAAAAAGCCTAAACCAAGGCAATGAAAAAGACCGGTGTTCACCCCAGTGGTGCCGATCTTCCCCACGATGGCCTGGTCAGAGAACACCGTAGTCATGGGAAAACCAAAACTGGTGGGATCTTTCCAGATACCATAGACCAGATAATCCAATAGCAGGATGGCAATATAATTCATCATCAGGCTGACGATGATCTCGTTGGTTCCAAGCCGCTGCCTGAGTACTGCCGGCACCATACCCCATCCACCACCTGCCAAACAGGCAGCAGCGATCATAAAAGGAATCAGCAGAGGTTTGGGCAGGTCAGGAAAGGTGAGCGCTACCCAGGTGGCACCGATGGCACCCAGAGCAAACTGCCCTTCCGCGCCAATGTTCCAGATCTGGAGGCGAAAGGCAATGGCCACTCCCAGGGAGCAAAAAAAAATAGGAATGGCTTTAATCAGGCTGTCTTCAATGGCCCAGCGTGAGCCAAAGGCGCCGGTAAAAAGAGTGACAAGCCCTTCCATCGGAGGAGTACCCCGTAGCGCCAAAAAAATACCGCTGAGTATAATGGACAACCCAATGGCTGCCAGCAAAACAAAACAGGAACGCCAACCAAGACGTTCCTGTCTTTTTATTACCCTGATCCGTTGCATGGGCTACGGTTCTATATCAGATTGTTATTCAGTGGTTCCAATCACACCTTTGACAAACCAGGTCATACCCAACATCTCTTCATCGGTCGCGGTCGCGCCGGCAGCATATTTCGCCGCACCATTTTGATCAAAAATGGGGCCAGTGAAGACTTTGAACGCGCCTGAAGCAATTTCCTTCTGCTTGGCCTCGACCTTGTCCTGTACCTCTTGAGGGACCATGGGGCCAAAAGGAGCCAGTTTCACGGTACCTGTATCCATACCTAACCAGGCTGATTCAGATTTCCAGGTACCGTTTTGCACCTGCTCAACCACCTGCTTGTAGTAGGGCGCCCAGTTCCAGATGGGTGCGGTGAGGTGTGACTTGGGAGCAAAGGCAGACATATCAGAGTTGTAGCCAATGGAGTACACGCCTTTTTCCTGGGCAGCTTCCTGTGGACCAGGGGAATCCTGATGCTGGGCAATCACGTCAGCACCGGCATCCAGAAGCGACTTGGCAGCTTCTTTTTCCGTTGCAGGGTCATACCAGGTCTTGGTCCATACCACCCGCACCTTAACATCCGGGTTAACCGCCTGGGCACCCAAGGTAAAGGCGTTAATGCCGCGGATAACTTCCGGGATGGGAAAAGCTGCCACATAACCAAGATCGTTCTTTTTAGTCATGGCACCAGCAACCATACCAGTTAGGTAGCGGGCCTGATACATACGACCAAAATAGTTGCTCATGTTGTCAGCTTTTTTAAAGCCGGAACAATGCATGAAAACAGTCTTGGGAAACTGCTTGGCCACCTTGAGCATGGGGTCCATGTAGCCAAAACTGGTTGCAAAAATCACGTCATACCCTTTTCTGGCCATATTGAGTATAACACGCTCTGAGTCTGGTCCTTCTTTTACCGCCTCAACAAAAGAGGTTTTCACCCCTTCCATCTCTTCCACAGCAAGCCGCCCCTGATCGTGAGCAAAAGAATACCCAGCATCACCAATAGGTGAAACATAAACAAAACCAGCATTTATATCTTTTGCTGCTGCAGCAGAGACAAAAATACAACTGAGCAACAGTACAACCATCATCTTGAAAACACGCATGCTTTCCCTCCCGAATACATGAATTTACCCGACTTTGGCAACAATGGGCGCAAGAGTCGGAACTGGATACCATTCCAAAAGCTTTTTATACGTAATCAATAGAAGGGTGTCAAACGAAAAGCTCTTCTCTTAGGGGAAACTGAAAAAGGCCGGAGTAAATAAAACAGGACGATAGTTATTATTCCTGGTAAGGTAGCTCTATCCTGCTCATTTTTTTCCTGTAGATGAAGAGTAACGCTGGACATAACAACAGGTAACCAACTGATTTATGATAAAAAAACTGTTTTCCTTTACCAAAAAAATCCTGGATACACTGGGTCGCTCAAAATCCCAGGAACCCATTGTCAGCCCGGACGCTGCCGTTACACAGCTATTCTCTGCAGAGCAACCAACTGAGCAAAAAAAGCAATCCCTGAAAAATACATCCCGTCAGCCACCTAAGAAGCAGGCCAAACCAAAATGGAGTCTTGATCAATTTGAGGTCACTCCAGTGCCTGGGAAGAGCAGGTTTCATGATTTTAAACTGCCGCTCAAGCTCATGCGCGGGATTGCAGAACTCAACTTTCAATACTGCACTCCTATCCAGGAAAAATCGTTGCCCCTGGTTCTTAAAGGTGATGATCTGGTGGGCAAAGCCAACACCGGAACCGGTAAGAGCGCGGTCTTTCTGATCACCATTCTGGCCAGGTTAAGCACGAAAAAACGAGTATATGCCGATGACGGCACCTTCAAACCCCGGGCACTTATTATCGCACCCACCCGGGAGCTGGTTATTCAAATTGCTCGAGATGGCCGCAAACTGGGCCGTTACACCAACCTGAAAATCACCGAGGTGTTTGGCGGGACAGATTACCAAAAACAAATGAGCCGGGTCAGTGAGGGGAAAAGTGACATAATCGTTGCTACCCCAGGCAGGTTACTTGACTTTGTACGGAAAAAATTGCTCAGGCTCAGTCAATGCGAGATCATGGTCATTGATGAGGCGGACCGGATGCTTGACATGGGCTTTATTCCCGATGTACGTCGGATCGTTGGCATGGTGAAACCCAAAGAAAAACGCCAGACCCTGCTCTTTTCTGCAACCATCAACAGGGATGTGCAGCAGCTTGCGCGTCAGTGGTGCCGCAAGGTGGAACTGGTTGACGTGGAGGTGGATCAACTCCCCATTGATACAGTTGAGCAGATTATTTACCTCACCACCACTGAGGAAAAATTTACTGTTCTGTACAACCTGATTACCCGGCAGGATCATGAGCGAATCATGATCTTCACCAACCAGAAGCATGAGGCCCAAACCCTGAGCAACAAGCTGCGTGACCACCGTATTGACTGCGTCCTGCTCTCCGGAGATGTACCGCAACAGAAACGAACCCAACGGTTGGAGCGATTTCGCTCTGGTAAAGTAAAGGTCCTCATTGCAACCGATGTGGCTGGACGTGGTATCCATATTGAGGGCATCAGCCATGTGGTGAACTTTACCCTGCCCTATGAGCCTGAAAACTATGTCCATCGCATCGGTCGTACCGGCAGAGCTGGGGCTCAGGGCACGGCCATTAGTTTTGCCTGCGAGGAAGGTTCCTTCTATCTCCCTGAAATTGAGGAGTTCACCGGAAAAACCTTTGAGTGTGTTGTTCCGCAAGCAACAATGCTCGCCCAGGTTCCAGAACCTAAACCCAAATCGCTTTCTAAAAAACGGAGAAGACGACCACGTCGTAAGCCGCAAAAACAAGGTGAAACCACTCAGAAACAATCGATGTTGTCCAATTAGGGTTTTGCCTCCTTTTCGCTTTTCAGGTTGTCCGGGATAACCAGTTCATGCCCCCTTGAAGAAAGTAAAGGCTCATACATGGGGCACCTATCCAGTCCTCCACCGGCTTCTCGTTCCGGAATTACTATTAATAAAAAAATCACGTAACTTTTCAATTATATATCAAAAAATAACGTTGTATGATAGGGTTCTTCAGGAAGGATATTTAATTGTTGATATTTAATTGTTGGTAAACTTGAATCTAAAGTCCCACGTTTTATAGATGGACTTGATATCCCGTTCCAGACACGCCGAACATGGTATATCATCCTGTTAAAACAGGATGATACACAAAAATTGTGTGTGTGGAAGGGGAGGGGAAGTCAATGAAAATACTGCAGCATGCATTCACGACAGAAAATCAATTCCTCAAAGACCTGCACAATACACAAATCCCGTTAAACGATCCCCATATCCTGGTTCAGATATTTACTGGAAACCAGAATATTCGATATATTCAGAACGTACTTGAATTGATCAGAACAGTCATCCCTCAGTGTATTATTATCGGCACAACCACTGACGGTGGAATACTTAACAACCAGATACTGGAAGAAAGTCTTCTGGTTTCGATACTGTATTTTGAGAAAACGACCCTGCAAATAGAAAAATCAGACGATCCATCCTATAACTCTTTCGAAAAAGGCGTTCATCTGGGGCGGAAACTGCAAAAACCGGATTTGAAGGCAGTAATTCTTTTCGGTGAAGGCTTGTCTGTAAATGGAGAAGAGCTTTTGACCGGCCTTGAGAGTCAGGTCGGAGACATTGTGGTTGCTGGAGGGCTTGCGGCAGATAATTATTCTTTTGCCCAGACCCATATAGTGTATCAGGAGGAAATTCTTGATAAGGGTGCTGTGGCTGTTGGGTTATACTCCGATACCTTGCGGGTAAAAGCGAGGTCGGCATTTGATTGCGATGTCCTGGATGAAGAGTTTGTCATTACCGAATCTCAGGGAAATATCGTCAAAAAAATCAATGATGTCCCGCCTGCAGTCTTGTATTCCGAACAGTTGGGCCTGCATACAGACAATAAACTGCTTGAGATTTGCGCACAAATTCCCATGGTGGTTAACCGGAATGGGGAGATTCTGGCAAGATCGGTTGTAAAACGATATTCTGATGGTGTTCTTGGCTTTGCCGGAAATCTCATGGAGGGTGAAAAGGCTCGATTCGGCATAGCAAATGTTGACAAGATGTTGCGCAATGGAAGCAAAATATTCAATGGAATATGCAGCCAGTGGGATGCTGTCTTTATATTTTCCTGTGCCGGGAGAAAATCAATACTCAGCGACAAATTGACCCAGGACATCCAGGATTTTCCCCAAATTGCCCCGGTAAACGGTTTCTTTTCCTTTGGAGAATTTATCAAGGAAAAGGGAGCAAGAGCGCGCTTTTGTAATCTGACAATGGTTCTGCTTTTTCTCAGTGAATCCGAAAATGTCCCCTGTTCTTCCGGGAAAAAGCTCCGACAGCAAGAAGATAAAGTATCTCCAGAACCTCCTGCAAGCATCAGGAAAAACCAGAAAGAACAGGATATCATTCATGAGGTACTGCAAAATCAGATACGCCTGATAGGACATAAAAACAAGATCAGGGAGCAGCTTGATCGGGTGGAATATAGAAATAAAATCATGGAGGAAATGCTCTACAAAGATTCCCTTACCGGTCTCAGGAACAGAACATCCTTGCTCCAGGAAATCGAGGAGAAAAACCCCAGAGGTATCATGCTCATTGATATTCGAAATTTTCATGCCATCAATGATTTATATGGCGAGTCAGTTGGCAATCTTATCTTGCAGTCCTTTGCCGCCTTTCTGAAAAATACTATCGAGCCTGTAAACATCTTTCGACTTTCCGGGAACACTTTTGCCCTTCTCAATATATCAGAACAAGCTCAAGAAAAATGTTTGAGCCTTGCCCAAAAAATTGTCCAGAATATCGAGGCTAAAAACTTTTCCTTCATAACAAGAGGAACTACATTACAATGTGCCATTTCTGTAACCATTGGTATATCCAACGAAAAGAATGGAAGAAATCAGCTTGAACATGCTGACATGGCATTGAACTATGCAAAAAAACATCATAAAAGTTTTGTCATATATAGCGAGAAACTCAACATCAAGCAACAGTATGAGCATGATATAGAAATTGTAAAAATGGTCAAGGATGCCCTGGAGAGTGACAGGGTTATACCATTTTTTCAACCGGTTTTTGAAGGAGAAACGGTTTCCTACTATGAAGCTCTTGTTCGAATTAAAACCAAGGATAACCGTACCTTAACCCCGTTTCATTTCCTGGATGTAATCAAGCATACTACATACTACTCTTACCTTACCAGGCGGGTAATAAAAAAGTCTTTTGAAATTTTTCAAAAGCTGGACAGCATGGTTGCAATCAATTTATCTTTTTTTGACCTTGCAAATACCAAGACTGTCGAATATCTGCTCGAAATGATCAAAGAATATGATATGGGTGAAAAACTTATTCTGGAAATTCTGGAGAGCGAAGTTTTTCAGGATTATGCAACAACAATTCAGCAAATCAAACGATTCAGAACCCTGGGGGTAAGAATTGCTGTTGATGATTTTGGCAGCGGCTATTCCAATTTTTTACATTTAACCAGGATTAATCCCGATTATATAAAAATTGATGGTTCCCTTATTAAGGACATAGACACGGAAATCAAAAGCCTTGCTATCTGTAAGGCTATTATTAGTTTTGCCAGGGATCTCAAGATCAAGACCATTGCAGAATTTATCCATTCAAAAGAGATTCTGCAAATCACAACCAGTCTCAAGGTGGATAAACACCAGGGGTTTTATCTGGGAAAACCGCAAAAAGCGGAGGAGCTTTTTCCTGGCATTTCTTTGTCTTAATGTTTTTTAAGCAATTGCTCTGATCCCTGTTTATTCTTCAGGATTTCGAAATGCCACGAAATGGCTGCATGCATTCCCGAAAGGCCCATTCCCATTAACATTTGAGAATGCCATGGATTGGCATTTCAACAATCAAGAGCCTGATCTGGAATGGATCAGACTGGCCACTTAAACGTGACCCTGTGATGGGGTACCATGAATCACCAATGGTTAAACTTTTTAGGCTGAAATACCTGGAAAAATGTTGACATCAAATTTCAATTCTGTTTTTGTTGGATTGTTTCAGGTGCTTGTTTGCAAGCTAAAAGGGAACCCGGTGTGAATCTGGGACGGGCCCGCCGCTGTTACCGAGGACAAACGCTGCAAGAATGTCACTGTCGCAAGAAGATGGGAAGGCGCAGTAAGTAGGATGATCCGGAAGTCAGAAGACCTGCCTGGAAACACAGCTGCTTTCGCGAGGCAAACGAAACCAGTACCAGATACGAGGAATACCAGGGCATCCACGGATCATTTTAAGAGTGATTCGGGGATTTTTTATTTCCGAACGAGCATGACAGGCATAAAACCTCGGCTATAAGCAGGTTGGTTGTACTGCGCCGATTACTGCGTAAAAGAGTCTTTCTTGCCGTGGTTTACAAACAATGCGCCATGCTCCCTCCTTTGTTGTATTTTGCCGGATACAACGATAGAGGCTTTTTTTCCTGCTCCACCCAAATAGCCAGCAGTACTGATTTACACTATGCCATGTCCTTGCTTCTCCTCCATTTGGAAGGTGGAGAAAGAAGTAATCCAAATGTATTTTCATGGCGTTTGGGGAGAGAGTATTTTTCGGCCTACATACTGTTTCGGTGCCATTTGTTTTGGCTTAATTGGGAAAACGGTGCAAATCCGTTGTGGTCCCGCCGCTGTAACCGGGAACGAACGCTGTAACATGCCACTGACGTCACTGTTGGGAAGGCACAGCAAGTAGGATGATCCGGAAGCCAGAAGACCTGCCGATCCCCTTTTATTAGCGCAAGCGGCGTGGATACCGGCTTGAACGCATAATGTAAGTCTTTTATATTGTTGCGTTTGCAAGGGTCTCAAAATTTTACCTTACACCTTCAACAGAAAAGATTTACTTGGGTGATGAAGTAAACAGGGCGCACCTTCCCCTGTCCAATTCAGGGCTTGGGGAATTTTTTTGCTTGTTTTACAAGTTCAAACATCAAGAGGAGAAGACAATGAGTGATGCGTTAGACATCCTGAAGGATTTTCCGGCTCACACCCACGCGGAATGGCTCGACGCAGCCCATAAGTTGCTGAAAGGTAAGCCGTTTGACAAGGTGTTGATCAAGAAGACCTATGAAGGGATTGACATTCAGCCTATGTATTTTCAGGCTGATCTTGAAAAGCTGGATCACATTGATGCCTTGCCTGGCCAGGCTCCCTATGTGCGTGGCACCACTGCTGCGGGAGATTTGAAAGAATCGTGGAAGATTGCTCAGGAAATCACCAATCCAGATCCTGAAGAATTCAATGAAGCCATTGTCAATGACCTGAGTAAAGGTCAGGATTCGCTGAATATACCTTTTGATAAGGCAACCAGGCAGGGACTGAACCCCGACCAGGCCGAGCTGGATGCTGTTGGTGTTGGCGGGCTATCTGTCGCCTCTGTCAATGACCTGGAAACAGCCCTTGCTGGTGTTGATCTCACTGAACTCCCCCTTTTAACCCATAGTGGATTTTCCGGAGTGGGAATGGCAGCTCTTCTTGCTGCCTTTGTTGCAAAACAAGGGGGGAGCGTTGCTGATCTACGCGGTTGTCTTGGCGTTGACCCTCTAGGCTATTTAGCTGTTGAAGGCTCTTTGCCAATCTCGCTTGAAAAGTCGTATGACGAGATGGCACAGTTAACCCTGTGGGCCAAGGACAATGCTCCTCAGCTTAAGACGGTCTGTGTCCATGCAGAGCCGTATCAATATGCTGGCGGTAATGCTGTGCAGGAAGTGACCTATGCTGTTGCCACTGCCGTTGAATATATCCGCGCCATGCAAAAACGCGGCGTTGATGTTGATACTGCTGCAAAGAATATCGTCTTCTCTTTTTCCATTGGAGCAGACTTTTTCATGGAGATCGCCAAATTCCGCGCTGCCCGCATGATTTGGTGTCAGGTCGCCGAGGCCTTTGGGGTCGGCGAAGAAGGACAAAAGATGTCCATCCACGCCCGTACCTCTACCTGGAACAAAACCCATGTAGATCCCTGGGTAAATATGTTGCGTGTTTCCACTGAAGCATTCTCCGGTATTGCCGGTGGCGTAGATTCCATGCATGTTGGTCCTTTTGACGAAATTTTCCGTCAACCCAATGAGTTTTCCCGCAGGATTGCTCGAAACGTCCATATCGTACTCAAGGAAGAAGGCCATTTTGACCGCGTGGTTGACCCTGCAGGCGGCTCGTGGTACGTGGAAACCATTACCAGTCAGCTTGCTGAAAAAATCTGGGCATTGTTCCAGGAAGTTGAAAGTAAGGGGGGATTTTTTGCTTTCCTTGGTGAAGGGATGCCACAGGATCAAACTACAGCGGTTGCTGCAGCCCGCTTAAAGAATATTGCGGTAAGAAAAGACATTTTTGTCGGAACCAATATGTACCCTTATCTGGAAGAGAAAAAAGTTGAAACCTATGATTTTGACTTTGCAGCATTCCAGGCAGACCGTGCTGAGCAGGTAGCAGCGGTAGCAAAAGGTGCTGATGTTGCCTCCCTGCTGGACTCGGTAAGTGGTGAGCAGGCAAATATGAGTGGTGCAACCGTTGAGGCCGCAGTTAAAGCAGCGGCACAGGGTGCAAATCTTGGTGAGCTGACCGCTGCACTTCGTCAGGGTGCTGAAGGGAGCGAAAGCGTTAATCCGCTGAACATTCACCGCGGGGCTGAACCGTTTGAAAACATTCGCCGCGCCACCGAAGCCTATATCGAAAAAACAGGTGAGGCGCCCAAGCTTTTCCTGGCGAACAATGGGCCTATTCCTAAACATAAAGCCCGTGCCGATTTCTCCACCGGCTTTTTCAATGTTGCTGCCTTTGAGACCATTGCCAACACCGGTTTTGCGACCCCGGAAGAAGCCGCTGATGCAGCGCTTGAGTCCGGTGCCAAGGCTGTTATTATCACCGGTACAGATGATATGTACCCCGATGTTGTCCCTGTTATTGCAAAAAAAATCAAGGCAGCTGCTCCTGATGTCATGGTGATCCTCGCCGGATATCCAAAGGATCATATTGAGGCCTTTAAGGAAGCAGGTGTTGATGAATTTCTGCACATACGTTCCAATGCTCTGGAGCTGCTTGGTAATCTGCAAAAACATATGGGGGTGGTAGCATGATGAATCCTGATTTTACAAAAATGGTGTTTAACACCGGCAAGCCGCAGATGAACTACAAGCAATGGGCTGCCAATATCCAGCAAGAAACCGGTATGACAGCCGAAGACTATGTCTGGAAAACGGTTGAGCAGATTGATGTGAAGCCCATGTATAATCGCGATGATTATCAAGGACTTGACCATCTCGGTTATCACGCAGGGATACCCCCGTATCTGCGCGGGCCATATGCGACCATGTTTGTTATGCGCCCCTGGACGGTTCGGCAATACGCAGGTTTTTCCACAGCAGAAGAGAGTAATGCATTCTACCGTAAGAACCTGGCCGCTGGTCAGAAAGGGTTGTCCATTGCTTTTGACCTGGCCACCCATCGCGGTTACGACTCTGATCATCCACGCGTAGTAGGTGATGTGGGTAAGGCTGGTGTTGCGGTTGACTCCATTCTGGATATGAATATTCTGTTCGATGGTATCCCGCTGGATCAAATGACCGTATCCATGACCATGAACGGAGCGGTTCTGCCGATTCTGTCTTTTTACATCGTGGCAGCGGAAGAACAGGGTGTACGCCAGGACCAACTGGGCGGCACCATCCAGAACGATATCCTCAAGGAATACATGGTGCGGAATACCTATATTTATCCGCCCGCTGAATCCATGAGGATTATCTCAGATATTTTCTCCTATACTGCGCAAAACATGCCCAAGTATAACTCCATCAGTATCTCCGGATATCACATGGAGGAGGCTGGTGCTACCTCAGACATCGAGATGGCCTATACCTTGGCCGATGGCTGGGATTATGCCCGTGCAGGTGTTAATGCCGGCATGAGTATTGATAAATTTGCGCCTCGGTTGTCCTTTTTCTGGGCACAGGGGATGAACTATTTTATGGAAATTGCCAAGATGCGTGCAGCTCGCGTCATCTGGGCAAAAATTATCAAGACCTTTAACCCCGAGAACGTGAAGTCGCTGGCCTTGCGGACCCATAGCCAGACCTCTGGTTGGTCGCTCACCGAAGGTGACCCCTTCAACAATGTATGCCGTACTACGATTGAGGCCATGGCTGCAGCACTGGGACATACCCAGTCCATGCATACCAACTCTCTTGACGAGGCTATTGCGCTGCCAACAGACTTTTCCGCACGTATTGCCCGGAACACGCAGCTGTACCTGCAGGATGAAACCAATATCTGCAGACCTGCTGACCCATGGGGTGGTTCCTACTATGTGGAAGCCCTTACCGGTGCTATAATGAAGAGAGCCTGGGGGCACATCCAGGAAGTTGAGAAGCTTGGTGGTATGGCTAAGGCTATCGAGACCGGGCTGCCTAAAATGCGTATTGAAGAGGCCGCTGCCCGTCGTCAGGCTGGTATTGATTCTGGCAGTGAAAAAATCATCGGTGTTAACACCTATTGTCTGGACGAGGAAGATGCTCTGGACACCCTGGAAGTTGATAATACCGTGGTTCGCGAGGCGCAACTTAAGCGCCTTGCCAAGCTCAGGGAAATGCGTGATGAAACCAAGTGTCAGCAACAGCTTGCTGCGTTGACCAAATGCGCTGAAACCGGAGAAGGGAACCTGCTGGCACTGTCCATTGAAGCAGCCCGCGCCCGCGCTTCACTTGGTGAAATTTCCGATGCACTTGAAAAACCTTGGGGGAGACATACTGCTGTGATTCGATCCATATCAGGAATCTATAAGGCTGAGTTTAGTGAGCAGGAAGAGATGGAAAAGGTGATCAAGATGACCAAAGAATTCGAGGAACGCGAAGGGCGTCGTCCTCGTATCATGGTAGCCAAGCTTGGTCAGGATGGCCATGACCGTGGTGCCAAGGTTATTTCTACCGCCTTTGCTGACCTCGGTTTTGACGTAGATGTCGGACCGCTTTTCCAGACCCCTGACGAGGCGGCACGCCAGGCAGTTGAAAACGACTGTCACATCATTGGATTCAGTTCGCTTGCTGCTGGTCATAAGACGCTGTTGCCAGCGCTTGTGGAAGAACTGGAAAAACTGGGACGCCCGGACATCATGGCGGTCATCGGTGGCGTTATTCCAGCTCCAGACTATGAATTCCTTTATGAAAGTGGCGCTGCTGCTATTTTTGGACCGGGTACAGTTATCCCGGTTGCAGCCCAGAAGGTGCTGGAAGAGCTGAATGAGCGCCTGGCATAATCTTTAAGATACTCCAACTCCCCTTCTCTAAGGTCTGGTTTTTAGAGAAGGGGAAAACCTTAATGCTAAAGGGGTATATATGTCCAATGACGAAAAACGTCCTTCATGGGTTCCGGAAGGAGGCGCGGATGGGTTTGCCTGTCGGGTAATGGACGGTGTTGCTGCCGGCCATGACGGTATTGATGCATATAAGACTGCTGGAAAGAAAAAAAAAGCAAGCAAGTACAGTCGACCGAAGCTGACTCCGGTACAACTTGCAGAAGGTGTCCTCAACGGTGACCGAGGTCTGCTTGGCCGGGCCATAACCCTGGCGGAAAGTAATCTGCCCGCCCATGTGGATCAAGCCCAGGAAGTCCTGAAAGCCCTGCTGCCCCACACCGGAAAATCCATGCGTGTCGGGATCACAGGTGTTCCTGGTGTCGGGAAAAGTACCTTTATTGAGTCCCTTGGTCACTACCTGACCAACAATGGCTATAAGGTTGCCGTGTTAGCTGTTGACCCCAGCAGTTCCAAGTCAGGCGGCAGTATTCTGGGCGATAAAACCAGGATGGAACGCATTGGCCGGGATGAGCGTTGCTTTATCCGGCCCTCTCCATCAAGCGGCACCCTGGGTGGTGTTGCCAGAAAAACCAGGGAGACCATGCTGATCTGCGAGGCTGCAGGTTTTGATGTCATCCTGATCGAAACGGTTGGAGTTGGTCAAAGCGAAACCACGGTTCGCTCCATGGTTGATTTTTTCCTGCTCCTGATGCTGGCTGGTGCCGGTGATGAGCTGCAGGGGATCAAAAAGGGAATCATGGAGCTTGCAGATGCCCTGGTCATTAACAAGGCAGATGGCGACAATGAACTGCCGGCCCAAATGGCCCGCAATGAATATGAAAGGGCAATGCATTACCTGCAGCCCTCCACCGAAGGGTGGGTTTCCCATGCCTATACCTGCTCAGCCGCTAAAGATAAAGGTATAGAAGACATCTGGAAGGTCATTCTCAAATTTAAGGAGATTACCACAGCGTCGGGTGTTTTTGATAATCACCGCAGGCAACAGAACATCAACTGGGTCCATGATATGGTTGATGAACACCTGCGCAACCTGTTCACCAGGCACCCGGAAATTATCAAGGCCTTGCCTGGAATTGAGAAACAGGTGGCAGATGAAGAAATACCTGCCGTTTCTGCTGTCCAGCAGCTCATTCAGATATTTGAGAAGTAGTGAGAGATGCAGCACGGGCATTGCCCATGCTGATGTGTGTAATTCGGAACTGTGGTTCCAGCAATTCTCCGGCATGACTGACGACCCTAGAAGCATGGAAATCAATGATTCCGGCTTTGTTGAATTTCAGGGACCAACAACCATTACCCACACATCCTTCACTGGCATCAAGTAACTCCTTTTTTTCCTTGGCCCGCCTTACTGCTGTATCATTATTGGTACGTAGGTCGGGCCTTCTGTTTTCTGGTTATCCGTCATGGCAGTAGATCAGAAGGTATTTGATAAGCTCCAGAAGCTGCTGGCCCTATCTGCCAGCGACAATGGCAATGAAGCCGAATTGGCCCTGGAAAAGGCTCAGGCCTTAATGAATGAACACAATCTTACTGTCCTGGATGTTGCACAGGATGGTTCCGGTGCCAGCATTAAGGATGAACGAATCTGGGGTTTTTCCAAAAATCGTCAAAAATGGGAAGAGTCTTTAGGCAATGAGATCGCCAAGGCTTTTGATGGGCGGGCAATAATAAGCCCAACCCTTGATGGCTGGTATATTACCTTTATCGCATCAAAAACCGACGTGGCTATCATTACAGATCTTTTTGAGCGGTTGCGCCTGAAAATACGCAAAATGAGCAAGGCTTATGTTGAGGAAAAAGAGAATGACAAGCCCTGGCTTTCCCCACAAATACTCCACGAAAGTTACCGTATAGGCGTTGTAATGACCATTCGTAATCGACTGAAAATATTACGTGAGCATACCAGACCTGATGCCAAAACAAAAAACCAGTACGGACTCACAGGTATGGATCTGATGGTCATAAAAAACCAGTCAGTAGAAGAGCGGGTCAATGCAATGTTTTGCGATGGCCTGCAACGCGAGTCCGTCCCCACCACAAAAGTCTACACAAGCGCCTACAGGCAGGGCAAAGAGGATGGTGACTCCATCAGCCTTAATCCTTCAGTCAAAGGAAAAAAGCCTGCAATGCTAACGTGTAAGAAGGGCAAACCGGAATAAAAGCAGAATAGAAAGGGTACGTTTTCCTTTGCCCCTTTTACATTCCCGGTTGAATTGCTCATCTTTGTTGACGAAATCACCAAGCTGGGTTACCCCGTACCGGTTCCGCTGGGCAGTGCACTCGGGCAGGAGGAACGCTCCCCCTGCCTGTTTGGAAAACATTACTCCTTAAAAATAATTGCGTTATCCACACTGGCTGCTGAAGCCGTTCCAGTGAGCACCATGGCCTGCTTGAGCTCCAAAGTGAGGCTGTCAATGTAGGCTTCAACCCCTTCCTGCAACCCGCCTACGGCAGCAACAGAGAAGGGTCGCCCAATCATCACCGCGTCAGCTCCAAGAGCAAGCAACTTGAGCACATCACCACCGGAACGTACCCCACCATCGGCAAAGATGGTCAGCTTACCGCTCACTTTGTCTGCGATTGCTTCCAGCACATCTGCAGAACCTGGCGCATAGTCCAGCACCCGGCCACCATGGTTGGAAACCACGATGGCGTCAGCTCCGGCTTCAGCAGCAAGATCAGCCTCATCGGGAGTCATCACCCCTTTTAAGATGAACTGCATCCCGACCTTTTCAATCATCTCCTTGAGCTTGGCCAAAGGCTTGGGGGAAACAGGGCGTCCCATTTTGCGCAGGGTGATCAGTCCGGCAGCATCGATATCCATGCCAATGATATCTGTTCCGGTAGCCCTGGCCAGATCCAGCTTCTGGTAAAACTCCTCATCTTCCCACGGCTTGATAAAGGGGATACCGTGACCACCAGCAGCCCGAATAGCATCATAACCAGCCCGGTGGATAAACTCCGGCACCCCATCACCAGTACAGCCGATGGTCCCCTTAGCCTTACACCCGTTAATAATGGCTGCAATGTACTCTTCTTCGGTTACCCCGCCACCCATATTAAACGACACCCCACCAATGGGAGCAGCGATAATGGGTACATCGAGCTGTTTTCCCAACACAGTCACAGCCGTGTCCGGCTCAACCACATCATGGATCAAGCGCATGTTCAAGCAAACCTTTTCCAGCGCTTTAACATTATTCTTAAACGAGGTAGCTGTCCCCAAACCACCCATGCCGGGAACTTCCCCTACACATGCGTTCCCGTTACACACCGGGCAGACCTTACAGTGGGGTTTCATCAATTCTCTTGCTTTATCACGAATGTCTTTCATAGCGTTAGCTCCTTAATATGTGCGGGTTGCCCCGTCCATTTCAGTTGTTGCTGGTCAGTTTCTGGTCACACAGATCACAACCAAAATAGAAACAAGATTCTCCACTTGTCAATGGTTTTCCCCCTGCCCCATGACGATATGCTGGGTGAAAAAAGAACGGTATTCATCCTCACGATGGCTGACATATACAATGGTGCACAACTGCTCTTCGGCAATACCTTCCAGCAGATCCAATAACGCAACCCGGTTGGGTTGGTCCAGTCCCTGGGTTGGTTCATCCAGAATGAGGAGTAACGGCACCTTGATAAGTGCCCGGCCAATGAGCAGCAACCGTTGCTCAGCATAGGTCAGTCGTCGAAACGGCTTTTTAGCCAAGTGCTTCATGCCCAATCGATTCAGCCATTTTACCCCTAGCTCTTTCTGGGCTGTGGTGGGCTTGCGGTACAACCCAATGGAGTCAAACAAGCCAGAGATCACCACCTGTAAGCAGCTCCCGGAAATATAATGGTTACGGTGCAGTTCCGGGCTTATCATGCCCATATTCTGTTTAATATCCCAGATGGACTCGCCACTGCCACGCCTCACACCAAATAGGGTTAAATCATTGTTGTAACACAGCGGGTGGTCACCGGTGATGAGCTGCACCAGGGTGGATTTCCCGCTGCCATTGGGACCGGTGATCAGAGTGTGCTGGCCCCTGGTCACTTCCAGGTGCTGACCACTGAACACCTGATGCTCCCCATAGCTTGCAAATCCATCATGCAACTCGATGAGCACCTCCCTCTGAGCACCGTCCACCTGTTGTTGCTCTACTGCCATTTCCTGTAGCTCAACCGTCAGGGCTCCTGCACTTTCTGCAAGGTGTTGCTCAATCTGGGGACCAACCTCTGTCCGTTTTCCTGTCAGGGTCAGCTCGCCATCCACAAACAACCCTAAATACGTACACCAGGGAGGTATGTCACTGGCATTATTCAGTGTAACCACAAGGGTTTTGCCCTGGTCCAGGAAAGTGCTCAACAGGGCATCCAGATCTTTACAGCTTTCAGGGTCAACGCCCTCATAAGGATTCTGGACAACCAGGCATTGCCCCCCCTGGGTTATCTCACGCAACAAAAACAGCTTGCGTGACTGGCCCGAACTGAGCTGACGATATCCTTTATGCAATGAGCCACTCAGGTTACACAGTTCAACCAAATCCTGATGCTGCTCAATATCGGTCAAAAAATCCGCGACCTGGGTGCCGGGGTCAATGCGATCCATAAAATCAGTATCATCATTACGCACCTCCTCCTCAAACAGCTCCTGCTGAAGCTTGAAGGTGAATACTCCACTCTGCGGGGCAACCTCAAATCTATCATATTCGGCGCTCTCTGGAGGAGCTGCAATGATATCACAAAACAAATCAACTCCAGAGAGGTTGGTACCAACAAGGCACCATCCTTCACCTCTGCGGGCGTGGAATGAAGGTATGTACAGCTCTTTGTGTTGTAAATTATCGATAACAATCATAGTTTCTCCCCTAAAACCCACACTGCATGACACCCGCTAACTCACCCAGCATGGCTGGCCCAGAATGACCAGCCACCACACAACATAAAAGCGCTCACTTCGGCATGGTCGTTTTTACTCTGCCAAGAGACGTTCATGAACAACACCTTAATATCACCAAAAAAATATGATGCAACTGATATTATATGGCGGTTTGGGATGTCACTTCCTTCCTTTTCCCTTCTTCCTTACCCCAAATACAGGCTCTCCCGGATAAAAAAAGTTTTATCTCGCCAGTACGATATTGTAGACTGAAAATATGAACTCTTTCTTTTTTCCTCGACTTACCAAAGCATTCCGGCTCCGCCTGCTCCTTGTAACGTTACTGAGCGTTATCCTTTTTCGCTATATCCTGATCCCTTTCAACGTACAGGGGTTAAGCATGGAGCCGACTATTGCAGATGGCAGCCTCCACTTCTACTCCCGCCTAAGTTACCTGTTCTCTCAGCCCAATCGTTTTGATATCGTCACGGTACGGCTGGCCGGGAACAAGGTGTTGCTGCTCAAGCGCATCATTGCTTTTGCCGGGGAAACCGTCGCATTTAAGCAGGGGAAGCTGTTTGTAGACGGAAAGCTGATGCATGAGCCTCAACAGATGCTGCCTTCAGATTGGGAGCTGGAACCACGGCAAGTGGGAAAAGGGAAAGTGTATATTGTTGGTGATAACAGAAGCGTTGACATAACGCAGCATAGATTCGGTCAAATTGATGCTCAACGCATCCTGGGAAAGGTGGTGTGGTGATGAATAAGATTGGATTTGTCGTTCTCATTTTACTGGCAGCCATCGGCGGCGGCAGTTGGTTGTACCTTTCGGGGGATACCCGGCAGATAAACAAACAACTGGACAACCTCACCGCGTTGGCCGCCAAAAGCCAGGAAGAGCCAATGCTTGAAATGGTGCGTAAAGCGGGAACCATGGGTAAAATCTTTGCTGAAGAGTGCGAGCTTGAGATCGAAGAGTACGACCACCAGGGCACCTACTCCCGCAAAGATATCATCGACCGGATACTCATGGTGCGTAAGCGCTCAACCACTCTTGGTGTGGATATCTACGACCGTGATATCACTGTCTTTGATGGAAATCGCGCAGATATCACCGCAACTCTGCACGTCACCGGAATGGAAAACGAAGAGTCCATGTCCGATGCCCGTGAGCTAGAGCTCAACATGGTTAAGCACGAAGGCGACTGGCAAATCAGTAAGGTGGTCTTTGTTCAGGTATTGGAGCGGTAATCCGCTAAAACGTTACGTGTACTGGTGCTCATGACAGGTATTCATAATACTGGACATCGGTTTGCAACATGTGACCCAGCGCAAGTTCCTGGGCAACAAACTGCATAAACATGAACGGTTCTACCTTTCCGTTATAATAGTCGCCTGCAAGCACATCCAGTTTTTCCAAAAGCATCTGATGTTCCTTGCTATGTGACTCCAGATCAGGGTAGCTGGTGCCCGCTAAAACACTCTCCTCATATTGAAAGTGCTTAGCAAGCGCGACTGAAATAGCACCTATACCTTCTTTTATTTTTTCCTGCTCCGAGTTGGTCACAATCAATTCCATAAGCACACTTGCCTGTGTGACCAGCTCGCGATGTTGTGCGTCAATTTCGGCATGCCCGGATTCATACTCGCTTTTCCATACCAGTTGCAGCAAGTTGCGGGCACCTGATGAGGCAGATGCACGAGCAAAAACAACCAGGTTGCGTCCATTTTCCTTTGCCTGATACAGGGCATCGTCGGTCCGTTTCAGCAGTAATTCCTGTGTCTCTTTTTTTTGATACGCAGCAGTCCCAAAACTTGCTGTTTTATGTCCCACTTCGCTAAAAGTAAACTCCTCAACCACTTTTCGCAGATGTTCAGCCAGGGTGACGACACCTTTTTTATCCGTATGGGGGCAGACAATGATAAACTCTTCTCCCCCCCAGCGACCGACGGTATCCACTGTACGGGAGTTATTCTGGAGAAGGGTTGCAAACTCGACTAAGATTTGATCCCCGGTCTGGTGACCAAAGGTGTCATTCACCGCCTTAAAGTGGTCGATATCAACAAGAATAATTCCAAATTCTTCATTATAGCGATTGAACCGTGCAACTGATGTATCAAGAACCTCCTCAAGTTTGACCCGGTTGTACAGCCCTGTAAGTCGGTCGGTAACGGAGAGTTCTTCCAAATCATTATTATTTTCCTTAAGCAGGCGCTTGGCCGCCTTGAGTTTATAATTCCACCACAAAATCCATGCAATAATGAGCGCTGCCGCGAAGATGGTTTTCCAGATCGGGCCATAGTCCGTTTTCTTTATTATTTGCAGAGAAAACCACTTTTGCTGAATGGCGCTATGTTCCTCTGGTGGGATAGCCCTGTACCCCTTACCTAAAATAGAGGTGAGCGCTTCCCACCCCTTGGGCGCAATAAAACGGTACTCAACATTACCGTATTCGGTGGGTCCGGCGACTCGTATGTTCTCCAATTCGCCGTATGTCATCATGTAATTGGCAATGGCAAGGTTCCCCATATAGGCTTCCACTTCCCCTCTGTTGACCATTTCCAGCGCCGCTTTTGTGGATTTTGCGTTCACCACCTTGATACCGGGATAATCCCGCTTCAGCCATTGGTGAGTAACGAAACCTTTTTCCACAACAACGGTTCCCCCTGTGAGGTCAGTTAACCTATCGATATAGCGAGATTTTTTATTAGTGATAAGCACCATCGGAAAGGAGAGACAGGTATCACCAAAGGAAAAGCGTGCAGCTCGCTCCGGACTCTTTACCGAGAGGAGAAAGGTATCAAACGCTTTTCGATCGTCCATCACAAACTGGGGACTAAAGCCAACAATTTCGGCAATCTTCTTGATGTAATCTACAGCAATCCCTGCGGCCTCCCCATCCTGATCAAACTCAAAAGGCGGTTGATTGTAGTGGGTTCGAAAGCGGATGACCGGGTGTGCTTTGAGAAATTCGGCCTCCTCGAGGCTTAATCTGTTCGGGTTACTCTCCACGCCAGCAACAGCCACCCATTTATTCAGGATTTTCTGGTAATCCTCGGGGAGAATGGTGGCAATTGCCTTGTTAAAGATTGATTGTAACAGCGGTTCGTCTCTGCGGGTTCCGATACCCAACTGCCAGGTCTCCTGAAACTTTCCACTGATTTTTACCAGTCCGATATGATTACGCTGAATGTAGTACCCCACCGATGCCAGGGTGTCTATAAACCCGTAGAGCCTGCCCTGTTCTACTTTCTCAAGACCGTCATTCACGTTATCCACATCCACAAGATCGATGTCAGGATACTTGGCACGGATAATCTCGCCATAGGCGTAACCTTTCACAATGCCAATGGGCTTGTCCGGAAGTTCTGCAATATTGGAAATCCGGGGCTGGTGGAATTCGGTGGCTATAACCAGAGGTGTTTCAAAGTAGTTTTCAGTGAAATCAAGGTATTTGAGCCGCTCTGGAGTAGACATAATAAAGGAGAAAATATCACATTTTCTCGCTTTGCCATACTCCAGGGATTCCGTCCAGGTGCTGGTGGGGACGATTTCCACTGGAGTTCCAATGCTCTTTTGCAGTAACTTGAAGTAGTCGGCACTCATGCCGACATGTTTGCCATTTTCGTTCTTTTCGTAGGGCATCCAGTCGGGATCAATACACATCTTGATGACCCCCTTTTGCACCAGATACTCTTTTTCCTCCAAGGATAATTGCAAACCATGCTTGCTGGTCAGAGCAATCTCAGGTGGAGCTGCCAGGGAAAAAACGCTGAGATGAAGAAGCAATACTATGGAGAGTGAAAAAATTTTAAGGAAATTACGTGCAATCATTTTACGAGTTGCCACTAGGTTTTAGTCCAAGGTATTCGCTGCCTGGTATGATGAGCTAACGGGTAATGGTGGTATATTGGGAAGATGTACAACAGCAAGAGTGTTGCTGCGTTTATCTGTCACGGTTCTCTGTTGAGTTGTTCTAAAAATTTTATCACCCACATCATGTATTTTCAAGAAAATCAAGATAATATCCTGTTTCCAGTCGTATGCAATGTTGCGGCCCCTTTTTCTCCCTGAATCAGTGACCTTTTTTTAAGGCAGCCCGTTTTACGGTTCTCCCCTCCAGATTTTTACTCAGAGAGCTCAATCCTTTTAATGCTTGCCCGGTTTCCCCTCTAGCTTGAAGGCTGAGTGTATTGCAATACAATAATGGTTTTACTCACCATGCTGGCCACAAAAAGCTATCCCTTTCTCAAGAGCAAAAGCACCCGTGATTAGTTAGTTACGAAACGATTTGCTAGATACAACAAATTAGTATATTCTTTTGGTGATAAAATTCTTGGTCGTCTGTTGAAGAGGAATAAATACATACACACGAGGTGTGGATAATGGAGAAGGGGAGTGGAGACGGCAAACCTGCCTTTGAGCGGCGAAAATTCCTGAAGATTGTCGCTGTGGCAGGTGCAGCCGGTGCCTTGTATCATCTGCAACCATGGGAGCTGCTCAACAAAGGTGCTGTTGTTCGCGAGAGCAGGATTATGATGGGCACCCAGATAAACCTCATTGTGTGTGGACCTGATAAAGAGAGCTGCTATGAGGCTGTGGATACAACCCTTAGCAGAATGGCTGAGGTTGCCAGTGTCCTGAGCAGGCATTCATCGACCAGTGAACTTTCTGTCTTGAATCAGACAGGTGCTGTTGCCAATCCGTCTTCTGATCTTTACTCGGTTCTTTCTCTGGCCCAGGACATCGCGCGCATGACAGCCGGTGCCTTTGATGTAACTATATTGCCCCTGCTGGCTCTGTATGACAAGGAACATATCCCGGAAAAAAACACTGTACGCTCCACCCTTGACCTGGTGGATTATACAGCCCTTAAAGTGGAAAAAGACCAGATCGCCTTTGGCAAAAAGGGGATGGGAGTGACTCTGGATGGAATTGGCAAGGGGTATGCGGTTGATCAAGGGGTTGAGGCGTTACAACAGGCCGGATTTCCCAATGTATATGTGGAAGCTGGAGGAGACCTCATGGTGACCGGTTCCAAGCCAAAACAAGAACCCTGGAGAATAGGTATCCGTAATCCCAGGCCTGAACATCCAGATGCAATGCTTTCCTTTGAAATTAAGCAACCTATGGCAGTGGCCACTTCAGGTGACTATATGCAGTGGTTTACCCGAGACAGGAAACATCACCACATAATAGATCCACGCACCGGCAGATCCCCTCTGGAGCTGGCAAGTGCAACCGTTACTGGACCAAATGTGGTTCTGGCAGATGGTCTGGCAACGGCTGCCATGGTACTTGGTCCTGAAAAAACTTTAGCCCTGTTGGAAACCACTGAGCAATGCGAAGGACTGTTATTTGATAAGGAGCTTCGTCGTTATCAAACCAGTGGATTTACAGTTTGATTTGCCATGAAAACACTTACACTTAAAAAAGGACTGGATATCCCTGCTCAAGGAGAACCAAGACAGGAGATACGCCAAGGAAAGAAGGTAACGCGGATAGCTCTGGTTGGAGATGACTATATAGGGCTTAAGCCGACGATGCTTGTCAAGGAAGGTGACCGTGTTGCCCTGGGGCAGCCACTGTTCACTGATAAAAAAAATCCTGCGGTTCTGTTTACTGCTCCTGGAAGCGGCAGGGTCGAGGCGATTCACCGGGGAGCAAAGAGAAAATTCCTCTCCCTGGTCATCAGCCTGGAAGGTGAGGAGGAAAAGGATTTTTCAGAACTTATCCCCAAGAGTCCGCAAGCAGCACCTCCAGCTGTTTTACGGGAAGTTCTCCTTGAGTCCGGCCTGTGGACAGCCTTTCGAACCCGTCCTTACGGCAAGGTTGCTGGCGGTAACGACACCCCCAGCTCACTTTTTGTCACAGCCCTGGATACCAATCCCCTGGCAGCTGATCCTTTGGTAATACTGGAAAATCAGAGGGAGCTTTTTAAACAGGGGCTTGCTGTTGTCAAACATATGTTGGACGTGCCAGTGCATCTCTGTATGCGACCCACAGCAAAGGCAACTGAGGGTGGGGCAGAGCTGGAAGGGGTTGAGATGTGGGGCATTGAAGGGCCGCACCCTGCCGGGCTGCCATCCACCCATATCCATTTTATTGATCCTGTCCAGGCAGGAAAACAGGTCTGGCATATCTGTTACCAGGATGTCATCAGGATTGGTCACCTCTTTACCCATGGTCGTTTATCGGTGGAACAGATTGTCGCACTTGGTGGAGAGGGGTTTGTCGACCCTTCGCTGGTCCGTACCCGCATGGGTGCCTCGTTGGATGAGCTGTGTGCCGAGGAGATCGATACAAAAAGTGAATGGCGGCTGTTATCCGGCAGCATCCTTGATGGTCGGATCAAAGATCAAGAGACCGGCTTCCTTGGTCGGTACCATCGTCAGGTTTCTGTTCTTGAGGAAGGCGATGGCAGCTCGTTATTGGGCTGGGTTGTCCCAGGAAAAAAACGTTTTTCCATTACCGGACTCTTTACTTCAGCCCTCAGTTCGCCTGGCAGTCGTTTTCCCTTTTTAACCGCTCTCTGGGGAGGTAAAAGGGCTATCTATCCCCTTGATGTGTATGACAGGGTCATGCCCATGGATATTCTGCCACTTCCCCTTTTGAAAAGTCTGGCAGTGAAGGATACGGAAAAATCATCAGCCCTTGGCTGTCTGGAACTGATTGAAGAGGACCTTGCCCTTTGCTCCTTTGTCTGCCCTGGTAAAAATGACTTCGGGCCAATGTTGCGTGAAGTTTTAAACACGATTGAAAAAGAGGGGTAATGGTGAACAATTACGGTTTGAGGGACAAGAATGACGATAGAAAAATTCCTGATTCAGTGAAACAATTATGCGCTTTCTAAATTCCTGGTTAAAAAAACTGGCTCCGCAATTTGAGAAAGGCGGGCCGCTTGAACGGTGGTACCCACTCTTTGAGGCAACAGATTCTTTTCTGTTCCACAGCAGGCTAAAAACCGTGAACGCCCCGCACGTGCGGGACGGGGTGGATTACAAGCGGATCATGGTTACCGTGCTTGTCGCTTTGATCCCCTGCGTTATTATGTGCCTGTGGAACACCGGATATCAGGCCAATCAAGGGCTGCAACAGTTGGGGATAGCCCTGCCCGGAGGCTGGCGTGGAGATATCATGGCCCAGGTTGGGTGTGATCCCGGCAGCGTGGTCTCAAACGTTCTCCACGGTGCTCTTTACTTTCTTCCTATCTATCTGGTTACCGTGGTTGTGGGCAGTTTTTGGGAGTGTCTGTTTAATATCATCCGTGGGCATGAAATCTCAGAGGCCTTCCTGGTGACAAGTCTCCTCTTCCCGCTTACCCTGCCCCCTACCATACCGTTATGGCAGGTGGCCATGGGGATAAGCTTTGGAATCATCTTTGCCAAAGAGGTGTTCGGCGGGGTGGGGATGAATTTTATGAACCCGGCCCTTGTTTCCAGGGCCTTTCTCTTTTTTGCTTATCCGGTGCAGATGAGCGGTGATAAGGTCTGGACCGCTGTTGACGGGTTCACCGGAGCCACCCCAATTGCAATGATAGCAGGTAGTGAGCCCGGTGCCGTAGTGGATAACCTTACCTTCACCTGGACCCAGGCTTTTGTCGGCAACATCCCCGGTTCCATGGGAGAGACATCAACCCTTGCCTGTCTTTTTGGGGTATTGCTGTTACTGGTAACCGGGATCGCCTCCTGGCGGATTATGCTCTCCGTGTTGCTGGGAGGACTTGCCATGGGCATGTTTTTTTTCCTTCTGCCTGCTGGCGGCAACCCTCTTTACGAAATCCCCCCCCATTACCACGTGGTACTCGGTGGCTTTGCCTTTGGGCTTACCTTTATGGCAACAGACCCGGTATCTGCATCACAGACCAAGGTCGGCCAGTGGCTGTACGGGGGACTTATTGGTTGTCTTGCAATAGGGATCAGGGTGGCAAACCCAGCCTACCCGGAAGGGGTGATGTTGGCGATTTTGTTTGGTAATATCGTTGCCCCGCTTATTGATTATTTCGTAATTCAGGCAAATATCAAAAGGAGGATGGTCCGAAATGGCTGAAGAATCCGCCTTAAAACCCTTTTATTCTGTTTTGGTCCTGGCGTTCGTCTGTTCAGCCCTGGTTGCAGGTGCTGCGGTCGGTTTGCGGCCCCTACAGGAGAAAAACCGGCAGCTTGATCAAAAGAAGAATATTTTACGTGCAGCAGGTATTCTGGAGGCAAATATCCCTGTGGAAGAGCAATTTAAGGTGGTGGAGCCACGCTTGATTGAGCTTACGTCCGGAAACTTTGTTGCAGCAGAAAACAGGCCACCAGCACCATATAATCAGGTTCAGGCAGCCTTTACCAATGACCTGGGGCGACCGCTGAAAAAAGAGGCTGACCTGGCCCGAATAACCAGGGTTGAAAAATTTTCCTATGTGTACCTGATATTTAAAGAGGGTGAGCTTGACCAGATCATTTTACCGGTCCGCGGTAAGGGGTTATGGTCAACCATGTTTGCTTATGTGGCCTTAAATGCAGACCTAAACTCCATCAGAGGCATCAGCTTCTACGCCCACGGTGAAACCCCGGGACTTGGTGGCGAGATAGAAAACAGGAGCTGGCAGCGCAGCTGGGAAAACAAACAGGTCTATGATGATAATGATACAGTGCGGCTACAGGTGGTGAAAGGGAGTGCCGCAGGAGAGCACCAGAAGTATCAGGTAGATGGGTTGTCCGGTGCCACCATGACCTCAACGGGCGTGAGTGACCTGATGCAGTTTTGGTTTGGTGAGCACGGATTTAAACCGTTTATCAAACGGATGCGCGAAAAGGAGAATGCCAATGGATAATCATAAAAGAGACCTGCTCCTTCGCTCTATAATTGAAAGGAACCCTATAGCATTGCTGGTGTTGGGAATCTGCTCGGCTCTTGCTGTTACTTCCCAGATGAGCACTGCCTTTGTGATGTTTATCTGTGTTACCCTGGTCGTGGCCTTCTCAAGCCTCACCATCTCGATTGTGCGTTTTCAGATCCCTTCTTCAGTACGGATTGGAATTCAGATAACAGTTATCGCCACTCTGGTTATCCTGGTGGACCAGTTTTTAAAGGCCTTCTATTTTGATCTGTCCAAACAGCTTTCCATCTACGTGGGCCTGATTATCACCAACTGCATCGTCATGGGGCGGGCCGAAGGGTTTGCCATGAGTAATCCGCCGGTGAACAGTTTCCTTGACGGGATAGGCAATGGACTGGGGTATGGTTTTGTTTTGCTGTTTGTTGCGTTTATCCGTGAGCTTTTTGGGTCGGGAACTCTTTTTGGTTACGAAATCCTTCCCCTGGTTACCAATGGTGGTTGGTATATCAGGAATGGCTTTTTGCTCCTGCCGGTGAGTGCATTTTTTCTCATTGCACTTTTAATCTGGTTGCTGCGAACCATTGATCCGGCACAGCAGGAGGAATCATAATAATGCATTATATTGATATCATCATCCGCTCGTTATTTACCGAAAATCTCCCCCTGAGTTTTTTCTTAGGTATGTGTACCTTTTTGGCTATTTCAAGGAAAGTGACCAGCGCGGTTGGGCTTGGCGCAGCTGTTCTGGTGCTCATGGTCATCACTGTGCCGATGAATAACCTGCTGCTTAATCATCTGCTCAAACCCGGAGCCTTAGGGTGGCTTGGCCAGCCGGATATTGATTTAACCTTTTTGGGTCTGCTGACCTACATCGGGATTATTGCTGCCATTGTCCAGGTTCTGGAAATGGTTCTTGATCGTTTTATGCCGGCCCTCTACAACACGTTAGGTATTTTTTTACCCTTGTTGACTGTGAATTGCGCCATCCTGGGTGGTACCCTTTTTATGGTGGAGCGTGATTATACCTTTGCTGAGAGTATTGCCTATGGCATCGGCGCTGGTGGCGGTTTTTTTCTTGCAGTCGTCCTGCTTGCCGGGGTGAGAGAAAAGCTGGAGTACGCCAATCCACCAGCAGGGCTCAGGGGCCTGGGGGTTACCTTTGTTAGCGCCGGGCTGATTGCCTTGGCATTCATGGGATTGGCTGGATTTTAAGAGGGAGCAGCAATGAACGAAATTATTTATGGTGTGCTCTGTTTTACAGCTCTACAGCTGGTTCTGGTTACTTTAATAGTTGCAGCTAAAAAAGTGCTGCTTCCCGGTGGCGAGATTACCATTACCATTAATGATGACAAAGAGGTCCAGGTAGCGCCTGGAGGGAAACTGCTGACAACACTGGCTGCCAACGATATTTTCCTCTCATCTGCCTGTGGCGGTGGTGGAAGTTGCGGCCAATGCAGGTGTGTGGTCGAGGAAGGGGGAGGGGCGATTCTGCCAACAGAGCTTTCTGCTATCAAGCCCTTTGAGGCAAAGGCAGGGATGCGCCTTTCCTGTCAGGTGCCGGTCAAGCGAGAGCTGGCAATTCAGGTACCGCCTGAGATGCTGGAGACCAGGAAATGGCTGTGCAGGGTAAAATCAAACCGTAATGTTGCCACCTTTATTAAAGAACTGGTGCTTGAACTCCCCGAAGGAGAAGAAGTCGGGTTCAAGGCCGGGGGGTATATCCAGATTGAGGTGCCACCCCATGTCCTTGAATACAAGAGTTTTGATATTGACGAGACGTTTCTGGGAGACTGGACAAAATTCAAGATGTTCCAGTATAAATCCCACGTCCACACACCGGTCACCAGGGCGTATTCCATGGCCAACTACCCTGGGGAAAGGGGAATAATCATGCTCAATGTACGAATTGCCAGTCCACCGCCAAGGGGCCCGTTAGGGATCCCGCCCGGTCAAGTATCTTCCTATATTTTTAACCTCAAAGAGGGGGATGAGGTCACCATCTCAGGCCCGTATGGCGATTTCTTCATCGAGGAAAGCGATGCTGAGATGATCTATATTGGTGGCGGTGCCGGTATGGCTCCCTTACGCAGCCATATCTTTGAGCTCCTTAAGGGAAGAGGTTCGGAGAGAACAATATCCTACTGGTATGGCGGCCGGAGCCTGCAAGAGGTTTTTTATGATGATGAATTTGAAAAGCTGGATGCTGAGTACGAGAACTTCAGCTTTCATGTTGCCCTGTCTGAACCCATGGAAGAAGATCGGTGGACCGGTAAAATCGGCTTTATTCATCAGGTACTCTATGATTCCTACCTAAAAGAGCACCCTGCGCCGGAGGATATTCAGTACTATATGTGTGGCCCCCCCATGATGGTAAGTGCTGTTGTAGCGATGCTTGATGACCTTGGGGTTGAGCCAGAGAATATTCACTTTGATGATTTCGGGGGATAGGAAACCATGCAATCCTTTTTCACCTTATTTGGGCTTTCTTTTCTCTGTATCACCGGGTTCACCTGGTTACTGATTTACTGCCGCAACAGAGTAAACAGGACACCCCATGATTTGAGTGGAAAGTGTCACTCCAACGGTGGAACCCTGTGTTGTTGCCATAGTGGAACAAGAGGAAAAACCGACCAATGTGCAGATGAAATGGTCGGTTTCCCTGAAATACCGTAACATAACCAATCGTGAGGTCTGTATACCATATTTCTTTATCACAGAGCTTTTTTTCTATGGTACGATGGTACTTTAAGTACAAAAAACCTGCTCTATCTCAACACCTCAACAACCACATTATATGAGCACCAGTCAAACCGCCACCCCCATTATCGATCTGCTCGTTAAAAATGGTACCATAAGTGCCAAACAGGTTGAGCATGCTCGTCGTGTGCAACAGAAACTCAGCGTATTTACACCAATATTAAAGGTACTTAAAGATCAAGGTTCGATCAGCGATCAGGAAATTAAAGAAACCGTTCAGAGTGCGACACACTCTATTCGGATCGGTGATCTGCTGGTGGAGTTGGGGTATATTTCAGATGATGATGTTGAGTCTGCCATCAGCATTCAAAAAAGCTCAAATACCAAGGACAAGTTGGGTGCCATCCTGGTCAAACATAACTTTATCCAGGAAAAACTGCTTATTGAGGTTCTTTCCATCCAGATGGGCTTTCCCCATGTCCAACCCAACCTGGCAGATATTGACCGTAAGTTATGCCAGAAAGTCCCCACCAAAATCATGCGGGCCAACAGCTTTATCCCCGTCCTCAGGAATGAGGACGGCTCAGTCAGGGTAGCCTTTGCCGACCCCCTTGATCAGGACGCCATAGATGTAGCTCAGAAATACCTCTGTGCCAGAGTCCAACCAGCCATAGCCCAGCGGGATATGGTCAACAAAACCGTTGAGCTGCTGGTAGACAAGCTCTCGCACACGTCCATCGTAAAGGATACCAAAACCGCTGTTGGAACAGTCAACGCAGTTATTGTGGCAGCGGTTGAACAGAATGCCAGCGACATTCATATTGAGCCCCTTGTTGATCGGCTCCAGGTCAGGTTCAGGATCGACGGGGTTCTGGAGCATTATAAGGACTTCCCCCTTGAAGTTGCTCCAGCTCTTTCAAGCAGGATCAAGGTGCTCTGTGAGGCTGATATTGCAGAACGAAGGCGCCACCAGGGAGGGAGAATCCTGTTTAAATATGATGAAGGAGAGCTGGACCTGCGTGTTTCTATTTATATCACCGTCCATGGCGAAAAAATTGTGCTTCGACTGCTCAACCGCAAACAGGACTTGCTTGATATCCATTCCATCGGGCTTTCTCCGTTAATGCTTGCCAGGTTTCTGGATGAAGCGGTCTATCAACCCAGCGGAGTTCTGCTGGTCACGGGCCCCACAGGCTCAGGAAAGACCTCAACCATCTATTCCTGCATCCATAATCTGAAAAGCCCTCAGGTGAGTATTGTCACAGCAGAAGAACCGGTGGAGTATGTCATTGACGGGATTGCCCAGTGCTCCATTGACCCTAAAATAAACCTGACGTTTGAAGAAACCCTGCGCCATATCGTACGCCAGGATCCGGATATAATTGTTATTGGCGAGATCCGTGATACCTACTCAGCTGAAATTGCAGTACAGGCAGCTTTGACTGGTCATAAGGTGCTCTCCACCTTTCATACCGAAGATTCCATTGGTGGCCTGGTTCGATTGCTCAACATGGATATTGCCCCCTTTCTGGTTTCCTCCACCGTTGTTTCTGTTCTTGCTCAACGGTTACTGCGTAAGGTCTGTCCCAACTGTGCTGCTGACGTACAACTCACCCCCATGCAGCTCCAGCGACTGGGGTGTACTCCAGCTGATATCGTGGGAGCAAACTTTAAGAAGGGGCGTGGATGTAGCGAATGTAAACATACCGGGTACAAGGGGCGGATCGGCGTTTTTGAATTACTGGTGCTTGATGAGGTTGTTCGCAACGCTATTCTGGATCAGAAAACCAGTTATGAAATACGAAGTTTAAGTATTCAGCACTCCGGCCTGATGACCCTGTTGGAAGACGGGATGGTAAAGGCTGGTGATGGTATAACCACCATAGAAGAGGTATTGCGCTGCCTCCCATTGTTACAGCCGCCCCGGCCTTTAATGGAACTTCGGCGCTTATCTGGTAATTAACATGGCTCAAGAACAATCTTTTATTGATCTCGTCAACCATTATCTGGTATCAGGCCAGGTATCGTTGCCTGTGTTCAGTGCCGCTGCCTCAAGGATACAACAGGAGCTTGCCAAAAAAGAACCAGGTATCAGAGTTATTGAACAGGTTATTGCTGCTGACCAGGCCTTATCCACCGAAGTTTTGAAAACAGCGAACTCCTCCTTTTACCGGGGGCTGACCGAGATTTCCAATATCCGCAACGCTATTATGCGGTTGGGCATAAAAGAAATTTCCAACATTGTCATCCTGGCCACGACCAAAAATACCTTCAAGATCAAGGATAAAATGATCAACCTTATTTTAAAACGGTTGTGGCAACACTCGGTTGGATCTGCCTATAGCGCTGCCTGGATATGCAAGAGACATGATTACGGGGTTGAAAAAGACGATGCTTTTTTTGCTGGTCTTTTTCATGATATTGGAAAATTATTCATCCTCATGGTCATCGAGCATATCAAGAGGCAGAACAAACTTACCCAAATAACACCGGTTCTGCTCCTCGAAGCCATGGACAAGCTCCACACGACCCAGGGGCACAAGATACTGGAATACTGGAATGTGCCTGACCAGTTTGCTGTCATTGCCCGTGATCACCATCTGGAGGACTTTGACCAAAGCAATACCCTGCTCACCATTGTGCGTATGGCAAACATGACCTGCCGAAAGCTTGGAATCAGTCCTAACCCACCTGTAGATACCATGCTCCCGGCAACCACCGAGGCTAACCTGCTGAACCTTTCGGAGCTTGACCTGGCTGAGCTTGAAATTTTTCTTGAAGACTCCAAAGTATTAAATGCTTGACCAACTGAAAAAAACCAAAGGAGAACAACAATGACCATTGACTGGATATATTTTCGCAAAGGCTGACAATCCTGCATCAAAGCACAGGCTGTGTTTGACAAAACCGGGGTTACACCGCAAGAAATCACCGATGCCAGAAAGGAAAAAATTGAAGGTGAAGCTGCCTGGAAACTGCTTAGCAGTGCTGATGAGCTGATCATTGGACGAGGGAAAAAATTCACCGTGTACAATCCAAAAAGTGACGATAAAGAAATTATTTTAAAGCAAAGTCTTGGACGCACTGGCAATTTGCGGGCTCCCACCTTAAAAATCGGTAACAAGGTTATCGTTGGATTCAGCGAGGATATGTACAACGAGTATGTGGGATAACGTGAGGTATTAATGGGAAATGCTCTTCAGAACCAGCTGATAGACCGACTGCAATCAATTGTTGATCAGGGGCAGTTTCGTCAGGTAACTCCTTTGCATCATCAGGATGGAGGGGAAGTTCAAATTGATGGCCAAACCTATCTCAATCTTGCCGGTAACGACTATCTGGGTCTGGCAACCAACCGTAAGTTGCATTCAGAGTTCTTTTCCAGCCTTTCCCCTGGGACCATGTTGTCCTATTTTGGTTTGGGATCCACGGCCTCACGCTTAATGACTGGCAACACCTCACCCTACAAGCAACTGGAAAAAGGTCTTGCACAGCTTTACAATAAAGAGGCAGCGCTGGTTTTTAACTCCGGGTACCACATCAATATCGGTATCTTGCCTGCCCTTGCAGAAAAGCAGGATTTGATTCTGGCAGATAAATTCTGTCATGCCAGCCTCATTGATGGGATGCAGATTTCCAGAGCCAGGGTTATCCGCTACCCCCACCTTGATTACGAGGCCATTGAAAGGGTGCTTGAACGGGAGCGGGCCACCTATCGCCATGTGTACATTGTGACGGAATCCATCTTCAGTATGGATGGTGATGAGGCAGACCTGACCCGGCTGGTGGAAATAAAAAATCGCTGGAATGCTGCACTGTACGTTGATGATGCCCACGGGGCTGGCATCAGGGGGAACACCGGGTGCGGCCTTGGCGAAGAATACGGTGTAACAGGCGAGATAGAGCTGCTGACCGGAACCTTTGGCAAGGCCTATGGAGGCCAGGGAGCTTTTATTGTCTGCTCCAGAAAACTTGCTGATTACCTGCTTAACACAGCAAGATCACAAATATTTACCACCGCCCTGCCCCCCATAAATGTACACTGGCTGTGTCATGTGCTGAAGAAAATTCCCCACTTAAATGATGAGCGTAAGCGGGTTGCCCGGATGGCAGAGCATCTTCGCCAAAGCTTAACTCAACATGGGCTCATAACCTTTGGAACCAGTAACATCATTCCGGTAATGATCGGTGATGCAGCCCTTGCTGTAGCCACTGCTGAAAAGATAAGCTCTCACGGTTTTTGGGTTAAGGCGGTCCGCCCACCCACTGTACCAGCGAACACCTCCAGGCTTCGCTTAAGTATAAACGCAGCCATGAGTTGGGAGCAGCTGGAACCACTGCCTGCCCTTATCGCTCAGGCACTTCCTGGAAAGTAACATGGAAAGCTGCTGGTTACATCGCTCAGGAGCAAAGGAGTGTATTCTGTTTATGACTGGCTGGGGCATGAGTGCGCACCCCTTTGTCCCTGTTGCAGCAGGTGGCGTGGATGTGTTGATGGTCTCCAACTACACCAACCTTGGTCCCCTTCCGGAAAAACTGTTTGAACAGCTCCAGGGCTACACTACCTGCCACCTGGTTGCCTGGTCCATGGGAGTATGGATGTCGGGTTACCTGCTTAAAGAGTTCGATGAAATCTTCACCCTGAAAATGGCTATAGGTGGAACCCTTAACCCGGTCCATAAAACACAAGGCATTCCCCCGTTAAGCTATGATGCTATTGCAGGGAATTTTACAGCGACAACCCTTGAAGCCTTTTATAGCTCAATGTTCACTGATGAGGAGGAAAAACAGCTCTTTTTCAAGCACCAACCTCCACGGATCATGGACAAACTGCTTACTGAGCTTAATGGGTTCAAAGAGCACTATACCAACCACAAAGCAGCTCCTGATATCTTCACCCATAAAATTATCACCAGCCGTGACCGGGTTTTTCCATGTAAAAATCAGATTCGTGCCTGGGGTAAGAAACACTCCACAATCCTAAAGCTTCCCCACTTCCCCTTTTATGCCCTGGGTAACTGGAACGCTCTATTACAACTGGCTGATTAGACCTCCTGCCAGCGTTATCCTTTTCAAAAAGACGCAACTCTCACTTTTTTGAAACACCACAACTTCCATTTATTACAAATTGGTTATCTTTATCGTTGTTGTGGTATGGCGAATATGCTAGTACTAGAGCCCATTTTGAACAGAGATAGAAGTTCTATATAGGGCCTACAGGGCAATTGGAGAAGCTGTCTGGAAGGAAAACGGACATAAAAAAAGTGCCGATTGAAACCAATCGGCACGTATACTATGCATGGCGGAGAGAGAGGGATTCGAACCCTCGGTGGAGTATAACCCCCACACTCGCTTAGCAGGCGAGCACCATCGGCCAACTCGGTCATCTCTCCCTGTGTGGCGGAGGAAGTAGGATTCGAACCCACGGTACTTTCGTACAACGGTTTTCAAGACCGCCGCCTTCAACCACTCGGCCATTCCTCCGATCGATGGGCTTAATACCATTTCAGAGCCCCACTGTCAATACTGAGTATAACATATTGAATAATATGGATCAAACAACAAACTATCCACCTCTTCACGAAGAGGAAATTCAAAATCTGACCTGTTTGTACGAAATTACCCGCCACCTGGCCTCAGCATCCACCTTGAAGGACTGCCTGGAAAACGTTATGCGCACCCTGGCTGAGGTAAAAGGGATGGATAACGGCACCGTCTCTATTATAAATCCAGCTACAGGCGAACTTGAGGTTGAGATTGCCCGTGATATCACTGCAGAGGCAAGAAAACGGGGTCGCTATAAACTTGGTGAAGGAATCACTGGCAAGGTTGTTGCCACCGGTGAACCCATAATCGTGCCTCAGATTGGTAGTGATCCCCATTTTCTTAACCGTACCCGCAGTCGGGGCGATGAACAAAAAAAGAAAAGTTCCTTTCTCTGCGTTCCCATCCTTACAGGCAGCCAATCCATTGGTGCGCTCTCTATTGACCGGGTGTATGAGGATGGATTTGGCGCAAAATCCGAGCAGGATATTCGCTTTCTCACCATTACCAGCAGCCTTATTTCCCAAACCGTTGAGCGAATTCAACGGGTCAATGAGGAGCAGGAAGCGTTGCGCCAGGAAAACTCGCGGCTCAAACGAGAGCTGTCTGCTAAAAATCGGGTTGAAGAAATTATTGGCAACTCATCACGAATGCAAGAAGTGTATGACATGGTTCAACGGGTTGCCGACTCCAACGCAACGGTTTTGCTCAGAGGTGAGTCAGGAACAGGTAAGACCATGGTGGCCAAGGCACTCCACCATAACTCCAGCCGCGCCAAGGGACCCTTTGTGGTGGTCAACTGCTCTGCCCTGCCTGAAACCCTGCTTGAAAGTGAGTTGTTTGGTCATGAAAAAGGGGCGTTTACCGGGGCTACGGCCATCAAAAAGGGGCGTTTTGAGCTTGCCAGAGGCGGCACCCTCTTTCTTGATGAAATTGGTGAAGTCAGTCCCAGTGTCCAGGTAAAACTGCTCAATGTTATCCAGGAGCGGACCTTTCAGCGTTTGGGGTCATCAACCGTGATGAAAACAGACATTCGACTGGTGGCTTCAACCAACAAAAATCTGGAAGCAGCGGTCAAGGATATGAGCTTCAGAGAGGATCTCTACTATCGTCTTAATGTCTTTCCTATTTACCTGCCGCCCTTACGAAAGCGCCGCTCTGACATTCTGCTCCTGGCAGAGCATTTTCTGGAAAAATATGCAAATGAGAACAACAAGCACATTCAACGTATCTCCACTGCTGCCATTGACCTGCTCATGCAGTATCATTGGCCCGGGAACGTGCGTGAGCTGCAGAACTGTATCGAGCGGGCTGTGCTTATCTGTGATGAGGTTGCTATTACATCCATCCACCTGCCACCCACCCTCCAGACCTCAGAAAGTACCCATTCAGATAAACCGCTTTCCCTCTCCACAGCGGTTGAAAATTTTGAACGAGAACTTATAGTTGATGCGTTAAAAAAGAACAACGGTAACCAGACCAGGGCTGCCAAAAGCCTGGATACCAGCTTGAGGATCATAAACTATAAGATCCACGGGTATGGGATTAACCCTAAACAGTATAAGGTAAAATAGTGAATATTCTGCTTCATGTGTGCTGTGGGCCTTGTGCAGTGTATCCAGTGAAAAGCTTAAGAGCGAAAGGTCATCAGGTAAGTGGATATTTTTACAATCCCAATATTCACCCTTATCGGGAGTTTAAACGACGCATAGCAGCCTTACGGGAGTTTGCAAAGCTGACAGATTTTGAAGTCGAAATAGACACCAACTATGGACTTACAGAGTTTTTGCAGCAGGTTGTGTTCAACGAATCCAAGCGATGTGGGTTATGCTATGACATGCGCTTGAAACAGGTGGCAAAATACACTGCTGAAAAGGGTCTGGATAGTTTTACCACCACCCTGCTCTACTCGAAGTATCAAAATCATCAGTCCATGATAGCCAAATGTAAGAAACTGGCCGAGGAGTATGGGGTCAATTTTTATTACGAGGATTTTCGTGAGGGTTGGCAGCAAGGTATTGATACATCCATAGCAATGGATTTGTACAGGCAACCTTACTGTGGCTGCATTTATAGTGAGCAGGAACGATACGATAAGAAGTTACGCAAAAAAATGAGAAAGCAGCAACAACGCTGAGCTCCTCCACACAAGAGAAAAACCATGGATAACATTATAGTACTTGCAACAGGAAATAAAAATAAACTCCGTGAGATACAGAAGCTGCTTGAAGGGTCATCTCTAGATATTAAAACCATCAAGGATTTCGGCCCCATGCCAGAGCCTGTTGAAGATGGTGCTACCTTTGATGATAATGCTTACAAAAAGGCACTTCATTACTCTAAAATGCTTGGCTTGCCTTGTCTTGCTGACGATTCCGGCATTGAGGTTGCTGCTCTTGAGGGTCGACCAGGTGTATATTCTGCCCGCTATGCAGGAGAACATGCCACGGATCAGGATAATTGCGAAAAGCTGCTCAAGGAAATGGAAGGTGTGGAAGATCGATCTGCTGCATTTATGTGTGTCCTTTCCCTTGCTACTCCAAAAGGGCCAGCTCTTACCTGGGAAGGAAGGTGTGAAGGTGAACTTCTTGAAGCACCACGTGGAGAATCCGGCTTTGGCTATGATCCGATTTTTTTCTATAAGGAATTTAGTAAAACCTTTGCAGAAGTAAGCATGGAAGAAAAAAGCAAGGTGAGCCACCGGGGCAAAGCACTTGCTGAGTTTGCTTCAGAAATTGAAAAGGTCAAGGTGTGGTTACGGCAGCGAATGCTTGAAACAAAACCTCCTAAACCAGATGAGTCACAATTTATGGATAATGACTGGTCCCAGGAGCGTTTTGAAGTGAAGAAATAGTGACTTGCCTGGGCAGTGTTGTGCACTTCACATCACTGCCCAATGTATTTAAAAATGTACTTCCTTACGCCGTAACCCCATGGTTATCTCTGTATTCTTATCCCTGGGGAGCTGCGTTTTGTTTTCTATGACGCAAGACTTTGTTGTGGTTGCCCTTCGATAAATGAAAGGGTGGTTATTAGAAGTCTTCCTTCTTCAGCTCTCTACTGAATAAATCGTTAACTGCTGCTGCACACGGTTTATTTTCATAGAGCACCTGATACATTTGATCAAGAATGGGCATATCCACCCCGAGCTGTTTTGCCAGGTTGTAGCAGGATTTGGTTGTTTTCACTCCTTCTGCTACCATGGTCATTTCTGCTAGAATCTGATCCAGACTCTTCCCTTCACCAAGTTTAAGCCCCACTGAACGGTTACGGCTCAGGTTTCCGGTACAGGTTAAAACCAAATCACCCAGCCCACCGAGTCCGGCAAAGGTGGCTTTATCAGCACCAATGGCTGTCCCCATGCGGCTCATCTCAGCAAGTCCCCTGGTTATTAAGGCTGCCCTGGTATTGAGGCCAAAACCAAGCCCATCAGAGATGCCAGCACCGATGGCTATTACATTTTTCAGTGCTCCATTGATCTCCAATCCCATCACATCAGAAGAGGTGTAGGTGCGGAAATATTCTGTTGAAAAAAGTTGTTGTACTGCCACAGCAGCAGCTTCGTTTTTAAAAGCAACCGTAACTGCTGTGGGTTGTTCCCCGGCCACCTCTCTAGCAAAGCTTGGCCCGCTGATAACTCCCAAGTGAACAGTATCCTTTTTCTCCTGGCTGATCTCTTCCATGATCTGGTGCATGGTCATTCTGGTACCGATCTCGATCCCTTTTACCGCAGAGACGATTAAGGTTCCTTCCTGTAAGTGAGGGAAAACCTGGTAAAACACCTCACGGTATACATGGGATGGCACCACCATTACCACGCAATCTGCACTGCTCACTGCTGTGTGTACATCAGCGGTGAGCTTGAGGTTATCCGGTAAGGGAAAGTCTGGGAGGAACAGCTTGTTTTCCTTATCCTTTTCCAGGTTATCTATGTGCTCTTGTTCGTGACCCCACAGACATACCTGCTCACCTTTTTTTGCCAGCAAAATGGCCAGAGCCGTACCCCAGCTGCCCGCTCCAATGACTGCAGTTTTTTTAATCTTCGGTACTTGCAACATCTTCCTCTTCCTCTGAAACCTCTTCTTCACGGGCCAACATGGACATCCCCACAACCTTTTCATTTTCTTCAAGGTTGATAAGCCGCACCCCCTGGGTATTACGACCAATGATCCGGACGTTATCCATAGACATGCGGATGACCTTGCCTGAGTTGGCAACAAGCATTACCTGATCATCATCATCCACTGGCAGAACACCGACCACATCGCCGTTACGTTCGCTGGTTTTAATGGCAAAAACGCCTTTACCACCACGGTTTTGGAGTTTGTACTCTGATACTGCTGTCCGCTTTCCATAACCATTTTCTGTTACAGTCAGAATGGAGTCATCGCTTTTTAATACGGATACTCCGACAACCTCGTCTCCTTCACCAAGGGTAATTCCCTTGACACCTGAAGCAAGCCTGCCCATGGTCCGCACATCAGACTCATGGAAATGAATGGAAAGACCTTTTTTGGTTACCAGAAAAATCTCATCATCTCCGGTGGTGATAGCTGCGGTGAGGATTTCATCATTTTCTTTGATGGTTAAGCCAAACTTACCTTTACGCAGCGGCTTCTTATATTCCTTAATAGACGTTTTCTTCACCCTGCCAAGTTTGGTAACGGTCAAAACAGTCTGGGAATCATCTACATTGGCAAGATCAGCTACCGATAAAATGGCGGCTACCTTTTCCTTCTCACCCAATTCAAGCAGGTTCACCACAGCCTTACCACGAGCTGTTCTGCCTGCCATGGGTAACTCATACACCTTTCTCCAGAACACCCGCGCAGTGTTGGTAAAAAAGATGAAGGTATCCAAGGTTGAAGCGGTGTAAAGGTTGGTCACAAAATCGTCTTCCAGGGTGACCATCCCTTTAACCCCTTTTCCACCCCGTTTTTGAGCACGGTACAGGTTAAGAGGGTTACGTTTAATGTAGCCGGTGTGAGAGACAGTAACCACCATCTCTTCCGGGATAATCAGGTCTTCTGGTAAAATATCATCAGGCGCATCGATAATCTCGGTGCGGCGCTCATCACCGTACTCGTCACGGATTTGTTCAAATTCTTTACGGATAATCTGAACCACCAGATTATCGTCAGACAGCACCTGTTTTAACCAGGCAATTTTTTCTACAATATCGTTGTAATCACTTATTATTTTGTCACGCTCAAGGCCGGTGAGACGCTGGAGCCGCATATCCAGAATGGTTTGGGCCTGAATTTCAGAAAGCTCAAAGCGACGAATTAACTCTGCCTTTGCCTCAGCTGGATTTGCCGAAGCCCTGATAAGCTCAACAACCGCATCCAGGTTGTTAATGGCAATCTTCAACCCTTCCAGAATATGGGCTTTCTCTTCAGCTTTTCGCAGCTCATAGGCTGTCCGGCGATACACAACGGTACGACGGTGAACCAGAAAATGCTCCAACACCTGTTTGAGGTTAAGGATTTCCGGCTTGTTATTCACAATGCAGAGCAGGATGATCCCAAAACTCTTTTGTAACGGGGTCATCTTGTAGAGCTGGTTTAAGACGATATCAGGGATTTCGTCTTTTTTTAGATCAAGAACAATCCGTACCCCTTGACGGTCTGACTCATCACGAATTTCAGCAATGGAGGTAACCCGTTTTTCCTTCATCAACAAGGCAATTTTTTCAACCAGAGTTGCCTTATTTTGCTGGTAGGGAATTTCGGTGATAACAATGGACTCACCATTTTTGCCCCGCTCCTCAATGTGGCTGGTGGAACGTATGGTCACCACTCCCCTGCCCGTCTCGTAAGCTTCACGAATTCCAGCTCGACCACAAATAAATCCACCGGTAGGGAAATCAGGCCCGGTTATAGTCTCCATCAGTTGGTGGATGGAGATACTGGGATTATCAATAAGGGCTATCAATCCGTTAATAACTTCATTTAAGTTATGAGGGGGAATTTTTGTTGCCATCCCCACTGCAATACCTTCTGAGCCATTGATAAGAATATTAGGTATCTTTGAAGGCAGGACTGCTGGTTCCTTAAGGGAGTTGTCGTAGTTGGGAATGAAATCAACGGTTTCCTTGTCCAGGTCAGCTACAATCTCCTGGTCCAGTTTGGTCATCCGTGCTTCGGTGTAACGCATGGCCGCTGGAGAATCACCATCCATGGAGCCAAAGTTCCCCTGCCCGTCAACTAAAGGATAGCGCATGGAAAAATGCTGCGCCATCCGTACAATGGTGTCATAGGCAGCAGTATCACCATGGGGGTGGTATTTACCGATGACATCCCCGACAATCCGGGCAGATTTTATATAGGGCCTGTTGTAGGTATTGCCCAATTCGCGCATGGCATACAGCGCCCTTCTATGTACCGGCTTAAGTCCATCGCGCACATCAGGCAGGGCACGGCCAATGATGACCGACATGGCATAATCAAGATAGGATTTACTCAGTTCCTTTTCTATAGAAACTGTTGGTTTTTCCATTTCTTCGGTTTCAGAAAACTCTGTCATTACGTATATCCTATTTCTTTGTGATGGTTTTTATTATCGTACCCATCGCAATTTCTTTATGATCGTTAAATATCGAGATCAGCTACTTCCAAAGCATGATTTTGGATGAATTCCCGTCGCGGTTCAACCTTATCTCCCATAAGGGTTGAGAACACATCATCAGCCATCTCGGCATCATCTATTTTTACCTGAATAAGGGTCCGATTTTCCGGATTCATGGTGGTTTCCCATAATTGTTCCGGATTCATCTCACCAAGACCTTTATAGCGCTGGAGATGGCTGCCTTTAAAAGTCTCCGTTCGAATACGTTCTATCAAGCTGTGCCAGTTTTCTTCCTCGATCACCTTGCCTGTACCATCAGCAGTGTTACGGGTAAGGGTGAAAGAACAGTTAAGATATTCGCGCACACTTTCATACATTTCCAGAGCCTGCCTATATTCATTAATAAGCGGAATATTTGGTCCCAAGGTAGACATTATCAATGACTGACCACGGAAGGTTACATCTACCTCATAACAGGATGGACGCCATCTGCATGGTCGTATATTACCTATTATCGGGTTGAGCGGTTGCAGTTCAGTGATAAGGTGTTGGACAAATTCCTTTTCCTGAAACTGATCAGCAGAACGAACGCTGTTTTGGAGTAGAAAGAGGGTCATGTTTTCTTGAACATTTAAGCGATCCAGGTGAGCTAAAATTTTTTCAAAAACAGAGAGTTTTTGCAGCAGTTCCACCATGGCAGCACCGCTTACCTCTTTATCATCAGAAGTTTTTAAGGAAAAAAGCTCACTGGCTTGTGAATAGAGATACGCATTTAAGGTATCATCATCAATAAAGTATTTTTCCTTCTTCCCCCTGCCCAGACGATACAGGGGTGGCTGACCAATATAGATAAAACCCTGTTCAACCAAAGGCAGCATTTGACGATAAAAAAAGGTCAGGAGCAGGGTTCTGATATGCGCACCATCCACATCAGCATCGGTCATAATGATGATTTTATGGTAACGCAGTTTTTCCACATCAAATTCTTCTCTTCCTATGCCAGTTCCAAGGGAAGCTATGAGTTGTTTAATTTCTTCTGAGTTGAGAATTTTATCAAAACGTGCTTTTTCCACGTTCATAATTTTCCCGCGCAGCGGCAGGATGGCTTGAACTGTGCGGTCCCTTCCCTGTTTGGCTGAACCTCCAGCAGAATCACCCTCAACTATGAACAGTTCACGTTCTTCTGGTTTTTTTGACTGACACTCAGCAAGTTTACCAGCCATCATTACAGAGAGACCATCCTTTTTACGCGATAACTCACGTGCCCTTCTGGCGGCTTCTCTTGCTCGTGCTGCTTCAACAGTTTTACTTAATATCCGTTTAGCAACTCCAGGGTTTTGCTCAAGATATATACCTAATTTTTCATTACAGATGGATTCAACTATGGATTTTACTTCTGAGTTGCCCAGCTTGGTTTTGGTTTGTCCTTCAAACTGTGGATCAGGGACTCGAGTGGATATTATACAGGTCAACCCTTCCCGTACATCATCACCGCCCATCTTTTCTTTGAGATTTTTCGGGACCAGATCATCACTGGCATAACGGTTAATGCATTTTGTCAATGAAGCCCTGAAACCAGCTACATGGCTTCCCCCTTCCCGGGTATTAATGTTGTTTACGAAAGAGGAAACTCGCTCTGTATAGCCATCAAAATACTGAAAACACACCTCCACCTGGACATTCTCTTTTTCTCCGCTTAAAAGAATTGGCTCAGGATGGATAGGTGTCTTTTTGCGGTTTAAATACTCCACATAGGAAGTAATACCGCCTTCAAAGTGGAATTTATCCTCAGCACCTGAGCGTTCATCCTTGAGATAAATCCGGATTCCTTTATTTAAAAAGGCCAGCTCACGCAGCCTGTTTTTGATGATTTCGTATTTATATGTGGTGGTTTCAGTAAAGATGGTTGGATCAGGAATAAAATAAATAGTGGTTCCAGTTTTTTCGCTTTCCCCAATTACTTCCAGATCACTGGTTCTGAGCCCCACCTCATAGGTCTGTTTATAAATTTTGCCGTTTCGTTTAACTTCGGCAAAGGCACTGCTGCTGAGTGCATTAACCACTGAAACCCCTACCCCGTGCAAACCACCGGAAACCTTGTAGTTGGATTTATCAAACTTACCCCCGGCATGGAGCGTGGTCATGACCAGTTCCAGGGCAGACATTTTTTCGGTGGGATGCATATCCACCGGAATCCCCCTGCCATTATCGCTTACAGTAACCGAATTATCCTGATGGATAGTTACCTTAATCCGGTCACAATGGCCTGCCAAAGCCTCGTCTATGGAGTTATCAACAACTTCATAAATAAGATGGTGAAGTCCTTCTTCAGCAGTATTGCCAATGTACATGGCTGGCCGCTTTCTGACAGCCTCCAGCCCATCAAGTACTTTAATATGTTCAGCTCCATAGGAGGATTGATTCTGTTCGCTCACGTTTTTCCTTTCTATGATGTTAACAAGAAATGTAACCCGTATGAAAACAGGTTATATGTGGTAGAAAAAGATAAGGATTCACATCTTTTTTTTCTGCTTTTGGTGTCGTCAATGGATCAAAATATTGCTGCCATTCATTGCAATGTAGCCCCCTTTTGGTAGCAGTTGAGTGGCTGCAATGACGTGTGGGGATCACCAATTTTAGACTCACTTTCAGCATCGAAATAAATTTTATCGATGGTTCCGCCAGTGGTCAGTATTGTTATTGCAATGGATGACATAAACTCCAATTTAGAGCTTCATGGGCATAATGATGGAGACAAACCCTTCATCATCCTCTGAGGTAATAAGACAGGGACTATCATCAGAATTTATATTTGCCTTGATTATTTCTCCTTCTACAACCTGGAGAGTATCCATGAAATAACGACAATTAAAACCTAGAGACAAAGGTTCCCCTTCATATTTCACATTAAACTCATCTTTTGCCGAACCAAAATCAGCATTTTGAGATGTGAGGACAATGTGTTCTCCATCAATTTCCATCTTAATGGCGTGGAACAGGTCTTCGGTGAAGAGGTTAATTCGTTTTAAACTCTCCAAGAACCTTAACCTGTCTATACGGATTATATTGTTTTCACTTAGAGAGTTTAAAATGGTTTCGTAATCGGGAAATTCTCCTTCCATAAGTCTGATAATAAGCAGACTGTCATTACTCTTTAAAACCGCTTGTTTTTTTTCAATTCCAAAAGAGAACGTGTCGGTATTATCACAGAACTTACGGATTTCCTGAACTCCCCGGCGTGGAATAAGGGTAACAGGGTTCATGTGTAATCCGGCAAGGCTTTCATCCACTTCCTTGCTCATCAAGGTTAAGCGATGACCATCTGAAGAGATCATTTTTAAAAAGAGCTTGTCATTCTCTTCAACCTTTTGCAAGAGCGCAGCAGTAAGGCTGAACATGGTTTCTTTATCCTGGGCAATAGAGAAAATGGTTTTATCCACCAGATCAGCAATAATTGCACTTTCAACGCTCACCATCTTTTCTTCGTCATATTCAGGAAATTGAGGAAACTCGTCACTTACCATCCCAGCCAGCTTATATAAACTGGGACCAGCAGTTATTTTCACCCAATTATTGTCTTCCTCTTCAAAAGATACAGTGGAAGAACCTGACTCTCTGGCGACCTCAAAGAGTTTTTTAGCAGGCAGGGTTAAGGAACCAGGGGTGATTACCTCTGCTGGGACTATCTGTTTAAGCCCTATTTCCAGATCTGTACCTATAAAGGTGACCTTATCATGCTCTACTTCAAGTAAAACATTGGATAAAATAGCCAGGGTTCCCTTTTTACTGGTTATGTTCTGCAGGGTGCTAATCGCTTTAAGGAGGTCATCCCTGTTTATGTTAAACTGAAAGGCCATAATAAAAATCCTTTATTTATATAAATTTTGTTATTGTTATTAGGGTTGTTTGTTTGTGGATTAACTCTTTAACGAGCTAATATTTTTTATAAATTATCCGTTTAAAAATTGTTCAATGAATATTTTTAATTTTTGGAAAAAGTGAGGATTACGCTGAGAAAAGAGTTTTGAACACATTATTAACAGGGTTATTCAAAGAGTTTTAAACAAACACGTAAAGATACCTTAAAAGAACTGAAAATTCAAATAAATATTCTATTTTGCCATGGCTAAATCACAATCAGAAACTCTGGAAAAAATCCTTATTCATTTATGTGCCACCGGTGTTGCTGAAAATGTCTTTCCAGGATGTGTGGCAGGAGTCAGTATTGGTAGAGGGGTACACAGGGTGCGTGCCACTGGACAGGCGGGGAAACTTTCCAGAGGAAGTCAAAAATTAGATGTTACTTCAGATAGTTATTATGACTTGGCTTCTTTAACCAAGCCTTTATGCACAGCAGGATGCATTGTAAAACTTATCGAGCAAGGTTGTATTGACTGGAATACACCTCTTGCTGACTATTTTAATGCACTTAAAACAGGGGATGACAAAGAACGAATAACTGTTGGACACTTAGTCTCCCACAGTGCAGGTTTTCGTGCCTATACCCCTTATTTTAAGCGTTTTTCCTCCATTTTTGCTGAGCATAATAAACGTACCTTGCTCCATAATATTCTCAACGAAGAGCTTGAGTATAAACCAGGGGAGAAAAATATATACAGTGACTGGGGGTACATCCTGCTCGGGGAATTGATTAAGCGTATTACGACCATGGAGCTTGATACGTTCTTTAATCAGACCATAACCAAGCCTCTGGGGCTAACAGAACACCTTTTTTTTCTTCCTTTGGAAAATAGACACAAACCAATACCACCTCTCAATATTGCCCCAACAGAACAATGTGACTGGCGAAATACAGTAATGCAAAGCCAGGTACACGATGAGCACTGTTACCTTTTAGGTGGTGTTGCCGGACATGCCGGTCTTTTTGGTAATATTTACGGGGTATTATTTCTTTGTGAACATATACTGGATAGTTGGGTCGAAAAAAGAACATCCCTTTCAGGGATACCTTTTTACCAGCTGTTCAACCATTATACAGCTCACTCAAACTGGTATCTCGGTTTTGATACACCAACTATTGGCAATTCAACAAGCGGACAATATTTTTCACCTAACAGTGCTGGTCATCTGGGCTTTACAGGAACGTCTTTATGGATGGATCCAGAAAAGGAGATAATAGTTGTACTTCTCAGCAACAGAATTAACCCTACCAGGGAAAATGAGAAAATTCGTCAGTTCAGACCCTTTTTTCACGATAGTATCATGGAAAAGATACAAAAAAACCCGCCACCAGTAAGGTAGCGGGGTTTTAAGAAAGCTTTTATAAAGCCTAGATCTTACCACCAGCAAACAGTCTTATCCGCAGCATAAATCTTCTGCAGAAGAACATCGTAGTTGGGCTGATCTTTGTACAGCTTGAACTCATCTGCATCACGGTCACGGTTTAAAATAGCAACCAAGGTTTGTACATCTTCGGTTGGTTCTGAACGGTACACCTGCAGAATTTTCATTGTTTCATCACTCATGGGAAAACCTCCTTAACTGCAAGCCGCTGGTGGCTCATGTGCGCCTTTTGGCATACCAAAAGGAATAATAACATCTGCGTCACGCATTTTTTCGCCAAGTTCTTCAAGAGAAATATTCTCAATTTCAGAACCTTCGGGCATATCAGTAGGAGCTTCAGCACCACAGCTGTATACCTGACCTTCCATATCAGCTATCCAGGCGATATTTTCCGTCATATATTCTGTCATTTTTGGAAATTCGCCATTCATGATAACCGGATATGCGTAATGATTTTCAACGGCAAGTCCCAGTCCGGAACGGATACCATCGTTATACACACGGTTGGCTATCAAAATATATACTTTTAATGATTCCATATCCGTATCTCCTTACATTACAATGTACTTTTCGCACTCTTCAAGAATAGCGCCATGAAAAGCCTGGGTACGCATCTGCTTGTTGATAAGACCACGAGGAATATCGTTTTCATGATCGTATCCTTCACAGATGTAACTGTCTGTACAGATGGCCAGATTTTCAGTTTTTAAAAGCTGTGCCATTTCCCAGAATTCAGGGCTTTTGGTAAGGTGAACAGACTTAAAAGTAAAAAAGACCATAACTTCCTTACCTGCACGAATAGCAGCCTGGGTTAATCCGAGGATATGGCGCATATTCTGTGGGCAGGTAACGAAAATACCGAATTTATTAGCATCAGCAGCCATTTGCTTTTGCCTCCATTAAAGGATTTACAGGTAAATTACCCTTTCTTGATGAAAAAGCTGATATAACCGCTTTCTTCTTTTTCGCCCAAATATTCGTGACCAGCGCGCTCACACCAACCAGGAATGTCGTTTCTGGAACCTGGATCAGTTCCCATGATGTGGAGAATATCTCCAGAACCTATTTTACCAATTTCTTTTTTGGTGCGAAGCAGAGGCATTGGGCAACTCAAACCTTTAGCATCGAGAACTGAGGCAACTTCCAGACCTTCAGGTGCTACTTTTACATCACTCATTTTTTCCTCCTAAGAAAAATAACAGTTATTTGTGTTGTTTTGAACACGAAATAGACAGTTAAAAGTAAAGAAGATAGGTATGTTTGTCAAGACGAATAAACTGAATACTGAGTAACCATTCATCTTCGTTATGCTCTTTTTTACTGAATGAATGTTCAATGTTGTGTTATATTGTTCTACTCATTTGAGGTTATTAACAAAATTAAGGGGTAAAGGTATCTTAACCATCTTTTATGGTTTTGGTAAAATTAAGGTATTTTTAAGGGTTTAAGGAGGCAGTTAATGGAAGATGTAAAGCTGTTTTGGGAAAAGTTTAAACGCTTGTACAAGGCCTTATGCCAGGACGAGTGGAATGCAGTAACCACAGGTATTGTGGTCGCATTGTTGAGTATTCTGATCATGGCCTGGTGGCGGCCATGGGGTGCTGTTGGGGCTATCAGGAACTGGGGTGACTGGATCCTCTACAGTGCTGGTTTGTTCAGTGGCGAGGAACTTGCTGAACTTACTGGTTTCATTGATGAAGATGGTACATTTTTGCTCAACAAATCCATATGGTTCAATACCGGGTCAGTCATTGGTCTTGGGCTGATCGGTGGTGCTTTTATCTCTGCCTGTCTTGGCGGTCAGTTTGCTTTCCGTTTTCCACCGGTACGTGAATATGTAAAAGCGATGATTGCTGGTGTCCTCATGGGGATTGGTTCTGCCATGGCTGGTGGTTGTAATGTTGGTGGTATGTACAATGCTATTGGTAACCTGGCAGCAAACGGTTTTGCCATGTGGGTGGGGCTCATTCCTGGTGCCCTGCTTGGCTTGTGGCTGCTGTATTGGGAAATGGAAAATGTGGAATGGGGTAATGGTGGCTCCTTTACTTTAGAAATTCCTTATCCTGTGCAGATTATTTTTGGTGTATTGGGCCTGGGTGTTCTCATCTGGGGTGCTGTAAAGTATGCTGGATACGAAGGTGATGACTTTGAAGAGTATATCACCTCCCTTTCAGGGATTGTACTTATTGCAACTGCTATTGGGTACGCTATGCAGCGTGGTCGCTGGTGTATGATTCAGGGGTTTCGTGAGCCGCACATGACTGGTGATTCCACCATGGCACGCTCAGTTGCACTGTCCATTCTCATAGTTGCAGTCGGTGCTGCAGTGCTCAAATATGGTGTTCCGGTACGCTTTGATGGTGAATCTGTACTGAACCCTGCTTACTATGTTCGTGGTACCTTTGGTCATGGTGCGCTCATAGGTGGTTTCATTTTTGGTGTTGGTGCCATGATGGCAGGCGGTTGTGGTTCCGGTACCCTGTGGCGTGTGGGTGAAGGACAAATTAAACTGTGGCTGGTTGTACCCTTTTTCGCTCTTTCCAACTCACTGGTTGATGCCCTCTTCAAAAACTTTGAATTTGAAGCAAATGGCTGGCTTGGAGCAAGGGTATATCTTCCGGATGTATTTGGATACGGCTGGGCGCTCGGTATAATTGCTTTGTTCTGTTTGGTATGGTACCTTGTGGTATCCTGGAACGAAGAAAGCAACAAGTTGTTATTACCCATGTAATTTTTTCTTTGTAACAGAAGAGAAAAAGGCGGTATCCTTAAAGGGTACCGCCTTTTTTTTGTGGGTGAGCATTTGATAAGCGAAAAAAAACAACTTCGTCGCCAATGCAGTTTGTTGCGAAAGAACCTTACGACCCTGGAAAGAAGCGAAAAGAGCATACATATTTGTAGTAACCTTTTTCAGTTTCTCCAGATAAGAGCTGTAAAGACTGTTTTTACCTATGTCAGTTATAAGACTGAAGTGGATACAACTTTGGTCATAAACAAGCTGCTAGAACAGGGAAAAAATGTCGTTATACCCCATGTGTGTACCCAGAGCGAGATGAACGCTGTACAACTTATTCATCCGACTCAGGAACTGGAAAAAGGGTTTAAAGGCATTCCTGAACTCCACCCTGATCTGGTTAAAAAAAGGATGGTTCCACCTGATCAGATAGAAGTTGCGATAATACCAGGCCTTGCCTTTGATCCAAACGGAGCACGACTTGGATATGGCGGCGGCTATTACGACCGTTTTTTAAGCAATCATGCGGACAACGCTTTTCGTATAGGTGTTTGCTTTAAGGAACAAATTGTTGATAACGTACCAACAGAAGGGCACGATATTGCAATGGATATGATTTTCCATGACAAAGGTTTTATTGGAGTAAAATAATAACAACCATTTGATTGGTTAGCGACTAAACGTATGAGTGGTAAAATTCTCATAGCAGACGACGATACTCTGGTCAGGGTGGCGATAACAAAGATACTCAACCTTTTTGGTTATGAGGTGGTCGCGGCTGAATCAGGACTAGAGGCGCTGGCTCTGGTTGATAATGAGTTCGATGTGATCATTCTTGATATCAATATGCCGGGGATGGATGGATTTGAGACACTTGAGCAACTGCATCGGCTTGGTATCGACACACCAGTGTTATTTCTCACTGGCGCAGGATCAATGGATTATGCTGTTAAAGCTATAAATCTTGGAGCATACGATTTTTTAACCAAGCCCATAAGAGATCTGGAGATGTTTCATGTCAAGGTGAAACGGGCCATTGAAAAGCGTCAGTTTCTGAAAAATGAGAAGCTGTACAAAATAAATCTTGAAACCGAGGTAATCGATAAAACCAGAGAACTTGCTGAAAAAAACCTGCTCCTTGAAAAATATAGTAACCACCTGGAAAAGGCCACTGTCCAGATCATGTCCAGCCTTCAGGCTGCCATGGAGGAAAAGGATGAATACACAGCAGGCCATACGAAAAGAGTTGTTGAATATACTATGAAGCTGGCTGATGCTGCACAGCTGTCCAGTGAAGATAAGCGTATTGTCAAGCGTGCAGCTCAGTTCCATGATATTGGCAAACTGGTTGTCGATCTTTCCTGTATTCAAAAACCAGGTCCACTGACCCCAGAAGAGTGGGCTTTGATAAAAAAACACCCCGAGGTTGGGGCCAGTATCATCGAGCCTCTGAGCTTTATGGACAAAGAGCGTGAGATTATCCGTCACCATCATGAAAAGATTGATGGCTCTGGGTATCCAGATGGATGCAGTGGCGCTGAGCTGGACACCTTAACCCGCATCGTTACCATAGCAGACAGCTATGATGCCATGACCTCCCGGCGCAATTATCGTAAAAATCTTAACCAAATAGAGGCTGTGGAAGAGCTGCGAAGGTGTGCAGGAAAGCACTTTGATGCAGACCTTGTTGAAATATTTGCCGGGGTTGTTCTTTCTTCAAGTTCAATGTATAAACAATAGCTCTGTAACGACTACCACAGGCACCTCACGGAATCTCCCTCTAACCTTTGCCTACGATCATTGTTCAGTGCACAGGTTAGTTATGGCGAAAAACCGTGCTTATCCAAACCTGAGGCACCTGTAAGCAAGGTAGTCTATCTTGAACCTTTAGTGGAAGTAAACGCAATGAAGATTTCCCGTGAAGAGGTACAGCATGTGGCAAAACTTGCCCGCCTGATCCTCAGTGAAGATGAAACAGACCGTATGACCCAGCAGCTTGATACGCTTTTACACTATATGGATAAGCTGGAAGCTGTAGACACAGCAGGGGTTTCACCAACCACCCACACCCAGCAGGTTGTCAATGCTTTCAGGGAAGATGTGGTCATTCCTTCTCTGGACAGGAGCAAGGCATTGTGTAATGCTCCTGAGGATAACCAAGAGTCCTTTGTTGTGCCTCGCGTTATACGGTAAATGCAAAGTCAACCAACCTGTTTTCCTTTTTCTTAGCCCAATTATCATGAACTTTTTTTCACTTACTCTTAATGAGGCGTTGCGTTTGCTTGAAAGTGGTGAAACCACCTCAGTTGAGCTGACCGAGTCTGTTTTCACGCAGATTGAACGTGTTGAGCCTTGCGTGAAAGCCTATATATCCACCAACAAAGAGCTGGCGCTTAACCAGGCAAAGCAGGCTGATGAGCTGCGGAGCCAGGGAAAAGGCGGCCCCTTGTGCGGGATTCCCATTGCAGTTAAAGATGTGCTGTGCACTGAGGACTTCCCCACCACCTGTGGCTCGAAGATTCTGGAGCACTTCACCCCACCCTATGATGCCACCGTTATAACCAAACTACGTGAAGCAGGTGCGGTCATTGTTGGAAAGCTGGCCATGGATGAGTTTGCCATGGGCTCCACCAGTGAGAACTGTGCCTTTACGGTTCCTGAAAATCCCTGGAAAAAAGGGTATATAGCTGGTGGATCAAGCGGTGGTTCTGCCGTTGCAGTGGCAGCTGATGAATGTTTTGCTTCCCTTGGTACTGATACTGGTGGCTCCATCCGTCAACCAGCTTCCTTGTGCGGTGTGGTGGGTTTGAAACCAACCTATGGCAGGGTATCCCGCTATGGTCTTGTGGCCTTTGCCTCTTCCCTGGACCAGGTTGGTCCCATGACCAAAGATGTGAGTGACTGTGCCCTGATGATGAACGTTATTTCAGGCTATGATGCCCACGACTCCACCTCTGTTGATCAGCCCGTACCAGACTTTACCAGGGCCCTTGAAACAGGGCTAAAAGGGGTCCGCATCGGGATTCCTGCTGAGTATTTTGGTAAAGGGCTGGATCCAGAGGTGGAAGCTGCAGTGCGTGGTGGTATCAAGATGCTTGAGCAGGCCGGAGCCGAGGTGATGGAAGTCACCCTGCCCCACACCGAGTACTGCGTTGCTGTGTATTACCTCATCGCACCAGCTGAGGCCAGCTCAAATTTGGCCCGTTTCGACGGCGTACGGTACAGCTATCGGGATAAGCGTGCTGACTCACTTATTGATATGTATAACCAGTCACGTTCCCACGGTTTTGGCGATGAGGTCAAAAAACGGATTTTGATCGGTACCTACGCCCTTTCTGCAGGCTATTACGATGCCTACTTCAAGAAGGCGTCCCAGGTTCGGACTTTAATTAAGCAGGATTTTGAGAAAGTCTTTGAACAGTGCGACCTGATTGTTTCTCCTGTAACCCCTGTTCCTGCCTGGCCCATTGGCGAAAAAGCGGATGATCCTTTAGCCATGTATCTCGGTGATATCCTTACTGTATCAGCGAACCTCGCTGGTATTCCAGGAATGTCGGTACCTTGTGGATTCACCACGTCAGGACTGCCCATTGGCATGCAGATGCAAGCAGCTTATTTTAATGAAGAAATGTTAATAAAAGCTGCCTATAACCTTGAACAACAGGCAGGGGTAGTTGGCAAGAAACCAACCATAGAAGCAGCTTAAGGTAGAAAAGAATGCAACTCAGTGTACCACAAAATATAAAAGATATCGTTCCTTACCCACCGGGAAAACCCCTGGATGAGCTGGAGCGTGAATATGGAGTGACCGACTCCATCAAGCTGGCCTCCAACGAAAACCCATGGGGTCCTTCGCCCAAGGCTGTGGAAGCCATAACCCAAACCCTGAACGGCTTACACCGCTATCCAGACGGTTCAAGCTATTACCTCACAGAGGCTTTGGCAAAGTGGTTGGGTGCTGACCCCGGTGAGATAGTGCTGGGTAACGGCTCCAATGAAGTCATTGAATTTCTGGTTAAAGCTTTTGTCACCCCTGGGGATGAGGTGATTACCTCCCATCCATCCTTTCTCATGTATCAAAAATTTGTCCAGGTCAGGGGTGGTGAAAACAAGGTCTTTGCGTTGCAGGATATGCACCATGATCTAGGTGGTATCAGTTCATCAGTGAGTGAGAAAACCAAGCTCATTTTCCTTGATAACCCCAACAACCCGACCGGCACGTTGATACGTGGTGACCAGTTCGAGCGGTTCATGGACGCTCTACCAGAGAGCGTTGTTGTCGTTCTAGATGAAGCCTATGTTGATTTTGTAGCTCCCCAGCAGCGTATTGATGTGCTGGGCTACATAAGAAGTGGTCAGTATCCCCATCTGGTGAGCCTACGTACCTTTTCCAAAGCCTTTGGTTTGGCAGGTTTGCGAGTTGGTTTTGGCATTATGGCTCAAGAGATAGCAGATTTGCTCCACAGGGTACGGCAGCCGTTTAATATAAACCTTCCAGCCCAAACAGGGGCCTTGGCAGCGCTTAAGGATGAAGCCCACTATACATTTACGCTGGAGGAAACTGCAAAAGGGTTGCATTGGCTTTCTGAAGAGGTGACCAAACTAGGCTGTACCCCCTACCCTTCCCATACCAATTTTTTTCTCATTGATGTGAAAGGCGATGCCACAGATCTTTACGAGGCGATGCTGCACAAGGGGGTGATTGTTCGTTCCATGAAAGCGTACGGTTTTCCTGACTTTATCCGGATTACCATTGGGACGGAAGCTGAAAACAAGCGCTTTATCAATGCGCTGAAAATGTGCTTGAAAGAGCTTGGCTATGTCTAAGGTAGCTGTGGTGGCCATTGATGGCCCCTCAGGTGTGGGGAAATCAACAGTCTCAAGAGGGCTCGCAGCGAAACTGGGGTTCACCTACCTGGATACCGGTGCCATGTATAGAGCAGTGGGCTTTGCCTGTCAGCAGTATGGTATCGACTGTAATGATGAGCAGCAACTTGCTGACCTGTTACGCCAACTCCAGCTTGAACTTCTACCAGCCGTGGACGATGGTGATGTACAGGTATTAGTGGATGGCAATGAGGTGGGGCATCTGATCCGTACCCCTGAAATGGGGATGGTTGCTTCAGTTGTATCTGCTCTCCCGCCTGTCCGGGAGCACCTCACTGCCTTGCAACAGAAAATGGGAGCAGCAGGAAAAATTGTTGCCGAAGGACGTGATACCGGAACCGTGGTTTTTCCTCAAGCACACTGGAAATTTTACCTGGACGCCCAACCAGAAATTCGAATGCAGCGCAGAGCCAGGCAGTTACGTGAAAAGGGTGAGACGGTGGATGAGCAGGAGTTACTCATGCAAATCATGAAAAGAGATAAAGCGGACAGCGAACGAGCCATAGCTCCTCTTAAGCAGGCCTCAGATGCAGTGTATATAGACTCTTCGGATAAGCCTGTTGAAGAAATAATCCAGCTCATGTTTGAGCGGGTTAAAGGGTAGGCTAAAAATAACAACGCATCACCTCTCAGCCTTGAGGTGATGCGTACCTTTCCAACAATCTGTTAAAGAACAGACTCTACTTCTTTTCCAGCAGCCAGATCCTTGGTTTTCTGAGCGATGGTTTTTCCTAGCTCAACGCATTGCTCAAGGTGTTCTTCTTTTGGAACGTAAGGAACACGTAATCCTTCATGACCCATGGTGAACTTCATCTCCTTGAGCTGTTCGTTCATCAGTTTCACAGCCTCACCAGACCAGCCAAAAGAACCGAATGTAGCTCCAATTTTGTTGGTTGGGCGTAGTCCCCGCATATACATCAGAAAACCTGCCATACGAGGCAGTAAACCGTTGTTTAAGGTCGGGCAGCCAAGAATAACAGCGCTTGATTCTAAAACATCGGTCATAACATCACTGCGATGGTTCACCTGCAGGTCAATCATTTTGTAGCTGACACCCTCTGCCAGCAGCCCTTCTGCAACCTTCTCGGCCATCATGCGGGTGGATTTCCACATGGTATCGTAGATGATTACTGCCTTTCCGTTGCCTTCGTTATTTGACCATTTCTTGTAGGCGTCAATAATTTTCTGAGGGTTACCGCGCCACAACACACCGTGATCCGGGGCCAGCATCTTGATGGGCAGCTGCATTTCTTCAACCTGAGCCAGCAGTTTTTTAATCAGCGGTGAAAAGAGGGTGAGGATGTTGGCGTAATACTTGGTAGCCTCATGCATGAGCACATCCTGGTTTACCTCGTCATCAAAACGCTCGCTGGTTGCCAGGTGCTCACCAAAGGCGTCACTGCTAAACAGAATTTGATCCTCTTTAACGTAGGTAAACATGGAGTCTGGCCAGTGGAGCATCCGGGTTTCCAGGAAACTCAGGGTCCGTTCTCCCAGGCAGACTTCTTCATTGGATTTGATCACATGGTATGGCCAGTCTTCCCGGTGAAAATGCTGCTGAAGCGCTTTCTGGCCCATTTTAGAGCAGAATATTTTTTCCGGCTTGATGGCATCAATCACTTGTGGAATAGAGCCAGAGTGGTCCATTTCCACATGATTGACCACCAGGTAGTCGATTTTTTCCGGATCAATGATGCTGGAGATATGATGCATCAGGTCTTTTTGGTATTCGGCTTTAACCGTATCAATCAGGGTGACTTTTTCATCAATGATCAAAAACGCATTATAGGTTGTACCGCGATTGGTGGAGTAACCATGGAAGTCACGGGTGAGCCAGTCAACAGCTCCAACCCAGTAAATATTTTTTGCAATTGCAACAGGTTTCATAAGTTCACCTCGTGGTAAAATTTAAAAAGTGAGCACAGTGTATCCATTTTGGATATAGTCTGACATGGCAGGATGACCGGCCATCTCACCAATCAGGGGGATGCTTTCCTTTTCGATAGCTTCCACTGCACCCAGTTTATTTGAACAGGCCTTACAAGCCCCAACGATAAGGTTCTTCTCCATCACTTTAGTGTAGAGCTGATGGAGAAAGTGATCAGGCTTTACCATTTCGCTGACCAGTTTGACCGCTTCTCCTTCAAGAACAATTTTTCCCTCCATGCCCTTCTCAGCCATTTCCAGGCCATTGAGCAGCACGTGGATAAAGCAAAGCGGGTCTCCACGGAAAGCAAAAAAAACAATTTTACTCATGATTTTTCTCTTGGTCGTTTCACTCGTTGAAGGCAATACAATTTGAAGTAAGCTGAATTTGGGTTAATACAAGGGAACAGGAAAAAGAATATCTGTTATGCAAAAGGCTGAGCAGGTTGTAGATGGGTGCCTCCTAATTACTCCTTGTTTTGCTCTGCAAGATTTCAACCAACACATGCAGCTCATAGAAAAAAAAACCTCCATCAGGATAACCTGGTGGAGGTTACGTGCTTATGCTTCCTCAAATGCGCCCTTACCAGCGCCACAGATAGGGCAGGACCAGTCTTCCGGGATATCTTCGAACGCGGTACCTGCTGCAACACCGTTATCCGGGTCGCCTACTTCTGGATCGTATTCATAGTCGCAAATTGTGCAAACGTATTTTTTCATGTAGTTTTTCCTGTTTTAAGAGTAAAAAATTTTTAAGCCTTCCACAGACCATGCAGGTTACAGAACTCTCTTGCAGAGACTTCAGCTGCATCCACGCAGAAAAATGCTTCTGGAGCTTCCCCTGGATTCAGGTCTTGACGGTATACTTTGCCGTCAGCAATGAGTTCGATAAACTCAACATAATGCTTTTCTTCCATTGGATGAGCTACAGAGCCAACAACAACTTTGTAGCCGTTTCCAACTTTTTCAATCACAGGAACATGTTTTTCCTGAGCTGCATCCACGGTGTTTTCAGCAAGCAGGTCCATTCCTTGTCCACAACAGACAAGTTCACCAGCTCCCACGTGGAGTACTTCAACCATATTGCCACATAATGCACACTTGTATACTTCGTTTTTCTTGGTCACAAAAAAACCTCCAGAATAAGTAATATGTTAGTTTAACTAAGAGTAAACTGTTGAATCTGAGAATAGTAACGTATCTTTTTTTGGTATTAAAGAGAATTTTGATCTTGTTTCATTAAAAAAGCAGAGATGGCCCTGGCGAAACGTTTGCTAGGCAAGAGCGCCCTTTCCTTCTGAGGTGATTGCATATTTGCACCGCACCGGGCTTGCGACCAAGCCTTTCTTTTTCAGTGCTGTGATCTGACAACTGACTTGCTTGGCCTCAAGATTTGTGGCTGCTGCAATATCTTTGCTGCCACATGGATCCGAGCTGTTTGCTAAGGCTTCAAGTATTACACGCTGTTTATCACTGAGTCCTTTTGGTTTACATGCCATTGCTGTATCTCTTGTATTTTTGGTTGTTGTGTTCTTTTTTTGACAACAGGGACACACACCATAAAATTCTATCCTGCACCCGGATATCTCATATCCTTTGTGCAGATTCGGTTGAACAGCAATGCTGTTGCTTTTCCCCTGCTCAATATTATCGATCCGATGACACTGCACACAATAAATGTGGTTATGGTCAGTCAATTCCCCGTCAAAACGCTTCTGCCTGCCACTGATTTCAAGTTTCCGTATCAAACCGGCAGATGAGAGTATTTCGAGGTTACGGTAGACTGTTGCCAGGCTGATACGAGGTAGTCGTTTTTTTATCCTTTCGTACAGCTCATCAGCCGTAGGGTGGGACCTATATTTTTTTAGTTCAGCAAGAATAGTTTCACGCTGGTGGGTCATGCGCAGGTTCTGTTCCATGTGTGAGAAATACTCCCAGATGATATTTTAAACTGTTTGTACTTGATAATTATTATCAAATCAATAAAAAACCACTTTTTTTGATTGGCAGTTCATAAAAGATGGAGGGGGGAGGAAAACGTGCCCCAAAGGGATTTTGGGGCACGGGAGTTAAGGCAAAAAAGGTGGGCTACTCAAGGATAAAATCATCTCTTCTGTTTTGAGAAAAGTCAAACTCTGTTTGACCGGTAAACAGAGGTCGTTCTTCTCCGTAGCTTACTGTACGAATCCGGTACTCTTCAATTCCCAGTTCGACCAGGTAATTTTTTGCTGCCAAGGCACGCCGTTCACCAAGAGCCAGGTTATACTCATTGGTACCTCGACCATCACTGTTTCCTTCGATCAACACCTTATTGTTAGGGTTGGTCATGAGGTAACTGGCGTTCTGCTCGATGCGCGAAATCTGGTCATCGCGGATGGTTGCCTGGTCAAAATTAAAGTAGATCGGCTGCATCTGCATGGAAGAGCGACCGTACATTCTCTTGTACTCCTCGCTGTCCTGATCACTGGCAATGGATAGGCTGCCAAGGTTTTCTCCATTGCCGGTCATGGAATCCAGGGACTCCTCGCTGGGTCCCAGTTCCTCGGTAATGGTGCCTTCAGGGTTAGGATAAGTAATGGGTTTTCCTTCGGGCATGGTGTTGTTTTGGGATGTATTGTAAGGACGCACATTTGTATCAGCACATCCGCCAAACAGAAAAAGGGTTCCTGTTAATGCACATGCTATGGTCAATCGGGTCAATGTTTTCATACAGTTTCCTCTTAATTGTAGGCTGTTATCAAAATTCATCACTAAATCTATACCGGTTTCTCTAATGGGGCGTCAAGAAAAACCTCTGTAGCTGTCTGTGATGGGGGAGAAGGAGTTTTTTAGTGCGTAGCAGCCGAAAAATAAGCTTTTTGTTTGCCTGGCCTGTATATGAGTGGTAGATGAGAGAATGTTTTATAAACCATTTCACAAAGGAGAGATTTATGTTGAAAAGAGTATGTCTTACCCTGCTGTCACTGGCTGTTTTGTGCAATGTTGCCTGGGCTGAGAAAACCATTGTTTTTGCCACCGATGCAACCTGGCCACCAATGGAGTTTGTAAATAAGGATAAACAAGTCGTTGGGTATGCCATCGATTTTATGAATGCTGCTGGCAAGGAAGCCGGTTTTAAGCCTGTGTTTAAGAATACTGCCTGGGATGGTATTTTTGCAGGTCTTGCAGCTGGAAAATATGATGCCATTGTTTCTTCTGTTTCCATCACCGAAGATCGTAAAAAGGCCATGGACTTTTCCGAGCCATATTTTACCGTTCGTCAGGCTCTGATTGTGAACAAGAAGTCCACAGCAAAAAGTATTGCTGATCTCAAGGGTGAGAAAGTTGGCGCCCAGATTGGTACCACAGGCTATTTTGCAATTAAAGCGACCGAAGGGGTTGAGGCAAAATCCTACGATGAGATCGGTCTGGCCATGGAAGATTTGACTGTAGGCCGGATAGCGGCCGTTGTGTGTGATGATCCTGTTGCAGCCAACTACGCGCTTAATCAGTACAAAGACACCCTTAAGATTGCTGCTGTGATGAAAACCGGTGACGTGGAAAGCTACGGTGTACCTGTGAAAAAAGGCAGCAAGGATTTGATTGCGCTGATCAACAAAGGTATTACAGCAGTCAAAGCCAAGGGCATTGATGCTGAATTGAAAAAGAAATGGATTGGTCAGTAAACGATGTGAATATGCCGGGCAGTTGCTGCCCGGCTTTTTGTGATCCTGAATCCGTGACGGTTTAGAGCCTGAATAGTTATAACATATTGATATACTGGCTGTATAAGCAATTACGTCACCGTCTGGTGTCATGTCAACGATGAAATATCTGCACTGTTTTTGAACGCTCACGGATTCAAATTAATGTAAACCAGTGAACACTATGTCGGAGCACAAGACAACCAAAATAGAAGTAGGGGATGGAGCTGCCATTCCTAGCCCGGATGACAAGGGGCTGGTATCAGCGTGGTGGATTGCACTTTTTGGTACCATTGGAATGCTGATTGTTCTTCCTCTTGTACAACCTGATCCTTACCTGAGGATCCTTAAGTTTGTTCCAGATGGCATTGCAGTGACCTTTCAAGTGACTGTACTGTCGATAATGCTCGCCATTGTGATCGGGCTGTTAACCGGGTTAGGCAGGATTTCAAAGAATCGCTTTTTCAACCTGATCGCATCGCTGTATGTTGAGGTGGTGCGCGGCATTCCTTTGCTGGTTCAGCTCTTTTATATTTACTTTGCCTTGGGCAGGGTGGTTCGGGTACCTGATATTGTGGCTGCCATCATTGCCATGGCCTTCTGCTACGGGGCGTATATGGGGGAAGTTTTCAGGGCCGGTATCAAGTCCATTGACTTTGGACAGACAGAGGCATCGCTTTCACTTGGATTTAACCAGCGCCAAACCATGGCCTACGTTATCCTTCCCCAGGCCTGGAGAACCATTTTACCCCCGGTGGGTAACGAGTTTATCGCTCTTTTAAAAGACACCTCACTGGTTTCTATTTTGGCTGTTTCAGACATCCTGCGCAGGGGGCGTGAATTTGCGGCGGAGAGTTTCAACTACTTTGAAACATACACCATGATCGCCCTGATCTATCTGTTGATCACTCTCATTTTATCCAAGCTTATCAGTAATATGGAGTATAGGTTAAGCCATTATGAACGCCGCTGATCCGATTATCAAAATAGACCACGTTAATAAATTTTTCGGCACATTTAAGGCGCTTGATGATGTCAGCCTCAGCGTGAACACCGGTGAAAAGGTGGTCGTGCTGGGACCATCTGGTTCCGGGAAATCAACTCTGCTGCGCTCCATCAACCGTCTTGAAACGATTAATTCCGGCAAAATTTTGATTGATAATCGCGATATCAATAGTCCGGATGAAGATATCAATCAGATCAGAATGGAGCTGGGGATGGTGTTTCAGAGCTTTAACCTGTTCCGCCATAAAACCGTGCTTGAAAACCTGACCTTGGCCCCGATCAAGCTCAAAAAAATGGCAAAGGCTGATGCTGAAGCCCTTGGCATGGAGCTGCTTAAAAAGGTGGATATTCCTGAGCGGGCCCACCATTACCCCATCCAGCTTTCTGGTGGTCAGCAGCAGCGGGTTGCCATTGCCAGGGCGCTGGCTATGGAACCCAAGATCATGCTGTTTGATGAGCCCACCTCAGCCCTTGATCCGGAAATGATTAACGAGGTGCTGGATGTTATGATCACTCTGGCAAAGGAAGGGATGACCATGGTGGTGGTGACTCATGAAATGGGCTTTGCCCGTGAGGTGGCTGATCACGTGGTGTTTATGGACCAGGGGGCAATTGTTGAGAAAGCCTCTCCAGAAGCCTTTTTTAACACCCCGAAGAACGCCAGAAGTAAGCTCTTTCTGGATCAAATCCTGTAAACAGGAGGGGGAGGGGGCGTGGTTCCTGATGACAACTCGATGCATATCGCCCCCACCTTGCACCTCCCCTTCTCTGAACTGGAGTTTCGTTTTTCCCGCTCCAGCGGCCCAGGCGGGCAAAATGTGAACAAGGTCAACAGTAGGGTAACCCTGCTGTTTGATGTTAAAAGGTCCCCCTTTCTGACAGAGCAACAAAAAATTCGTATTGTCAATGTGCTGGGCGGGCGTGTCTCCAAAGCCGGTGTATTACAGCTCTCTTCAAGCGAGCACCGGACCCAGAGTGTAAACAAAGAGGCGGTTATTGCACGGTTTAGAGCACTCCTTGCACAAGCCTTAGTCGAGCAAAAAAAGCGGAAGCGCACCAAACCTTCCAGGGCTGCCAAAGAGCGACGTATTGCAGCAAAAAAGAAGCGCGCACAGCTTAAAAGCCAGCGCAAGCACGTTGGTTACGAGTAACCATGGGAACGGACGACCAGGTGAAGTGGTCGGATGTAACGGGTGAGGTGTTTTCCCTTGTCCGGGAAGATTACCTCTAAGGTTGATCAAGACCAGCTAACAGGGGCTGCCAATGAACAGCCTGGCTCTCCCTGGTATCTGGAAGCAGAATCACTGGAGCGTCAATCCCATAATCCTTGAGCGCCTTACGACACTGACCCAATGTATCCTGTACAATGGGTGGATCACCTGGGTTGTGCAGGTTGTATACAAGCCCGAGAACCTTCATGTTACGGTGCTTGAGCGCCTCCAGGCTGAGCCTGGTGTGGTTTATTGAACCCAGCCTGGATGAGGTCACCAGCACCACGGGATACCCCTTTTCTTTGAAGTAATCAATGAGTAGACTCTGGTCATTAAGCGGCACCATAAGCCCGCCAGCTCCCTCCACCAAAAGGAATTGATACGCCTGCTGAAGTGCTGTGGTGGCCTCGTCCAGCACTTGGGTGGTAATGCTTTTTTTGACCATCTTTGCTGCCAGGTGAGGTGAGGCAGGAAACGGGAACAGATAAGGGCAGGTAGTGCCTTTTTTATCAAATGCGCTTAATGGCTCCCCCATCAGCTTGCGATGGAGCAAGATATCTTCAGCGTGTTCTGTACATCCTGTCTGGACCAGTTTCAGAGTGGTGACCTCCTTTCCCTGACCCTTGAGATAGTGTGCAAGCAGGCCGGTAACAATGGACTTTCCTACATCAGTGTCCACACCTGTGATGGCAATGGTGGTGTTGTGCATAATACTGTCCTTGTCTTATAAAAAATCTGTTACCACAGAGGTGACTCCAGCTGCAAAAAGTTCTCTTTTGCGCTGCTCGTTATTCACCGTGTACACGGTGATCATTATCCGATTGCTCCTGAGATAAGGGATGATCTGCAGTTCAAGATAATTCGTGTCAGGGTGGTACCCGCTTGCGCCTATATCTTTTAGGTAGGCGACCAGCTCTTTTGGGTTTTCATAGGGGGGCTCTTCAGCCAGGGCTGAGGTAAGAAGGGTACTTGCTCTTTTTTTACACTCCACAAGGTATTGATGGTTAAATGAGGATACGAGCACCTGGTTCAGGCACTGATGGTTATGGAGTTGATCTACAACTTTTTCAACAATGACCTCAGAGTGGGGGGAGCTCTCAGGCTCCTTTATCTCCAGATTGAGCAACACTTGATTCTGCTTAGCCCAGTGCAACATCTCATCCAGGGTGAGCAGAGGCTGGGGAAGCTGTGCATCTGTTGCGCTGCTCTTTTTTTCGCTCCCAAGCGTTCCAAAAGGGTCCTGTTCATAAAACCAGGTTCCCATATCAAGAACCTTGAGCTCATCATAGGTATAATCAACAAGCCTTGTTGACTTCTTTTGCTGATAAATAGAGCTTGCCAGGATGTTGCTGGTACGGGTGAGGGTCGGGTCGTGAATAACGACTGGGACGTAGTCCCCGGTAAGTTGGACGTCAAACTCGATGAAGTCACAGCGGCCCATGCTGGCTGCAAAGGCTGATAAGGTGTTTTCAGGGTACCGTGACCGGTGCCCTCGATGTGCTCCCAAAAGGCTACTTTGATCAATGCACGTATACCAGTTGTCAGGTGAGGAGGGGAACATGATTTTTTACAGAGCTTGGGTTGGACGACCAATAAAATACATGGGATGGTAGGTCAGCTGTACACCTTTTGCACCGGCATAGAGCTTCTCATATTCGCTACAGAATTGGTGCAGCTGCCTGCGCGTCCAGGACTTGGAGCCAATGGCATTGACTCCGGTCTGGCGCAGGTGCTGTAAAACAGCTAAGGGGTGCTCAAACCAAAGGGTTTCACAGCTCTGGTCTGTGTCAAGAACTGTGTAGCAGGCGCTGGTGTAGCCCCAAATAGCCTCATTGCTCTCATACTGCAAACCAACGCCGGTGAGATTGCGTATCTCCTTGAGGTTTTGATTCCCATAGATGGAATAGGCAAGCACCCCCTCTGGGTTCAATGCCTTGCTCAGCTGAGCAAGCAGCGTTGGGAGATCATGCATCCAGTGAAAGGTTGATGAGGAGATAATCAGGTCATATTTTTCCGTGATTGCAATGGATTCAATATCACCGGCAAGAAACCGCACCTCAGCGCCCAGCCCTTTGGTTTTTTCTTCAATATAGGGTTTAAAAGAAGCAGAGAGGTCAACGGCGGTAAAACGTTTAACATCAGGGAATTGCTGTACAAGTTTAGCTGTAAGCAACCCGGTGCAGCACCCGATTTCCAGAATGGATAATGGCTTGAGGCTGGTCGCCTGAGCAAGCATGGAGAGCAGTTTCTCTGCCACCACATGCTGCACACCAGCCTGTTGCTCATAGGTTGACGCTGCTTTGGAAAAGCGCTGCTCTATGAGGTGTTTATCTGGAGTTATTGTGAGAACCGGATTGTCATAATACATAGCGGGGGAGACTATAACCGATGTGAGCCGGGATTGAAACCATGAACCTCTAACATAAAAAGCCCAAAAGAGCAGTTCATGCTCTCCTGGGCCTGGGAAAATGGTACTGTGCGTTGTGAAAAAGCGTTAGTAACCCCACACGAGACTACGCTTTATCCACCCTTTAACGCCCTTACTGTGTTCTACATGTACCCAGCCACCCTTTTGCTCCAGGGTTTTAAATACAACCCCATAATAGGCTTTTGCGACGATCCGGTTCTTTGTTCCAGGGCCTGAGCGAATGTTTATCCTTTTTTGGGTGCCTTTATTGGCCTTAACGATCATGTGTCCCGTGGACGTGGTGACATTACGATGGACCCACCCCTCGCTGTTTTCAAAATCCTGCACGCGGTACCATTCTCCCTTGGTTTTCAGCACCTTTAGCGGGAATCCTGAGCCCAGCTTCCATAGCACCTTGTATTTCGTTCCAGGACCGGAACGCATATTGATGTCCTCCCCCTTGATGGAAACCATCTTGGCAAAGGCTGTGGCGTTGCAGGTGAGCAGTATGGTGAACAGAACCAGAACAACGGTACGATAATTATGTTTCATGGGCAGTGGTTGTCTGTCAATGTCGCCTGGTTGGCAACGTTTTTGGTCTGGGGTGCCAGGGGTACCCCGCTACATCGAGTGAAATAGCATTAAAATTACATGCTTCGTTCATGCATTTCAAGCAATTGATGCATTCTCTGCTGTTGGGGGTTTCATTAAACCGGATTGCAACCGGACAAACCGTGTGACAGGCCCCGCAGCCGGTACAATTTTGCGGGTGAAATTGAAGCTTGATCAGGCTGTAGCGATTAAAAAGACCATAAAAAGCTCCCAAGGGACAGGAGGTTCGGCAAAAAGGACGGGAAGTGGTTATCGACCAGCCCACATAGGCCACTGCCAGGGAGAGTTTACCAGCAAAAAGCCAGCCAAGTATTGCGCGTAGCTCCGGCATGATTGCGATCATGGGAAGTCCTGCTTCCAGGGTGCCTGCCGGGCAGACGTATTTGCAAAACCAGGGGTGACCAACACCGGTGCTGTCAATGGCAACGAGCGGGAGGAGCACCACAAAAAAGAGCAGAAAAAAATATTTTCCCCACCTGAGTTGTGGGGGAAGCGAGAACTTGGGCGCTGGTATTGTATAGAGCAGTTCCTGGAGCAGGCCAAAGGGACAGGCCCAGCCGCAGATGAACCGGCCCAAAGCTGCTCCAAGCAACCCCATGGAACCGACAACATACATACCCACGTAGTAGCCACCGGTCTGGAGGGTAAACCTGGCGCTGACCAGGAGCTGCTGGAGACCGCCCAACAAACAGTAGGAGGTGGCTGCCGGGCACGAGTAACAGTTTAACCCCGGTGAGCAGATAACCTTAAGCGGCCCCTGGTAGAGGGTTTTGGTCCATGGAAAAATAAGGTAGCCATTGGTGAGAAAAAGCCAGAGCCACTGGACCCATTTGCGCATTGCCTGCATTTATCCCAGTCCAATACAGGCAAGACAGATGGTTTTGGCTTGCTCAAGCACACGGGCAGGCTCATCCACCTTGATGCCGATAAGCATCAGGATGGTAAAAAAGGCCACCAGTAATAAGGGTGCTCTGCGAATGTGAACAGTTCCTGTAGATCGCATGGGAGAAACGAATCAGTGGGTATTGGACAGCAAGCTCACCAGTCGATCAAGATCATCGTTGGAGTAGTAATCGATTTCCAGTTTCCCTCGCTTGCCGCTTTGCACGATCCGCACCTTGGTATTGAGGTGATTGCCGATCTGGTTCACTATGGTTGAGCAATATGACTTTGGAAGTTCATCAGTCACAGGCTTTTTGCGTTTATCAGCAGGAGGAGTGCTTTTCAATTGTTTGCACAGGCTTTCCGTTGCCCGAACCGAGAGTTGTTTGGTGAGTATGGCATCCCTGACCTCAAGCAAAAGGGCAGGGGTTTCTTTCAACTGCAGCAGCACCCGAGCATGTCCTTCGGTTAATTTTGCATTGATTACATCTTCCTGGATGTAATCCGGGAGGTTGAGCAAGCGTAAAACATTGGTAATGGTGGAACGCTTTTTCCCCACCCGTTTGGCAACATCCTCCTGGGTGAGGTTGAACTCATCCAGCAATCGGGAGTAGGCTTTTGCCTCCTCAATGGGGTTAAGGTCATGGCGCTGGATGTTTTCAATTAATGCCAGTTCAAGGGTTGTGGAGTCACTCTCGTTATCCATTACCACAACGGGAACCTCATCACGGCCAGCCATTTTGGCAGCGCGTAACCGACGCTCACCTGCTATCAGGTCATACCGGTTGCCCTTGGCCAGGGTTACCAGTAAAGGCTGTATAACCCCTTTTTCTTTAATAGATTCAGATAGTTGGGTGAGTTTTTCCGGGTCAAAATAGCTCCGTGGTTGATTGGGGTTCGGGTCTATCTTGTCGATATCACACATAAAAAAACGTTCGTCTTCGTCCGCGATATCCGTTGGGAGGAGCGCTCCCACCCCACGTCCAAGAACACTTTTTTTGCTCATAGCACTTGCTTCCTATTGTATACGTTTTAGAAATTCTGTTCCCAGCTTGGTATACGCTTTAGCACCACTGCTGGTTTTGTCATACTCAATAATGGTTTTACCGTGGCTGGGACTTTCGCTGAGGCGCACATTTCTCGGAATCACAGTTTTATACACCTGCTTCCCAAAGTGATTTTGGATTTCCTTGGCAACCGAATGGGTGAGCTTGTTGCGCCGATCATACATGGTGAGGAGTAATCCTTCGATATACAGCTCACGGTTCAATGTCTTTTTCACCTTGCGGATGGTGGAGATCAGTTGAGCCAAACCTTCCAGGGCAAAGTATTCACACTGCAACGGGATAAGAACAGAGTCTGCTGCGGTGAGACTGTTGAGCGTCAGGATGCCCAGGGAAGGGGGGCAATCGATAATGATAAAATCGTAATCCTGTTTTACAGCGCGCAGGATGGATTTTAATTTTTTTTCCCGGTTTTCCTGAGCAATGAGCTCTACCTCCACTCCAACCAGGTCTATGGAAGAGGGGAGCACAGCAAGATTTTTCATCCGGGTGGCTGTAATACACTCTTTTGTTGCACCGCTTCCTGTGTAACAGGTGTAAATGGATGCACCACCATTGGTGTCAAAAACACCCACACCACTGGAAGCGTTGCCCTGGGGATCAGAGTCCACCAGGAGCACTTTTTTTCTTTTTTGGGCGAGCACCGCGGCTAAGTTGAGTGCTGTGGTGGTCTTGCCGACGCCGCCTTTTTGGTTGGCCACAGCTATGGTTTTTGCGTACAAATGGGGGTACCTCAATAATGCTTTATCAGTGTTGACGAAAACAACTGACAGTATACTATACTCAAGCTCAGGAGAACAGCGTTCTCTTTGTCCTTAACTTAAAAAAAATGTTTCACGTGAAACATTCAGCCCGTGGGGGGGATATGGAGTTTTTTAGTGATGTGTTGGTGATCGGGAGTGGTGTGTCGGGCCTTTCCTATGCGCTTAAGGTGTCCCGGTTTGCCACGGTGACCATTATTACCAAGAAGGAAAAAAGGGACACCGCAACCAATTTAGCCCAAGGCGGCATAGCGGCTGTTTTGTCGGATCAGGACTCAGTGGATGCCCATGTGCAGGATACGCTGATTTCCGGAGATGGGCTGTGCAACAAGGAAATCGTGCAGTTGGTTACAGAAGAAGGGCCTGGACGGGTTCGGGAGTTGGTTGAGTTTGGGGTCGCCTTTCAGGAAAATGAAGAGGGTGGGTTTGACCTGGGAGTTGAGGGGGGACATTCGGCCAGGCGGGTAGCCCATGCCCATGATTTGACCGGACGGGAAATTGAACGGGCGCTCCTTGAGCAGGTGGCAGCCTCGCCGAACATAAAGATACTTGAAAATCACCTTGCCATTGACCTGCTGGTACGATCCCAGGTGAAGGGGACGGATCAGGAAAAAGAAGATCGCTGCCTGGGAGCTTACGTGCTTGAGCGGGATACGGGTAAGGTTGAGATACACAAGGCACACGCTACGGTACTGTGCACCGGTGGCTGTGGCAAGGTGTATCTCTATACAACGAACCCGGATATCGCCACTGGTGATGGTGTAGCCATGGCCTACCGGGCTGGAGCAAAGGTGGCCAATCTGGAGTTTATCCAGTTTCACCCAACGTGCTTTTACAACTGGGAAGTGAAGAATTTTCTCATTTCAGAGGCGGTGCGTGGAGAGGGTGGGGTGCTGATCAATGATAAGGGCGAACCCTTCATGAAAAAGTATGACCCGCGTGGTGACCTTGCCACCAGGGATGCGGTCGCCCGAGGAATCGATGCAGAGATGAAAGGAAGTGGGGCTGACTGTGTTTTTCTTGATATAACCCACAAGCCAGCTGCATTTGTTAAGGAACGCTTTCCCACCATCTATCAAACCTGTTTGGACCACGGAGTAAACATTACCCAAAGACCCATCCCCGTGGTTCCTGCTGCACACTACATGTGCGGCGGCGTGCTGGTGGATGAGTGGGGCCAGAGTTCGTTTAAAAATCTGCTTGCCTTTGGTGAAACTGCATGCACCGGGCTCCACGGTGCAAATCGGCTGGCAAGTAATTCGCTGTTGGAAGCGGTGGTATTTGCGGATCGTGGAGCGCAGTGGTTACAGCACAATATAGTTCAGTTGCGGGAGCAAAATATCTACTCCATTGAACCGTGGAAGGCCGATGGTGCTGCCTGTCTTGATGAGTCAATCCTGGTGGATCATAACTGGGATCTGTTGCGCCGTTCCATGTGGAACTATGTGGGGATTGTGCGCAAGAGCAAAAGACTTCTTCTTATGCAGAAGAGCCTGGTTCCATTGCTGGATGAGATCAAGGAGCATTTTCATGATTATTATTTAACCCCTGATCTGGTCGAGTTGAGAAACCTGGCCGTGGTTGCGGACCTGATTGTGCGGAGCGCAATGCTTCGCCATGAATCCAGAGGGCTCCATTACACTCTGGATTATCCTGCTAAGGATAATGATCAGTTTTTAGGAGATACGATTCTACAGCGCAAGAAGTAGGGGAGGGACGTACATGCTCAGTGCAATACATTTTATAGCAGAACGAAGAATTGAGCAGGCCATGGCTGAGGGAACCCTGGCCGACCTTTCCAGCTGGAAAAATAAACCGCTTCCCAAAGATGATATGCAACATGTCCCGGCTGATCTGCGCATGGGATATAAGATACTCAAGAATGCTGGCTATGTGCCGGAAGAGGTCGGGATACGCAAGGAAATCAAAAGGACCGAAGATCTGCTGGCAGCATGCACGGATGAAAAGAGGAAGTACAAACAGCTCAAAAAACTGGAGTATTTGAAATTCAAGCTGGAGGTGCGGATGGGCAAGACCCTCCAGCTTGATGACCGCTCAGAGTATAACGATAAGGTGGTGGACGCGATGAGCGTGAACTCCACCAAAAGGGAGTCGGCATAGAGTGTTCTCCTGAATCACAGCATCAGGGTGGTTACAGGGCAGTGCTCGCCGCAAAGGTGGTCGCTGCCTGTGCTATTTTTTCACCGTTACCAATGGAGGCCCGGTAAGGGCTATTGGTGAAGGCGTTGAAATACTCAGCATATTCTTTGAGTTGTGGTGCTGTGGTGGTTGTGATTTCCTTGATCCGTTGCAACTTGAACTCTGGAGTTATGCCAGAAAGATATTCGTTTCTGGCTGTGGCTCCACGGGTAGCTGGCCCTTGATGTGGAGTGAATCCACCATAGGTGCCAATGATCAGCTGACTGAGCATGTCGTCACTGATATCCATATTGGCCACAGTCTGTTGTAGTTGGTTGTAGGCAGCATAGGTTTTGTCCACCTGAGGGTCGCGATAGCTCACTATCCCAAAATTGCCAGTCAGATGGTTGAACTGGACAAAGCACCCATATGCCCCGCCTTTCTGGCGCACAGTATTCCATAAATAGTCCCTTGAGAGCCACGTCTTCAGCACTTCAAAGCTACCCTTATAGTGACTCGCATCCGAAAAGAGGGTGCACCCCTGCACGTTGTACACAACCTCAGCCGAAGTGTGAAACGCCTGGCTTGCAGGGATATCTTTAAAATCGATACTCCCTTGTTCAGCTCGTTGTTCAGGGAGCGCGTCCGTGATGCCGGGAAGCAGTTGTTCCAGTTTTTCCAGATCTGCACCACTTGCTGTGGCTGAAACAATGAGAGCATCCCGTGAAAACAGCTGCGTTTTGATAGTGCTTAGGCTGTGGAGAAACGTTTCCTCCAGTTGGTCATAATGCATTGCCAGTTGCTTCAATGCCAGGTATGCCTGAGCGCCGTTGATATGCTCGCTGTACATTCCCGCTTGACTCAACCCTGCAAAAACACTGGAGGTAGCCAGCATGTAGCCTTCACTTTGCACCGAGTGCTCTGCCCACGCATATTCTCGCTGGACAATTTCCCGTATTCGGTCGCGATCCTCCAGATTGACCCCGCTCAAAGCCTCATGGAGCAATGCGATGGATTTCTCCAGATTAGAGGAGAGCGTTTTGATATTGTACCATTGCACCGGCAGCACGTTGGAACGTTCGCCAGCATTGAGGTAGGTGTTAAAGGAGTGGGAAAAACCGCCGGTGAACTGGTTGACTTCCTTGGCAAATTGGATAAAGTTTTTTTCCTTGGTCCCGATTTCAGTAAAAATGGTACCAAACAGGTCAAGGTAGACCATGTCTTGAGCAGGAATACCGGAGCAGTCAAAGCCAAAATCCAGGTAGCTGATGCCGTTGGTGTCCAGCTCGCTGGCCAGCAGTTGCGTCCCGCCTGTGTCTTTAACCGTGACCTGATGCATGTCCGGAGTGGTGTCCAGGTCAGGAACCGACAGCCGTGGCAGCATGCGCAGTTTTTCCGGGGGATTGGGAGTGGACTGTAAGTCTATCAGTTCATTGGTTCGCGCGATGAGATCGCTGCGTTGTTGTGTGGACAGCGCTTCTTCTGCCTGTCGTAACCGTGTCTGCTCCTGCTCCAGGTTGGCGCGCAGCTTGTCCGGATCAGGTGTCAGGGTGACCACAGCGGTGGCTGGGTTGTCCAGCAGGTGCTTCTGGATTAGGTGTTCAAAGAGGTTGTGTTCCAGTGCTTCGGTACGGATTTCCGCCAGCAGTTGCTCCATCTGGAGGGAAGCAAAGGGATCAAGTCCGAACTTCATTGCTGGCAAGGCTTTACCCACCAGGTCCAGACCACGCTGGGCTTTGTTCATTTCCTCCCGTGCACCAAACTCATACTTGTTGAGTTCTGAAAGCACCAGCTCCTTATCCAGCCCGCCTTCAATCATTTTCAGAAGTGACGTTGTATACAGCTCTTGAAAGGCTTCTCGCTTATCCGGATCTGAGCCGATCAGGTAGGTCATCAGGATGGCAGAAAAGGAAGAGTTGGCCAGGAACACCCCGCCAAAATCTCGACATAACCGGGCATTGATAATCGCATTTTTCAATGGCGAGGCATCGGAGTTAAACAGGATGTTGGCGATGATTTGAAAGGCCACGTTTTTCTTCCTGTCTTCAGCTGTGCCAACAATGGAGCTTACCGCAAGAAAGGTTTTCTGCTTGTGATCGCTTCCTGGCTGGACAGGGTAACTTGCCTCTTTGTATACCGGCGTAGTTGTTGGGGTGCCTTTTACCAGTTCCGGCTTTTGGTCGGTGGGGCTGAAATGTTGGAGAAAGTTGTTGTCTACAAAGGCGAGCTCTTCAAGCAAATCTGCATCACCATAAAAAAAGAAGGTCCCATTGGAGGGATGGTAATGCTTCTGATGAAAGGCCACAAACTGCTCATAGCTCAGATCCGGAATGTTGGCGGGATCACCACCGGATTCATGGGCATAGGTGGAGCCGGGTAACAGTTCCTTGAAGGTTTGATGAAAAAGAGAGCGGATTGGGTCAGAGAACGCTCCCTTCATTTCGTTAAGCACTACCCCGGAATACTCCAGATTATCCTCATCCTTTTCCAGGTGGTAATGCCATCCTTCCTGCTCAAAGGTGGTTGTGTGGAGCAGGGGATGGAGAGTGACATCACAGTAGACGTCCATGATGTTAAAGTACTCCTTGAGGTTGCGGGTGGCAAAAGGGTACCAGGTGGTATCAGAGCCTGTCATGGCATTTAAAAAGGTCATGAGTCCGCCCTTGTTGATTTCGCCAAAGACATCATGGACAGGGTATTTTTTCGATCCCATGAGGACAGAGTGCTCAAGAATATGGGCAACCCCGGTGGAGTCTTCCGGGATCGTCAGAAAGGAGATGCAGAAGGTCTTGTTAGGATCAGTGTTTTTTATCCCAAAGGCATAACAGCCAAGCTGATCGTGCTTGAACTGGTAGACAGTGGAGTGAATTTCTGCAATCGCTTCTTTTTTGATCAGAGTGAAATTGTGGTAGGATTGTCCTTGAGTAAATGTTGTCATGGGCGTTTTTTAAAAGGTTTTATGGGAGTCCAGTAACATGGTGACTGGACCGTTGTTGGTCAGTGATACGGTCATGTCTGCTTGAAATTGTCCGGTTTGGGGGAGTACTCCAAGCCTGGTACACTCCTGGATAAACTCCTGGTATCGTTGCTCTGCTTTGTCTGGGGGGGCAGCACCGTGCCAGGATGGCCGTCTTCCTTTCCGGCAATCAGCATAAAGGGTAAATTGCGAGACAACAAGAAGTTGGCCGTTTTCATCAATCAGGGAGCGATTCATCACGCCCTTTTCATCATTAAAAATACGCAGGTGGATAATTTTTTCCGCCAGCCATCGGATGTCTTTTGCTGTGTCGTCTGCATGGACACCAAGCAGGACTACAAGTCCAGGACCAATGGCCCCTGTGACCTGCTGGTCCACAGTCACATTTGCGTTATCCACGCGTTGCACTACTGCTCTCATCGGGTACTTTGAAGGTTAAGTTTTTTGATTATCCCCCCAATCCGTCACGGATTCAGGTATCAGCGTTAAGACGCAGCATATTTTGGACAATAGCCGTTGCTGCAATCGCTGCTGTTTCACCACGTAAAATATGCGGCCCAAGGGTCACCGGGAGAAATGCCTTGTCAAGCAGGTGGGTGATTTCATTTTCATGCCAGCCGCCCTCAGGCCCTATGCCAATACAAACAGGACCTGGGGTATGAAAGGTGCCTGGCGTGAGTCGTCCTGAGTGCTCTTTTTCCCAGCCCACTACTTTATGGGTGAATTGGGAAAAATCAACCTGCTCAAAGCGGGTAATGGGCAAGATGGACATGGGCTGGGTCCGTTTGCATTGCTTACACGCCTCTACCATGATCCGCTGCCATCGACGTTGCTGCTTCTCGCCCTGAGCTTGAAACGCACAAAAACGGGTATGCACGGGCAACACCTGGTGCACGCCAAGTTCGGTTGCCTTTTGTATGACCAGCTCCATCTTCTTTCCTTTCAGCACGCCCATAAGCAGGGTGATGGGGAAGGGCGTCTCAACTCTTTCCAGCCGCTCTTCCACCACCGTTGCCTCCACCTTGTTTGGGGTGACACGTTCCAGCCTGCTGACCAGAATACGTCCAGAACCGTCAATAAACTCCACCTGGTCTTGTGCTTGTAAGCGTAATACGTTGGCAAGGTGGTGGGCTTCGGAACCGGTAAGAATAACGGCACTGTTTTCTCTTTGTTGAGCAGATATAAAGAAACGACGCATGGGGTTAGGTGAGTAGCTCATTTATTTGAAATTGTATAGAAAGAAAACCTCCCCATCCTAACTGGACAGGGACAGCTCTGCAAGTGCACAAGAGGCATTTTCCCTTACTTGTTGCGCACAAATTCCCTGATTGTATAGCAAATGGTGTCATGGACATGGACCGTTCCAATACCAGAGAACTGTCCAGGTGGAAGGGGCGGAAAAACAGTGTCTCCTGGGAAGGTTTTGTGGATTGTGGTAAGGAGCAAGCGGTGCGCTTTGGGAAGCAGTTGCTTGTAGATCGAGGCTCCACCTATGACAAAAACCTTTTCACCTGGGGAACAGAGGGAAAGGCCCTGTTCGCTACTTGTTGCCGTAAACAGGTCAGGTTGTAGCGGAAGCTTGTGACTGGTCAGGACAATGTTTTTTCTGCCAGGTAAAGGCTTGCCAATGGACTCATAGGTTTTACGCCCCATGAGCAGGGTATGCCCCATGGTGACAAACTTGAAAAACTGTTGTTCAGAGGGGATGTCCCATGGAATGGTGTTGTTCAAGCCGATGACTCGTTGAGGGGTCATGGCTGCAATGATGATAATTTCCAATCGTGTGCCCATGTTGATGGATAAATGAGGTCTTGCAAAAGCGATGGGTTCCAATTTATGGTGGTTGTCTCCATTTATCAAGTACGAGTAAGAGGAAAGAGGGTATGCGAATAGTTATTTATGGAGCAGGTGCTCTTGGTCAAGCTGTTGGTTGTATGTTGGCTGCTCACGGACATGATGTTCACCTCCTGTTGCGGGAGCGTTTTAAACAGGGTATTGAGGAGAAGGGGCTGGCTGTAACCGGCATCTTTGGCGACTATCATGTGAGCGGTGAGCAGCTTGGGTTACATACAGCACTTGGGGAAATAGCAGCAGATGAGATAGAGTACGTTTTGCTGACCACCAAGACCTATGATACAGCAGGTGCTGTGCAGGATATAAAGAGCTTTAACGGGTTTACCGGAACAGTGGTCTCCATGCAAAATGGGTGTGGCAATGTGGAGCAGGTCGAAAAAAACTTTGGTCCGCAACGATCCCTTGGAGCGCGGGTCATTACAGGATTTGAAATTGAGCGTCCTGGCACTGTCCGGATAACGGTCTCTGCTGACGATGTCCACATCGGAGGCTCCCAGGCAGGAAAAATCCCGGCAACAGCGGCTAAGCTGGCCGAGGCGATGAATCAAGCTGGACTTCCCTGTATCGCTGTTGAAGATATTCATCGTGACCTGTTTGCCAAGCTGCTCTACAACTGTGCATTGAATCCTCTGGGAGCTGTGCTTGGTGTACATTACGGGGCTTTATCTGAGAGTGGAGAGAGCAGGGCGATAATGAACCGGGTTATCGAGGAAACCTTTGCTGTGATACGCGCCATGGGCAAAAAGACCCTCTGGCAGGACGCTGGGGAGTACAAGCAGATTTTTTATGACCAGCTTGTCCCTGTAACCTATGACCACCGGCCATCCATGTTGCAGGATATTGAAAACCACAAGCCAACAGAGGTGGAAGCGTTAGTGGGGTATGTTGCACGTGAGGGGGAACAGCATGGAATCGCAACACCAACCTGTGCAACCCTGGCACAACTGGTTCGCTTTAAGGAACACAACGCAGTATAGAACTGCCTGGTGGGAAAAGGGCACCCCAGCTGCTTCAAGATGCCTTGAAACAGCTGGGGGAGAGAAGAGGTATTATTCATCTTTGGGTTGCGCTGGCTCCTCTTTGGGAGCTTCGCCACCCATTCCCAAGCCAAGCCTGAGCTTATTGTCAATGTCGGCAACCATTTCCGGGTGTTCCTTAAGAAAGGTTTTAGCATTTTCCCGGCCCTGACCAATGCGCTCATCCTGATACGAATACCAGGCCCCGCTCTTGTCCACCAGGCCATGCTCCACGCCAAGATCGAGCAGGTCACCGATTTTGGAAATACCCTCACCGTACACAATGTCAAATTCAGCCAGTTTAAACGGTGGCGCCACTTTATTTTTTACCACCTTCACCTTGGTCCGGTTACCGATTACTTCCTGCCCGTCTTTGATCTGGGTCATTCTGCGGATGTCAATGCGGATGGAGCTGTAAAATTTCAGCGCATTACCACCGGTGGTGGTTTCCGGGTTACCAAACATTACCCCAATCTTCATCCGAATCTGGTTGATGAAAATGAGTACCGTGTTGGTCCGCTTGAGTACTCCTGTGAATTTACGCATGGCATGAGACATGAGCCTTGCCTGTAAGCCAACATGTTGGTCACCAACGTTTCCGTCAATCTCAGCTCGCGGCACCAGAGCTGCCACCGAGTCGATAACGATCACGTCAATGCCGCCGCTTCGCATAAGAATTTCAGTAATTTCAAGAGCTTGCTCGCCAAAATCAGGTTGGGAAATAAGCAGGTTATCCACATCTACGCCCAGCCGCTGAGCATAACTGGTATCAAGGGCGTGCTCAGCATCAATAAAGGCAGCATTGCCGCCCATTTTTTGGGCCATGGCAATAACATGAAGGGCCAGAGTGGTTTTCCCGGAAGATTCCGGTCCATATATTTCCGTTACCCGTCCTCTGGGAAAACCGCCAACACCCAGAGCCAGGTCAATGGACAGTACACCAGTGGGAATGGAAGGCACATTTTCACGTTCGTCTGAACCCAGCCGCATAATAGAGCCTTTACCGAACTGGCGTTGGATTTGAACAATAGCATTATCGACACTTTTTAATCTGTTTTCAGCAACATCTTTGGACACAGCCATGGAGCTTCTCCTAGCAAGGGTTGTACATTGTGAGGTAGGTTATAGTAGTAGGGCACGGCGCACTGTATCCAATGCGGTGAGCGCAGTTTTTTCCTGAATCTGGTGACGGTTACCGCTAAAATTGTACAAGGTTTCACTCACCTTGTCGTTATGGAACAGGCCGATATACACTGTTCCCACTGGTTTTTCTTCTGAACCACCACCAGGACCTGCTATGCCGGTGACCGAAACAGCGGTCTTGCATTTGAGTTTTGCCGCAAGCCGGGCCGCCATGGCTCGGGCTGATTGCGGACTGACAGCACCATAATTCCTGAGCAGGGCCTGGTCAACACCCAGCAGGCTTTCCTTAAGCGCATTGGAATAGGCTACCACTCCTCCGGCAAACCAGCTTGAGCTACCAGGAATTTGAGTGATTGTACTGCTGATCAACCCTCCGGTACAGGACTCTGCAGTGCACATGAGTTTGCCAGGAGCTTTCTCCACCATTAACTCGCCAACCACTTCAGCAAGGCTTTTCTGGCCAGTGGCGTACATATAGACACCCAACAGCTTGCGGATGGATGCATCGGTCTCGGCAAAGAGTTGCTCTGCACCATCCGTGGTTGCTGCTCTAATGGTTAAGCTGACATGGACTTCACAACTCACCGGATAATATCCTATCTGTACACCTTGGATTTCCTCCAGTTCTACCAGCCGGTTGTTTACCTCGGTTTCAGGCAGCCCAAAGGTGCGGTAGAGCTCCTGGCGTACAACAACGTCTGTTTGGGGGTACCATTTTTTCAGTGCTGGCAGTACCTTATCCACCAACAAGGTCTCCATCTGGGGAGGAACTCCTGGCAGAAAAAAGAGCGGTTTACCTTCATAGGGCAGGAGGTACCCGGCCATCCGGTACGTATCATCCAGAATTTCGGCGTTTTCTGGCAGCCAGGCCAGTTTTTCAACAGCTTCCTGTTGTTGAGCTGAAAGGTTGGGGTGACGTTTGTTAACGCTGGCAACGACCTGTTGGTTTACCCCCCCTTTTACCTTTAGGGCGCGGATAACTGCATCGTTTGTCAGGTCATCGGTGGTGGCACCAAGGCCACCGGTAACAATGACAAAATCAGCTCGATTTAGACTGCATGTAAGAGCTGATCCTATCAGCTCCAGCGAATCGCCTATGGTGTGAATTGAGCGGATGGTATGTCCTGCAGCGTGAAGATGCTGGGCAGCGTATCCACTGTTGGTGTTGTTAATTCGCCCGGCGATCAGCTCATCACCGATGGCAATGATTTCTCCTATCATGAGTGTGGTCTCCTTAAATAAAACAGGCTTACTTTACTTGGTAACCTGTTTTTCCTCAAGCAACTCTTGGGAAACTGTACCAATGGGTTGACCATTCTGGACGCGATCCACGTGGACAGGAATAACCTGATGAATGAGTTGCGTGGAGCCAGAAAAATGGAGAGGGAGGTAATTTTCGCTAAACCCTTGCAGGAGTTGTGATTTTTTATCCTGACGTTCTACCAGAACAGACACAGTGGTGCCAACCTGACTGGTGTAAAAACGTTCTCTGAGCTGACTGTCTAGCTCACGCAGACGTTTGACCCGCTGGGTCTTTACCGGGCCGGGAAGGTGGTTTTTATAGGATGCTGCCAGGGTGCCGTGGCGTTTTGAATAGGGGAACACATGGAGATAGGAAAGAGGCAGGTCACGGATGAGCGCATAGGTGTTGTCTGCCTGTTGCTCTGTTTCACCGGGAAAACCGCCCAGCACATCACAGCCAATGGCAGCATGGGGCAGGGCAGTATGGATTTTTTCGATAACAGTGCGAAAATATTTCGTATTGTATTGGCGGTACATGCGGCGCAGTACCTCGTCATCACCACTTTGGAGCGGGATATGAAGGTGTGGCATGAAGTTTGGGTGCGTTGCCATAATATCCAGAAGCTGAGCATTTACTTCAGGGGGCTCTATGGAACTTAAGCGTATCCGGAGCGAGGGAAAGTCCTGACAGATCTGTTCCAGCAACGAGTAGATTGTTTGGTTTTCATCCGTGTCAAGACCATATTTCCCAATGTTGATACCGGTAATGACCAGCTCCTTGTACCCTTCATCCAGAAATACAGCAACCTGCTCAAGCACCGAGGATATCCTCAAGCTTCTGCTCGGTCCCCTGGTATATGGTACAATGCAGTAGGTGCAGAAGTTATTGCACCCATCCTGGACTCGAATGTACGCTCTTGTGCGGCCCCCAAATGTGCGTACCGGGAGGTCACAGATATGTTGCTGGTTGCTGATTTTTCCCATCAGCATGACCAGTTCCGGGTGGTTCTCCTGCAGGGTGGTGTCTACAAGTAAATGTTTGTAATCATTGCCGATGATACATCCCTTGTCCCCAATGATGTCAAGGACAGTGTCTGGATCCATTTGCACATAACATCCGGTCACAATAATCCTGGCTTTGGGATTATTGTGTCGTGCACGGCGGATGAGTTGGCGGGACTGTTGTCCGGCTTTGGCCGTCACGGTGCAGGAGTTGATGATGTACACATCAGCCTTGTCTGCAAACGGCACCAGTTCGCACCCTGCTTCACTCAGCCCGGTGGTAAAGGAGGCAGACTCAAATTGATTGACCTTACAGCCCAAGGTGGAGATGGCGACTTTTTGCATACATGAAATACAGGTTATTGGTGAACAGTTACTCTATTATACCGCTGCCGATCACCATATCATCACTATAGAAGACCGCATATTGACCAGGAGTGACAGCTCTTTGTGGACTGGAAAAGGTTACTTTGGCCCTCTTGCCATCGTGGGGCATCACCTCAGCCTGCACCGGAGTGTGACGGGATCTGATTTGCACAAGTCCCTGCCAGGGAAAAGATGGAGGCCTGGATTGCCAGAGCAGAGAATGAACAGTGAGCTCATCACGCAACACATCATCCTGCTTGCCAACAATCACTTGGTTGGTAGAACTATCCAGAGCGACCACATACCAGGGAGTGGCGTCAGGAAGCCCTAAGCCGCGACGCTGCCCGATGGTGTAGCGCCAGATGCCGTTATGGGTTCCCAAAATGCGGCCATCTGTGGAGACAAAATCTCCTGGCTGCTCTTCCAGTCCACGGGAAGTGAGAAAGGCAGAGAGGTCGTTTTGAAGAAAACACACATCCTGACTTTCTTCTCCATCATAATGAAAACCAAGCGCTTCCGCTTTACTGAAAATGACCTCTTTGGTCAGCCCACTGAGCGGGAAAAGGTGATGCTGAAGCTGGTCGGGAGTCAGTCTGCACAAAAAGTACGACTGGTCTTTTAGCGGGTCATTCCCCCTTTTTATGACCGGTGCAATCCCTGTGGTGTCAATATCGGCATAATGGCCTGAAGCGGTTGTCTCCGCCCCATGCTCATGCATGGCATCCAGCAGCAGGCCGAACTTGATGTGCTGGTTGCAATAAATGCAGGGATTAGGGGTGAGGCCCTTTTGGTAGGAGGACGCAAAATAGTGGAGTACCTGATTGGAAAACGCTTCTTTTACATCAATACAATGGAGCGGAATATGTAAACAACGAGCAACCTCGACCACCTTTTCCTGTTGCTGTTCCAATCCTGGAACCGGCAGGAGCATAAAAAATCCCTCAACTGCGTACCCTTGCTCCAGTAACAACGCTGCCGCCACGGTTGAATCCACCCCACCACTCATGGCAAGGCCGATTGTTAGTCTATTGTTTCCCATAAAACGTGAAGTATGCTGGACAGAGCAGCGTTGACAGGACACTAGAGTAAATGGATTATTGAATAGCTGTTACCTTTGTTCCTGAATAAGGTTGTTAAGGATAGAGCAGTCTCTACAGATAGAGATCTTTTCCTTCCATGACTTTTCCGCAGTGCAGTCACATAGAGTACCACTCAGAAACCAGCACAGATGACCAGCCTGAAACTCCCACGCAGGACAAGCTTTTTTACAGGTGCATTTTTTCTGGGTCCAGCAGTCTTTTCGCTTTGCAGGTTCACTCTTGCGCTGGTTAACAAGAAAAAAATAGAGTTGTCGTTCAATATGGGCAGGAATGGGGCGCCAACCCTGCTCATAGCTTTGAACAGCCTTAAGGGATACTCCAAGAAGAGCAGCCAGTTGTTTTTGTGTTTTCCCCATCCGGGCTCTAAATTGCGAAAATAACTCGCGATCCATGATACGATTTCCCTGATTATCATTACATTTTACCTCACCAATACCACAAGGTACCCTGAGCGGCAAAGTATTTTTGGAAACCAGCAAGAAAGAAATTGAAAGGTTGCTCAACATAGGGGATCCGCTGCTGTATTGTTTTCTTTTGTGAATTGGGGTGTTGTGGGTTTCTGGTTCTTTTAAGCTGAAGGTTGTAGCTTTTAACTTGCTAAAAAATCGTAATTTTTAAACCTTTTTAGCTTGACTGTACGTAGATCCGATCTTAGAGTTATGGTGAAGGAGATGCAGGACGGTAAGCTGATGGTCTGGCTGCTGTAATCGTTACATTAACGAGGGGAGGCACAATATGGCTGTTAAGGTACTGATTAGAAGAAAAGTGGCCGAAGAAAATCAACAGGAACTCTCTCTATTGCTTAGAGAGCTCAGAACACTAACCACCACCAGAAAAGGGTATATTTCAGGCGAGTCCTTTGATCGTCTGGACAAACCAGGAGAAAGTTTGGTTGTAAGTACCTGGCAATCAGTAGATGATTGGAGGCAGTGGGTGCTTAGTCCAGAGCGAAAAGCGCTCCAGGAAAAAATTGATGCATTACTTGGTGAAGAAACAGCATATGAGTTGTTTGAATATTCTTAAGAGATGACTGAGTAGAAAAAAAAGCTGAATATCAGTACATCTACAAGGTAAAAAAACGGGGTATTGCTGTGGCATGGCAATACCCCGTTTTTATTGGGGATAACAGAGATTCAAGCAGGAGATAAACGTGCATGTGAGAGCAGATAAAAAACTTTCCATCATCTTGAACTGTTTTATATTGTTATACATAGTTATCCAATGACCATTTCTACGATAACAGACTAAGGAGATATATATATGACCAGTGAATCGCAGGTTAAGAATATCGGGTTACGGGGGGTTGCGGTTGCAGATTCAGCAATCAGCTTTATTGACGGTGACAAGGGGGTACTTATTTACCGTGGTTACCGGATCGAAGATTTGGCTGATCAGTCCTCCTTTATGGAAACAGCATATCTCCTGCTCAATGGAACCTTGCCTACAACAGACGAGGTAACACTGTTCAGCGAGCAGGTTAAGGCAGCGCGTGAGGTACCAGGGTTTGTCATTGATGCCATGAAAGGATTTCCAGTCAGTGCCAAGCCCATGGATGTACTCCAGGCGGTGGTTCCAATGTTAGCGATGGAATTCGACTACGATGATACCTTGGATCGGCAACTCTATGTTGACCGCGCAATCAACTTAATTGCCAAAATGCCCTCTATAACTGCCGCCTGGCACCGGATACGAAATGGTCTTGATCCACTTCTCCCGGATGCCTCCCTTGGTCATGCGGCAAATTTCTTGTGGATGCTCAAAGGGGAAAAGCCAAACCAGGAAACAGCCAAAGACCTGGATGTATGCTTTGTGCTCCATGCTGACCATACCTTTAATGCATCCACCTTTGCGGCCAGAGAGGTGGTGTCAACCAGAGCACCTATCTGTGCAGGAGTGGCAGCGGCAATTGGAGCCTTGTCTGGAAGGCTGCATGGTGGTGCCAATGCCAGGGTGATGGCAATGCTGCTGGAGCTTGAGCAGGTGGATGATGTTGAAGGGTGGGTAATAGATAGAATCGCCAACGATAAAAAGATCATGGGATTTGGTCATGCCATCTATCGAACAGGAGACCCCAGAGCTGCATATCTCAAGCAAATAGGGCGCAGGCTGGATGAGCAGACCGGTCAGCACTGGTTTGAGCTTTCCCGGCGGATTGAAGAGACAACCCTTGCTGAGTTTGCAAAACAAGGGAAAACCACGGTTTTACCCAATGTGGATTATATGAGTGCCCCAGTGTACCATATGATGGGCATCCCGATGGACATAATGACCCCGGTTTTTGCCATTGCCAGGGTTGCCGGATGGTGTTCCCACATCATTGAAGAGCTGTTTGCCGATGCCCAGGATAAACCGGCACTGTACAGGCCAAAAGCCGAATACGTTGGTGAATACTGCGGTCTTATGGGGTGTGAGTATACTCCTCCTGAAAAACGATAACCTCACGCGATCGAGCTTTTTTGCCAGCCCTGTGAATAAAGTTCGACCATATTTTGAGTGATGCGGTGGATACAGGCATCCACGCTGGACGCGCGATGGCCGATAGGGGCGGTGGGGGAGCTCGCCTCTCCCACCGTACTCCACCCTTGCCAAATACCTCAAAGGAACGTTACCTGTATTTGCTGCTTTCCTGATTCCCTCCCTTTGTGTACCTTATGAACAGTTGCACAGATAACGGTTTCTGTTTATGAGTCATTCATGTTGAGAGAAAAGAGCACAGCCTATTGTATAGACGCCCATCTCCATTTACAGGACAAGCGATTGGCAACAGATTGTGAGGGGGTAATACAACGAGCTGGAAAACGTGGTGTGCAGCGCTTTTTCTGTAATGCTACCTGTGAGCAGGACTGGGAAAAGGTGTACACCTTGGCGGAGCATTTTCCATGTATTGTGCCTTTTTGGGGAGTGCACCCCTGGTTTGCCGACACGCCAACCCCTGGATGGGAGCTTCGGTTGCAGCAATTGCTTCAAGCTCACCCTGGTGGTATTGGAGAAACAGGACTTGACAAGGCATGTTCTGTTGATTTTGATCAGCAGGTTTCCGTGTTTATGGCGCAGTTGAACCTGGCTGTAGCAATGCAAAGGCCGCTGGTGATCCACTGCATACGAGCCTGGGGAAAGCTGGTGGATAGTATAGAAGTGCTCCAGGGGCGTTTACCGCCAATAATGGTACACTCCTTTTCTGGTTCCCGTGAGATGATGGAGCGATGTGTAGGGTTGGGCCTGTACCTTTCCTTTTCTACCCGGCTGCTCAACCCTTATCAGGAAAAATTGCGCCGGGTTTTTGCTGCAACACCACTGGAACATATTCTTCTTGAGACTGACGCACCTGATCAGCTCAGCCTGTTTCACAAAGAGCAGGGCGCCAGCTGTAATGAACCGCAATGGGTTGCTGATCTGTATGAACGAGCAGCTGAAATGAAACAATGCGATCCCCAGGATCTGCAAACACAACTAGCCAGCAATGCAACGGTTTTTACGCACGCAACAGCTCTTGGGTGAGGACGTCTTTGCGCGTATCCAGCAGAGCAGGGTAACGGTGATTGGACTTGGAGCGGTTGGTGGGTATGCTGTGGAAGGGCTTGCCCGAGCAGGAGTGGGCTGGTTGCGGCTTGTGGATTTTGATACCATTGAGCTCAGTAATATTAACCGCCAGATTCTTGCCCTGGAGTCAACCCTTGGGCAACCCAAAGCAGAGGTTGCCCAGGCCAGGGTCCAGGAGATCAACCCCGATTGTCACGTGGAAGCACGTCAGGTGTTTGCCGATGAGCTGGAACTGGTCACCTTGCTGGATCCGGTTCCAGATATCATTGTTGATGCCATAGACAGCCTTAATCCTAAAGTTCAGCTCCTGCACACAGCGTATCAGCATCAGATTCCCATTGTTTCCTCCATGGGAGCAGCCCTGCGCACTGACGCTACCAAGGTGGAGGTTGGAGATATCGCTCAAAGTCGTGGCTGCCCTCTGGCAAAACGGGTGCGTAAGCGGCTGCGTAGAATTGGTATTGAGAGTGGTATCCGGTGTGTGTATTCCACTGAAAAGGTCACCTTCAGCTATGGAGCACCCGAGGTACCTCAAGAAAGCCAGCCAGGTTTCACCCATCGTGGACGACCACGGGTGGTGTTAGGAAGCCTCCCAACCCTGACTGGAATATTTGGCCTGATGGTTGCCAACGAGGTACTCTTACAATTAACCAATATGGCTGGGCCACGTTGACCAACCGCAACAACACCGGAAAGCGTTCACTTTGGCAAGAGTATTTCATATAAACACAAAAGCAGTTCAGAAAAATTGATGATGATAAAGGAGTACCTATGAGTGAGACAACAGCGCGGATCGAAGATCACCTCATTGAGGAGGAGCCGTTTTATCTGCCCATTGGTGATGAGGTCGCCATTGCCGAGGCCGCATATCACAATAAGCTGCCCCTGCTGTTGAAAGGACCCACTGGCTGCGGTAAGACTCGCTTTATGCAGTATTTTGCCTGGAAGTTGAAAAGACCGCTGGTGACGGTATCCTGTCATGATGATCTGTCCACCAGTGACCTGGTGGGGCGTTATCTGATCCGTTCCGGTGATGCCGTGTGGACCGATGGACCATTGACTCTGGCAGTACGTCGGGGAGCTATTTGTTATCTGGATGAGATTGTGGAAGCGCGAAAGGATACCACCGTGGTTATCCACCCTTTAGCAGACGACCGGCGTGAGCTGCCCATTGAGAAAAAGGGTGAGCTTATCACCGCTCCAGACGATTTTATGCTCACCATTTCCTATAACCCTGGCTACCAGAGTGTGCTCAAAGACCTCAAACCCTCCACCAGGCAACGCTTTGTGGCGATTTCCTTTGACTTTCCCGAACCAGATAAAGAAGCGGCCATCGTCAGCCAGGAAGGGGGCATTGAGCTGGAGCTTGCCGAGTCCCTGGTGAAGCTGGCTCACATGACCCGCGGCCTGAAAGACTCTGGCTTGCCAGAAGGGGCCAGCACCAGGCTTCTCATCCAGGCTGGTAAACTGGTCAACAGCGGGATAGCTGTCCAGACCGCCTGCCGGGTAGCCATCACCGAGACGCTTACCGATGATCCTGAGCTGGATGGCGCTTTGGAAGAGATGATCAGCTCGCTGTTTTAACCTCTATGGACCTTGAAAGCTTAAGTGAGCAATTTTACCAGCTGGTAGCGCCCAGTCTGCCCAATGAGTGGGATGTGGAGGAGAGTCTCCAGTCCCTGGTTGAGGTGGAGCCAGACACCCTGACCGCTATTTTGCATGAAGTGCCGGTGATTTGGCCGGTTTCTCATGCGCTGTGCTTTTTCTACCTGTCCAATGTGCTGGAGGCTATTCCCCACATCACCACCGGCAACCTGGATATCTGGGTCAAGGAGTTGCTGGATCAGTATGAAAAGGGTGGGCTGCATGCGGTGCAGGCTCTCATGCGCGATGTCCATCATTTCCTGCCCCGGCTGCACGGCAAAAAAGGGCTTCGTCTGGATGAGGTACGCGGCAGGCTGCAACCGTATCTCAACGGCTTGGCTGGCAGGGAGCTCCAGTTGGTGGGCTCAGCGGCCACCTACACGGATACGGAATCCGTTTTTGTCCCCCAGGAGCTGGATATCATTGGGGAGCGTGACCAGGCTTTTTTACTCTACAAAATCATCATTTCTTTTCAGTGGGCCGCCCTTGAGTTGGGAACGGTCAGCCCCAAGGGGTATGGCAGCAAACACAAAAAAGGGGTTCGTCACCCTTTACAGGAGCTTATTCTTACTGCAAAAGATCCGCTGGCTCTGATGCAGCTCTACCATTTTTTTGAAATAGTCCGCATGGCAGCCTTTCTTGAACGTGAGTTGCCTGGACTTATGCGGGGCTTTTGGGCCTTGGCGCCAGTGCTTGCGTCCCAGCTTCCTGCTGCACAGGACACCGATGATCTTATCATCAAGCTGCAGCACCTGTTTTTGGCTGGAAGGGAGGTGGATCAGGACAGGGAAGATGAGGTACTCAGTCAGGCGGTGCATTTCATGCAGTTGTGCCAGAGTGAAGGAGCACAACGAAGTATGAGCCAGCAGGCAGCGATTACACTCACCGAATTACTGGTAGATACTGGTGACTACATTTGTGATGGTGAACCGCTGGTCATCCAGGGAGAACTACGCCTGGTTGAGGTGATGAAAGCTCACCATCGCCAGCGCATGGAAAGGCAGCAGCGTTTCATTGAAACTTTTGCCTCGTACCTGGCTGAACGCCCTGATTACGAAATACAAGGACAACAGGAGAACACGGATACAACCTCGTCATCTGCTGAACAAGATCAGGCTGCCGCGATCCTTCAAGAGTTGAACAACGAGGGAGATAGACAGCAGGACACCCCGTTGTTTATCCAGATAGACAACGAAAATATTGAGCTGAACCAGGAGCTTAAAGACCAGCTTAAGGACATCCTTGATGACCTTGGCCACCTGCCTGTCCATTATGTCTCCAGCGCAATGGGTAAGGCTGGAGAGAGCCAGGGAATGCCCAACACCAGTGGTGATAAGGCAACGCAGGAAGCCCAGGCCAGGTACACCTATGATGAGTGGGATTACCGGCGTAAGGGGTTTCGGAAAAACTGGTGTGTGGTGGTGGAAAAGCAGATCGAACAGGTGAGGTCCACCTTTGTGAATGATACCCTGCATCACTACCGCTATCAGATTGCCATGCTGAAAAAGCAGTTTGAGATGCTCCAGACCAACCAACGTTTCATGTATCGTCAGCCAGAGGGTGACGATATCGACTTTGACGCGGTGGTGGAATCCCTTGCTGATGCGCGTGCTGGCTACCCGCCTTCTGACAGGCTGTTTATCAATCTGCTCAGGGACGAGCGTGACATTGCTGTGCTGTTTTTGGTGGATATGTCCAACTCCACCGAAGGATGGGTGGGGAAATCCATTAAAGAGGCGCTCATTCTCATCAGCGAGGCCATGGAGATGCTCGATGACCGGTATGGAATTTACGGTTTTTCAGGCATGCGCAGACTTCGTTGCGAGATATTTCCTATTAAAACACTGGATGAGCAGTATGGCGATGGGGTACGCCAGCGGATAGCAGGTATTGGCCCCAAGGAGTACACTCGCATGGCCCCGGCCATCCGCCACATGACCTCCCTGTTTAAGCTGGTGGATGCCAAGTTGCGGCTGCTGGTGATTTTATCGGACGGTAAACCAGAAGACTACGACGACTACAAGGGCGATTATGCCATTGAAGACACCCGTCATGCCCTGCTGGAAGCCAGGGCTGAGGGGATACACCCGTTTTGCATCACCATAGACAAGCATGCCCAATCCTATATGAGCCACATGTATGGCCCGGCCAACTCTATCTTTGTGGACAATTTGAAACGGCTTCCAGTGTTGATGCCAGAGATCTACAGGACGCTTACCACGTAAGTGGTCTATAAAAGATGTTTCTGCTGCCGTTTTCCCAGGGCAGCTTTAGTCTTGGCTGTTTTTTGAGACCGGGCAACAGTCGCATGCTGTTTGATAATGGCAGGGAGCCGTCTTCCCTGGAGCTTAAGTATATCTTCAGCAATGGTATTGGCCGCAGTCTCTTGTGGAATATTGAGCACGTCGACCAGATAGTGGAAAAGGTGTTCCGCCATCCGTTTTAACGAGATCTGCCAGGTTGCCTGGGTTTGCTGATACAGCCATCTGGAAAAGGCTCTGAATCCCTCATAAGGTTGACTATCCTGCCACAGCAGCCGCACTGTTTTGCTGAAATTCCCACTGTTGTACACAATATCCCAGAAGCGGGCGAACCGTTTATGCTCCTGCATCAGGGCAAAATCGTACTGATCATTGGTGAGAATATCATAGGGTGGGAGCGGGGAGTAGACCATGTTGTGGTTCTGGTCATGACGATTCAAAGTCGTGCCGGAGAGCTTTTTTAATACCCCGAGCTGGATTTCTGCATTGGTCATGGTCATGAGTTGATTGAGGTTATTGCCAAAGGAGCGGTGCGACTCTCCCGGCAATCCCATGATCAGGTCCACATGCAGGTGTGCGTTGGTTTGTTCCTCCAGAAACCTGAGGTTCTCCTGAATCTTTACCATATCAAGCTTGCGGTTGATGTTGGCTGCGGTCTGCTTGTCCAGTGTCTGAATTCCCACCTCAAGCTGGAGTGTCCCTGGAGAAAAAGCAGCAAGCTTATCTTTTAATGCTTGGGGAAAATGATCGGGCACAACCTCAAAATGGACGAGATAGGGCGGCTCTTTTTCCAGGAAGAAATCGAGAATTCTATTGGTCCGCGATATCCCCAGGTTAAAGGTCCGGTCTATAAACTTGATGTTTCTCGCCCCTTTGGTCCATAAATCATCAAGGGCTGTTAAAAAGAGTTCCAGATCAAAATTACGCACCTGTTTGTCAATGGACGAGAGGCAGAACTCGCACTGAAAAGGGCAGCCCCGCGAAGCTTCCACATAGATGATTCGGTGGTTGATATCTTCGGCCGTATACAATGCATAGGGCATAACCAGGGTGTTAATATCTGGAACTGTCTGGGGAAGAATACGCTGGGGCTTGTCTGTGCCTTCCAAGAGCTGTTTACATAAGGTGTAGAAGCTGAGCTCACCTTCACCACAGATAATATGGTCGGCTGCTTCCAGGTCTACCCGGTGGGGAAGGTGGCTTGCTTCTGGCCCGCCCAGCACAATTATCGTGTCTGGTGAGATGAACTTGAGGGTTTTGATCAGGTGTTCAACCTGCAGTGCGTTCCAGATATACACACCAATCCCAACAATTTTTGCGCCACTGGCAAGAATAGCCTCAGCAATGTCACTGGTTCGATCTGTGAGGGTAAACTCTACAATCTCTGCACAGGATTGCAGTTCGCCAAAATTGGCATAGAGATAACGAAGCCCAATTGCAGAGTGAATATAGCGGGCGTTGATGGTGGTAAGGAGGATATCAGCCATGCAAGACAGATGATAGAGAACCTGGCTGACAGGTATCTGGTCAGCCAGGTCAAAAGAGGAAGCGGAACTTAACCAGCGAGAATCTGACGCAAAACCATCTGCAGTATTCCACCATTATAAAAGTATTCAACTTCCATCTGATTATCTAGGCGTACCAGCACCTTAACTTCCTGGACAGAGTGATCAGGTCGTTCAATGGTGAGGGTGAGGTGTTGCTTGGGAGACAGCTTTTCACCTATTCCCTGAATGGAGACCATCTCCTCCCCGGTTAATCCGAGCGATTGGGTATCCGTACCCTCTTCAAACTGGAGCGGTAAGACCCCCATGCCAACCAGGTTGGAGCGGTGAATGCGCTCAAAGGAAGAAACAATGACCGCTTTAACGCCCAAAAGCATAGTGCCTTTGGCTGCCCAGTCCCTGGAGCTGCCGGTACCGTAATCCTTGCCACCGAACACAACCAGTGGGGTGTTGTTCTGCTGATACTGCATGGCAGCATCATAGATGGGCATTACTTCGCCGCCAGGCATGAGCCTGGTGTAACCACCTTCCCGGTCAACCATCTGGTTCTTGATCCGGATATTGGCAAAGGTACCGCGCATCATCACCTCATGGTTTCCACGCCTGGAACCATAGGAATTAAAATCTTCATGGTTGATCCCCAAGCTCTGCAGATATTGCCCAGCAGGACTGTCAGGAGCAATGGCTCCGGCCGGGGAGATATGATCGGTGGTTATGGTATCGCCAAACAAGGCAAGGATACGCGCGTTTTTGATGTCTTCAATCTTGGGTAATTCTTTACCGATATTTTTGAAGAAAGGAGGTTCCTGAATGTAGGAGGAATCAGTATCCCAGGCAAAGAGATTGGAGTTGCTGCTCCCCAGCTGTTGCCATTGTTCATCACCCTCAAAAACCGTGGCATAGCTCTGGGAAAAAAGATCTGGGGTAACCGTTTGCTGCACTACCTGACGAATTTCTTCCCTGGTTGGCCAGATATCTTTGAGGTAAACAGGGGTGCCAGAAGCGTCTGTTCCCAGTGGCTCATTTTCAATATCGTGTTGAATGTTACCTGCCAGTGCATAGGCAATAACCATGAGCGGTGAGCCCAGGTAGTTAGCCTGGATCTGGGGGTGGATACGCGCTTCAAAGTTTCGGTTTCCACTGATCACCGCTGCAGTGACCAGTGCTTTCTCGCTGATGATGTCTGCTATTTCCTGATCAAGGGGGCCGGAGTTGCCAATACACGTGGTACACCCATAGCCAACCACATGGAAACCAAGGGATTCAAGAGCACCCAACAGGTTAGCTTTTTCAAGATACCCGCTGACCACCTTGGAACCAGGAGCAAGACTGGTTTTGACCCAGGGCTTGCATTGGAGCCCGCGCGCAACTGCTTTTTGGGCAAGCAGGCCCGCGCCAATCATGACATCCGGGTTGGAGGTGTTGGTACAACTGGTTATGGCGGCTATGACCACTGCACCGTTGTCCAGCTCTGTGTCAGGGGTGCTCTTTTCCAGCTGGGTGGTAAATTGTTGCGTGAAATCAGCTGGAACCTGCGCCAGTGGCAGGCGATCTTGAGGTCTTCTCGGGCCTGCAAGAGAGGGAACAATACTCTCCAGCTCAATGGTATACACTGTTGTGTACTGTGGATCGGGCTCATCCTGGCTGTAAAAAAGCCGGGCCGCCTTATAATACTGCTCCACCAGTTGAACATCAGTGTCTGATCGACCAGAATTGCTCAGGTAACGTAAAGTTTCCTGATCCACAGGGAAGAAGCCCATGGTTGCCCCATATTCAGGGGACATGTTGGCAATGGTAGCACGATCTGGAAGGGATAACGTCTGTAATCCCGGACCGAAAAACTCCACAAACCTGCCAACAACGCCTTTCTCACGCAGGTACTGGGTGATGGTCAGCACCAGGTCAGTTGCCGTGGTTCCGGCAGGTAACGAGCCTTCCAGACGCATCCCAATAACTTCTGGTATCTGTAAGGTATAGGGTTGGCCCAGCAGGACAGCTTCCGCCTCAATACCACCAACCCCCCAACCCATGACACCGATACCATTGATCATGGTGGTGTGGGAGTCGGTACCTAGCACGGAATCTGGAAAAATTGTCGTCTTGCCGTCCTGTTCCAATGTGGCAGCCACAGTAGCAAGATATTCCAGGTTCACCTGGTGGACAATCCCTGTCCCGGGTGGAACAACCCGAAAATTTTTAAAGGCCTTTTGCCCCCAGTTGAGCATGATGTAGCGTTCATGGTTACGCTCCATTTCACGAGCCACATTGTATCCAAAGGCGTCGAACGATCCATACTTGTCTACCTGGATGGAGTGGTCAATGACCAGGTCAACTGGAATAAAGGGATTCATTTGTTCCGGGGCACCTCCCTGCCTGGCAACGGCAGAACGCAGCGCTGCCAGGTCCACCAGAGCTGGAACACCGGTAAAATCCTGGAGCACAACTCGGGCTGGCATAAAGGGAGTGCCTTCAGCTGCGATTGTGTCAGGACTCCACTGGGCCATATTCTGGAGCTGATGGTCACTTACAAGCCCCTTACTATGGTATCTGAGCAGGTTTTCTAATAAGATGCGGATGGAGTAAGGGTAGCGTGAAACCGGGCCAAAGCCGAATTGCTCTAAAGCCTGGATTGCATGGTACTCGTAGGAATTCCCATTTACGGTGAGGGTATTTTGAGCCTGCAGCGAAGAAAAATTGACGTTGTGGGGTATGGAAGACATGAACAAAACTCCAGAGAAAAACTGTTGAATGAAAAAGCCGGTGCAGAGTGAGCTGCTGCACCGGCTTTTACTAACTACTGTGAAATATTACTCTTTACGGAGCACAATATACTGGCTGCCTCCACTTCCTGCTCTGATCCTGAGTAAAACCTGATTGTTACTCTTGGCCCTTTTCAGAACTTTTTTCAGCCCAGCAAGGTTTTGAACCGGTTTACGGTTGACCTCTTCAATCAGTTGGCCGGATTGCAGACCAACACGTCCGGCAGGGCTGTCCACATCAACGCTTGCGATGAGCACTCCCTTACGGTCCTCATAGCCAAACTGCTCGGCAAGTTCCGGAGTTAAGTTTTGCAGCGACAGGCCATAATCCCCCAATAAGGAGTTTGTTCCTCCTGCAGAAGAGCCTATGGATGCCATGTCTTCAGGCTGCTGCCCGATTTTGACCTTGATGGTCTGCGTTTTACCATTGCGGACGACCTGCATTTTCACCTTGGAACCAGGTGGGGTCATGGCAATCTTATTGCGTAAATCAGTCACATCACTGAGCGGTGTTCCATCAAGCGCGATGAGCACGTCACCCTGTTCGAGTCCAGCTTTTTGGGCCGGTGAGTCATCAGTTACCTCAGCAATGAGTACGCCACTGTTGTGGTCCAGATCAAAGGATTTGGCCAAATCTTCGTTGATATCCTGAATCATCACACCCAGCCAGCCCCGGACCACCTTACCGTTATCCAATAACTGCTGTTTAATGGATTTGGCCATGTTAATGGGAATAGCAAAACCAATCCCCATGTAGCCGCCGCTACGGGAGAAAATGGCTGTGTTGATCCCAATGGCCTCTCCGTGGATGTTCAGTAGCGGTCCACCAGAGTTACCCGGATTGATGGCTGCATCGGTCTGGATAAAGTTTTCATAATCCGTGATACCCATCCGGTTACGACCTTTGGCGCTGACCACACCAACAGTAACGGTCTGGTTGAGTTGAAAAGGGCTGCCAATGGCAATGACCCATTCACCAACCTCAAGTTCTTCTGAGTTGCCAAGGGGTAAGGTGGGGAGGTTTTTCCCATCAATTTTTATAATGGCGACGTCAGATTGGGGATCAGTACCGACTACCTCAGCGTTAAATTCCCGTTCATCATCAAGGCGCACTGTGATCTTATCCGCATCTTCAACAACGTGGTTGTTGGTAAGGATATACCCCTTTGCGTCAAAGATGAAACCAGAGCCTGCTCCCTGCTGACGGTACTGCCTGGGGCGCTCGGGTTTTTGGGGATGCCTGAACTGAGGGCCAAAGAAACGCTTGAAAAAGGGATCATTGAAAAAATCATGGTAGTCCTGTTGCCCCCTGGTGCGGCCCACAGATTTCTCCACCGATATATGCACCACAGCAGGACCGACTTTTTTTACCACCGAAGAAAAAGCTTTGGCTGATCTGTCCAAGAGAGCTATATCTGCATCCTCTTGGGCCTGCGCATGTACGCCTGAGAGTAAGAATAGAGAAAGTAGAACAAGAGCTAACCGTCTTGCCTGAAAAAGATATGCATGGGTTTGCATGTGAAAATTCTCCTCAAAGTAGAATTACATAACCAATCAGGGAGCCAGCGCGAGCTGACTGCCCAGTACAATAAACGTTTGCAACAGGCGTTTAGTCATACCGACTATATAATTATACTTCTCTCATTGTTCGTCAACCTCCTCCTTTATATCTCAACTGAATCCGTGAGCGTTAGCTGGGCAGCTGCAACGTCACCACAGGAGAGTCCGGCTCCTTTAAAGAGGAGGTATTTTGAGGTGTCGCATGATGCCGCGATAAACACACAGCGATTACAAACAATATATGCAATACAGAGTAGATTTCTGCTACACAAAGAGGGTGATTAAGAGTAAATAGGTTATCTGCTGTACAATACCTTTAATCTGGGGAACAGGGGTATCCCTGCTATACTATAAGGGGTAAATAATGAGGTTGTGTAATTATTTGAAATAAAAAGAAATTGGTCTCGGTGTAAGGGGCGTCCATGAGGTGGCGACAAAAAGAGCGTGCAGCGTTTTTTTGAAGCTGCTCTTTTTTTGTTTTAAAACCCATTACACTTTCCTTTTATTCCCTTGCTGGAATGGGGAAACATAAAAGGACTAAGGAGAAAAAAATTGTTGCGCACAATGGTTTTCTGGTTCGGAATTATTTAAACCTGTATCGAGGAGTTATGGAAGATCTAAAAAGAAAGTTTGGCATTTGGACTGCAACCGCGATGGTCATTGGGATCGTCATCGGTTCGGGGGTCTTTTTCAAGGCTGATGATGTACTGAAGGCATCTGGAGGCAGTCTGCCCATTGCGTTATTTGCATGGCTGATAGGTGGTATGATCATGGTTATAACCGCCTATGTTTTTGCAAATATTGCGACACGCATTGAAAAAGTAAACGGTGTTGTGGACTATTTTGAGGAAGCCTATGGCTGGAAGGCCGGGTATCTTGTTGCCTGGTTCATGACCTTTATTTATTATCCCACGCTGGTTGCTGTTCTTGCCTGGGTCTCGGCAAATTACACAATCGGCCTTTTGGGGTTGGAAAAGGGCATCTGGTTTTTTGCGTTTGGTTACCTTGTGTTCTTTTTTCTATTAAATGTTGTCTCGCCGGTTCTTGCTGGAAAGTGGCAGGTGTCGGCAACAGTTATCAAGCTGGTTCCCCTTGGGCTGGTTGCTGTGGTAGGAACGGTTTCCGGGCTGATAAACGGTCAGACTGTCTCAAGTTTTATGCACGCTGCCAATACCGTTGCAGGTGAAGGTGGTCTGGCTGTGGCCACGCTTTCCACCGCTTTTGCTTATGAGGGGTGGATCATCGCCACTTCCATCAATGCAGAATTAAAAGATGCGAAAAAGACATTACCACGGGCATTGACCCTTGGCTCTTTAGCCACTGTTGCCATCTACATGCTCTATTATCTCGGTATATCCGGGGTTCTTTCCAATGACCAGGTTCTTGAACTGGGTGATGGTGCTCCGGTTGAAGTACTTTCTATCGTTTTTGGAGGGATTGGCGGGACTTTACTGAGTGTTTTTGTTGTTATCTCCTGCCTTGGTACCCTTAATGGGCTTGTTATGGGGTCTTCCAGAGGGATGTATTCGATTGCATCCCGTGGCCTGGGGCCGAACCCCCGATTTTTCGCCACTGTTGATCCCAAAACAAATGCAACACGTAATTCGGCGTTTCTGGGGGCTGTTTTTTCTTTATTCTGGCTGACCGTATGGTATGGAAACTTTGCCGGATGGTTCGGTGGGTTTATGGATATTTCCGAGCTGCCCATCGCCTTTCTCTATGTCATTTACATCTCATTGTATTTTTGGGTTATTCGCACCTTTGATGATCTTGGCGGATTTTCCCGTTTTATTGCTCCTGCCTGTGCCGGTATAGGTTCTCTTTATATTATCTGGGGGGCGGTGCAAAAGGATATGTTCTATCATTTTGCAGGCGTCAGTCTTGTCATTGTTCTCATCTCCTTACCCTTTATGAGGAGGAAGAAATAATATTTTTTCCGTATAGGGTGAATAAGGGGGGAAAGGTTTTGCAAACACCATTTATTCATACTTGTTCTGTCTTAAAACGACCGCCTTGAAATACGTACGTCATGACGTGCTGTTGTGTCAATTGGGTTGCAAGGAGTATATATGACAATAGTATCTGCTACGGAAGCCCACTCTAATCTTTACAGGCGTATTGATTAGACATCATCATCTCATGAACTAATTATTATCACCGGAAAGAGAGGAAACGCGGTTCTTCTTTCTGAAGAAGACTGGAAATCAATTCAGGAAACAATGTTTTTACTCAATATTCCTGGAATGCGTGAATCTATACAGGAAGGTTTGTCAACTCCATTCCAGCAACCGGCGTTGTCCCTCAAGAGACCTGACATAGGTGGCATCCTGCCCAACCTCAAGACAGCCAAGGTATGTACCGGCGGCATCCCGAAGCGCCATATACTGGATATGGAGAAATTTCCCGCCAAGTTCTAACCAGAATTCTGCGTGGTCTCTTTCTCCGTTGCGAAATTTATCCAGGATTTCATTGACCATGTGGACCGATTTGGGTGGATGGCAGTTCTTGACATCACGGCCTATTACTTCCGGACTGCGAGGAAAGATACGATGTTCTGAGTCGGAATAGTAGGCAACCTTATCCTTGGAATCAACAAAACTTATATCCACAGGGAGCTTACACAGCATGGCATTGACAATTTCAACAGGAAGCTTGCCGGTGGCCAGATTCACCATTCCTGCCTGAGCTCCTTCAGTTTCCTGTTCCACATGCTGGAAAACCCATTCAGAACCAGGGGTTATATCAAAACAATACCCGATCTCGTCATCTCCTGAGCGCATCCTGGCCCAGTCCTGTTCGCTCAGGATTTCCAGCGACATGGGAAAGAGCACGTTTTTTTCTTTATACATCATATCATTCACCGCCTCGGCAAGTTCTCGCAGAACCGAAACAGCACCACTTTTATCTCCAGCTTGAAGCATATCTTCACTTTTTCGTAACAGATCACGGACATCATCATGTATTTCCCACATTACCTTGGTTGGTGCTTCCACCCCATGTGCTTCCAGAAGAGGAAACAACTGGTTCTCCTTACGTATATAATGGGTTTTGTATTCCATTAACTCTGCTACAAGATCTTTCAGGTGAGTGACGGTAAGCGACCAGATGGTATGCTCCGGTTTGTTCCCCAATCGGTCTAACTCTCGGAGGAGAGCATCTGTCACTTCCGCCACTCTTGTATTTTCTTCCATATACGTATGAATGGGATGCCCAGGCGGAATATCGGGGAGCTCCTGCTCCTCCAGCGAGTCCTTGAATATTTCCACATGGAGATTACACAACCGCTTGATCTCTGTTTCTTTGAGCCCCTCATTAACCAGGGACTGCTCAAGCTTTGCGATTTCTTCCGGGGCAATATCGCCAACGGTTCTGGAAAATTCATCTTTTAAGGATGCAACATCTGCTCCTTCATGAAGTGCCCGGATCATGCTCTTCATGCTCTCCTGCCGTTGCTCATCGGTCAATTTTGTGGCAGTGCCTCTCTTTACGCTGGTCTTCGGCGGGGTGATCTCTACCAGCTCTTCGGCTTGCGCCAGGATTTCCCCAGCAATAAAAAGCAGTAATTCAAGCGTGTCCTCCTGCCCCAGGGAGGCTGCTTTTTCGACAGTTGCAAAGCGCCCAATGGTCTTGAGCAGGATTGGATTTCTCAATTTTTCAAACTTCGTGTTCCGTTCTGCAAGCGCCTCTATCAGAAAAGGATATTCAGAGACAAGCGATGCTATAGTGGTCGCAGAGGTTAATTTCATGTCCAGCTCCGTTTAGTAAGTATGTGGAAGATGCTTTCCCTCAGTCCATTTACGCTGACCCATTCAGGCAAAGGGTTGAAGACTGAGAACGGTTGGCAATTTGCATTCCTTGCCATCTGTCTCAACTATACAGCATATATCCTCCTCTTCTTTGATCCAGATCAATTTTAAGGGCTTTTTAATTGTTTTTGGTTTAACGTACTTTTTTTATAACTTTAAATAATTTTGTACCAAAAGAGCATAATTTGACCTGGATCAATTACACCTCCTTTCAACTCCAGTACATTGAGGTCAGTTATTGGCGCAAGTAGGCTGGTCCTTGCTGAATACACATAATGTCGACCCGCAGACCAGATAATCAAAGGAGAAGATATGATAGTCGTTTACAGTATACCAATGGTGCTCAGTTCTTTGTTGATGGCTGCCCACCTGTATCGCAATGGATGGGTGATTCCCGCTGTACTTTGCCTGATACTGCCGTTGTTGCTCTTGATACAATCCCGTTGGATACAGTGGTTGTTTACCTTGGTAATGGTGCTGTATGCCGCAGAGTGGATCAGGACGCTGCTTGAGTTTATCGACATTTACGCCACGCATGGCAAGCCGACAGAACGTTTGACAATGATTCTTGGTGCGGTAACGGTGGTAACGTTGTTGTCGCCGCTGGTATTCAGAACACAAATCATGAGAAAGCGGTATCAGAAGAGCAATACAGTAGGTTAAACAACATCTCGAAACAGTTTTTCCTGCCCGGAAAGAAAATGAATACACTGCAATTACGATTTCAATCGCTGGCCGATGAGCTGAAACAAAAAATCCTTGGTCAGCCCCAGCTTATTGAGAAGCTGCTTATAGCCCTCCTTGCCGATGGGCACCTTCTGGTTGAAGGCGCTCCCGGCCTGGCCAAGACCAGGGCCATCCGTCAATTAGCTGGTGGTATGGAAGGAACGTTTCACCGCGTTCAGTTCACCCCGGATCTTCTTCCTGCTGATCTTACCGGAACTGAGGTGTTTCGCCCTGAGGACGGCAGCTTCTCCTTTCAAAAAGGCCCACTGTTCAATAACCTGGTACTGGCAGACGAGATCAACAGAGCTCCGGCCAAGGTCCAGTCAGCCTTACTCGAAGCCATGGAAGAACGTCAGATCACAGTGGGAAAAACCAGCTACAGGTTGGATGATCCCTTTCTGGTGATGGCCACCCAGAATCCAATCGAACAGGAGGGCACCTACCCCCTGCCTGAGGCCCAACTGGATCGTTTTCTGCTCCATGTCCGAGTTGATTATCCTGGCCTGGAGGCCGAACGTCAGATCATCAAGATGGCCAGAGAAGAAGCAAAGGCCAAAGACCAACAGACTGGGCAAGCGGCCTCTGCAGGGCTCCTTACCAGAGATGAACTGCGCAACGCACGCCTCGAAGTGCTGGAACTGCACATGGCAGAACCTCTGGGCGAATATCTCCTGCAGTTGGTGCAGGCCACCAGGGACGCCACACCCTGGGGCGAGGACATCGACTCCTGGCTTGATTATGGGGCAAGCCCCAGAGCGAGCATCAGCCTGGATCGCTGCGCCCGTGCCCGCGCCTGGCTGCAAGGCCGTGACCATGTGGTACCAGGAGATATCCGCCTGCTGGCCGGGGATGTACTGCGCCATAGAGTCCTTCTCAATTACGGAGCTGAGGCTGCGGGAATCACAACGGATCAGCTCGTAGCAGAACTCTTGACAAGGATACCCATTCCCTGATGAATATTCCGCCCGCTCCTTCCCCTGTGACCATCAGCCTGGACTGGCTGGTGGGATTACGCGCTGTTGGTGCAAGGAGAAAAACACCGTCTCGCTCTGCCGCTGCAATTCGGGCAGGGGAACACCTGTCGCATATCCGTGGACGAGGAATGGAGTTTTCCGAAGTACGCAGTTACCATCCCGGTGATGATATACGTACCATTGACTGGCGAGTAACTGCCAGGAGCGGGAAGGTACACACCAAGCTGTTCCATGAAGAGCGGGAACGGCCTGTGCTTATTGCTGTGGATTACCGGCGGCAAATGTTCTTTGCCACCCGTGGTCGTTTTAAGGCAGTGCTTGCCTCTGAGCTGGCAGCTCGAATGGCATGGTTAGCTCTGGCTGGCAGCAACCGGGTTGGGGCGTTCTTGTTTTCCGAGGAGGAGCGTATTGAGGTTCGTCCGTCAGGAGGGCGCAGAGGGGTGCTGCGCCTGCTGCAACAGATGGTGTCCCATCCAGCCTGGGAACGGGAACTCCATGCGCCGTTTGCACCTGAAAAACGGCTGGCAGCCACCATAATCCGACTCAGGCGGGTGGTTCAGCCGGGAACAATGGTGATTTTGATCAGTGATTTTGCCCAGTGGGATGAGGAGGTTGAGCAGCAGTTGGCCCTGATGGGCAGGCATGCCGATATTTGCCTCCTGTTTTGCTACGACCCCCTGGAGGCTGACCTTCCGGAATGTGGGCATTATCGGATAAGTGATGGCAGAAGTGAGCTGACCATCGCCACCGCTGACGCAGGGCTTAGGGACAGGTACGCTCTTCAATTTCAGGAGCACTTCGCTACTATCAAAGATTTCTGCCGCTCCTGTCGGGTCTACTTGCAGGCCGTAAGCACCAGTGATAATCCGGAGCAGGTACAACTGCCGGGTGTTCACAGGAGGGCACATGCAGTCGCTTGATCCCCGCACCCGAATCGGGTCGACCCTGGAACTGCACGACATTCGTCTGCCTCCTGAGCCGGGCTGGTGGCCGCCTGCTCCGGGCTGGTGGCTGCTTCTCGTAATGATTATTGGTCTCTTGCTGCTTATCTGGCTGCGGCGCAGGCAGCGGCTGCGATTCGGCTATCGAAATGAGGCATTGCAACAGCTTCGCCAACTGGAAAAAAATGCTGTAGCAGATGACCCCAGGTTGCTGGCCGAACTCTCGATGTTGCTGCGCCGGGCTGCACTCTGTGGTTACCCTGACGGTCGCAGCACAACCCTTGTCGGTAAAGAATGGTTGCATTTTCTTGATGCAGGTATCGGCAGTGACGCTTTCAGTAACGGGCCTGGCTCCTGTCTCGCTGAAGGCCCCTATGAGCCCACCTGTGACATCGACATCCCCGGCCTGTTTGCAATCTGCCGCAGATGGTTGCGTCGTCTGCCCCCTCTAAGAGAAAAGCGATGATTGCCTTTGCCTGGCCATGGGCCGCACTTTTGTTTGTATTACCGCTCCTGGTATATCGGCTGTTGCCTCCGACCTCCGGGGAAGCCGCTCTCTGGACTCCACGTCTGGAGCGATTTTTATATCTTGGGCTGGAAAATGGCAGACAGAAAAAATCCCGCCGCCGGCTAACAGCCTCAATTTGCTGCTGGTTGTTGCTGGTGCTGGCAGCCATGCGTCCACAATGGCTGGGGGAGCCTGTTGATCTTGCAATAAGCGGTAGAGACCTGATCCTGGCAGTAGATCTCTCCGTTTCAATGAACACCCAAGACTTCACCCTGAATGGTCAAACGGTTACCAGAATGGATGCGCTTAAGGCACTTGCAATACCATTCATTGAGCGCCGGACCGGCGACAGAGTGGGCCTTATCCTCTTTGGTGATCAGGCGTACGTTCAGGTTCCGCTTACCTTTGACCGTGCCATGGTCGTTCAACTGCTGGACGAAGCAAATACTGGTCTGGCCGGTGACAGGACCGCTATTGGAGATGCCATCGGACTTGCGCTGAAACGGGCAGGTGAGAAGAGTGAGCGACGTGTGCTGATACTCCTCACTGACGGGGCCAATACTGCAGGCTTAATGTCACCGCACCAGGCGTCCAGGCTGGCAGCCGACAAAAAACTGATCATCTACCCTATCGGCATTGGCTCAAGGTATATGGAGGTTGGCGGTATGTTTGACGAAGCCCCCCTTGCCCATGTGGCCCAAACCACAGGAGGCCGCTATTTTCGTGCCTATAACAGTGCCGAACTGGAAGATATTTATGGCTTGATTGACCAACTGGAACCAGTGGAACAGGAACCCGAGATGTACCGGCCGCTGACCGAACTTTACCCATGGCCCCTGGGAATGGCGCTGGCAGTAGCAGCACTGCTTGCCGTATGGGAACTCAGCCTGTTCAGGATGATTGCAAATGTGTTCAGGAGACAACCGTGAGCGAGCTGCATTTTCTCAGACCCTGGTGGCTCATTGCCCTGATTCCGTTGCTGTTTTTGATATGGCAGTTCTGGAACAACCGCCCCCACAGCCAGAGCTGGGAAAAGGTGTGCGATAGTGAACTGTTGGAGCATCTCCTGCTTAACAAAGCTAAAAAGCAGGGCAATTTATTTTTCCGTCTGATGCTGGCCGCTGCCTTCCTGACCATCATCGCCCTGGCTGGCCCTGCCTGGAAGCAAATCCCCAAACCGCTGTTCAAAAACCATTATCCGTTGGTGTTCTGTCTTGACCTTTCCCGCTCCATGCTGGCAGACGATCTGAAACCAAACCGGTTGGTGCGAGCCAGGCTTAAAATTGAGGATATTCTCCACACCCGCACCGAGGGTGAAGTCGGGCTGGTGGTGTTTGCAGGAGAAGCCTTTACTGTTATGCCGTTGAGCAGTGACCATGGCGGTATCCGCAACCTGCTGTCTACCCTTGAACCTGTTCTGATGCCTGTGCAGGGGAGTGATGTGGGACAGGCCCTGGATATGAGCAGGACCTTGCTTCAACGAACCGGTCGCCTTAACGGCACGGTACTGCTGCTCACCGATGAAGAGCAACCTGAATATGGCATGGATGCAGCACGGCGACTGGCCAAGGCTGGATATCAGCTGGAGATACTGGGCCTTGCCACCCCGGAAGGTGCGCCTGTCCCCATGGATGACGGTGGATTTTTCACAGAAAGTAACGGTGCCCGAGCCCTTGCCCGGTTGAATGAGCCTGGGCTACAAAAACTGGCCCAAGCAGGTGGAGGTCAATACACCAGAGTGCTGATCGATGATAGCGATTTTACCCTGCTGCTCGAGGAGGAAAACGCCCACAGGCTAAATCAGGCTGAACAACTCACCGATCACATGGGGAAGCGTTGGCATGAGGAAGGAGTCTGGCTGCTCATACCCATCGCTTTGCTCTGCTCCCTGGCCTTTAGACGTGGCTGGCTTCTGGTTCTTGCTCTGGTTATTTTCACTCCTTTCTATGAGGCTAAGGCGCTGGAATGGGACGATCTGTGGGTCAATAAAAATCAACAGGCTTACAGCTCCTTTATCGCTGGGAACTATATAGATGCAGCAAAAAAGTTCACAGATCCTCGCTGGCAAGCTGCAGCATTTCACCGTTTAGACGGTTTTGACCAGGCACTGGCTTACCTGCCTGCGGAGACTGGAGATGACTGGTACAATCGTGGCAACAATCTGGCGCTCAGTGATCGTTTCATGGAAGCGATTCAGGCCTATGATCAGGCCCTTAAAATAAACCCTGATGACCAGGAGGCACGGGAGAATCGAGCGGTGGTCGTAAAGATATTGGCACAGCAGCAGAAAAGCCGCAACGAACAGACCAGCAAGCAAAAGGATGGTATGCAAATTGATAATTCCGGTCAGCAACCGCAGCAGGGAGAGATGGGCCGGGATAACCAGCAAAAAAAGGATACCGATGGCAAGAAGCCGGGAGAAAACACCCCGTCAGATAGCCTAAAGGAAAAAGAGCAGCAGGGTGAGGGTGGAGCAACTGAGCCAGAGCAGCAGGGTGAGGAGGAAAACCAGCAGAATACTGGCCAGACCGCAGAATCGGAAACAGATCACCAGAGTGACGAAGAGCAGGAATTACAGGAGTTACTCCAGCAAATCCCGGACGATCCCGGCGGGTTGATGCGGCGAAAATTTCTCCAACAGTACCAGGCTCGCGATAAACAGAACAAGGGAAAAAGGCAATGGTAACAGGTTGTAAAAGAATGCTCACCCGGCAGCTTCTTGCTTTGCTGGTGTTAGTAAGCTTGCCGTCGTTAGTATCGGCTAAAGCCATTGATAATACAAAAGATTTGTATCTGGAACTGGAGACGTCGCGCACTGAAGTGATGGTTGGAGCCCAGCTCCTGCTTACTGTCCGCGCATTGTCCCGTCTGGAGCTTTCCGGCATGGAGATGGAAGAACCCGAGCCCCATGGAATGAAAACCGAAGTGTATCGGTTAGGCCAGGACAGGACATACGCCAGGTACAGTGACGGATACACCTACACTGTTGTGGAAAAATGCTACGCCCTCTTTCCCCTGCAGCCGGGAACGCTGAGCATTGCTCCGTTGCTGTTGACTGCAGAAATCGGCGAGAGGCCGTCGCTATCCAGCACTGGTGATGGGTATCGACAGCTGAAATACCTCTCCAGAGCACTGGAGATCGACGTACTCCCCCGTCCCGAAGACCTCGGCAATCGTCCCTGGATACCGGCAGATGGAGTACTATTGAAAGACGATTGGCAAAAAACACAACCTGCTTTGCGACTCGGTGAGCCAACAGAACGCACTTTTACTCTGGATGTGGCTGGATTTTCTGCTACACGGCTGCCTGAGCTGCGATTGAATCCCTCTGAGGGGTGGAAAATATATCAAGACAAGTTTACCCGCACGGAAAGAAAAACAGCAACAGGGGTGCTGGCCACCCTGCAACAAAAGGTGTTTATGGTTCCCACCCGCTCGGGAAGTTTGCGCCTGCCTGCCATAGAGCTTGAATGGTACGACACCTTTGCAAGGAAATGGCAGGTTTGCAAGGTGGAGGCACGAACCGTACATGTGGCGGTTACAAGTGATTCAATCCACCCCATATTACAGAACCCGGCGACTGGTGAAAGTACCGCTGGCAACCTCCTGCCAGTCGGAGAAAAACCTGTTGCACGGGGTGAAACTTTTTGGCCCTGGCTCAGCCTGGGGCTGGGGCTGGGATGGTTGGCTACCCTTTACTTGCTGGCAAGACAGTACCGCCTCCAAAAGCAAAAAAAGAAGAAGATACCTCCCCCAACAGACAATGAGCATCGGGTCAGACAACAACTCCTGGAAGCCGCAGAGGCCAATAATCCTGTTCAGGCACAGCACGCTCTGGATCGTTGGATTCACGTCTTTTCCAGCTCCAGAAAGGGGCAGAATCCCTTCCAGAGTCTTCCCTTTCGTCATGCAGTGGATGCCCTCAACCGCGCCCTTTACGGACAGGAACCTGTGCAGTGGGATGGCAGTGAACTTGCGTCCGCTGTTCGGAATCTGGAACAAGCAAAACCAAAGCCAACCGGCATGTTGCCCAATCTCTATCCTAAAAACTGACCATGACGCGACAGGCTGCGTTTGGGAAAACCAATGGAGTCCAAAACAAGGGCCAGGGTAACCAGCGGACAATCGGTACGCTTCTCTTTTGAACACTCACGTTTTGTCAGGCTACTGCCACGGCACTCGCCTTCAAAACAGGTGTTTGTCAGGTCATACCTGATCAGCCATCATTCCGCTAAACCCTGGAAGCGCTTAAAAGTCCTCAACGCAACTTCCCCTGGCTACAATCTCCCGTATTTCCATCAGTTGTTTCTCCTCTTCAATGAACACCCGCTCCATGCGTCGGCAGACCGGGTCGCCCTCACCAAGCAGCTTCTTTGTTTTTTCAAACAGTTTCAAACCGCGCTGATGGTGTTTCTCCAACTCAACGAGAGCAGCTCTGCGCTGCTCCTGTTTTTTTTGTTCTGCGTCAATGATGGGCAGTAACCTGTTGATGGAAATTTCCACTAATACATCACGCGGCAGAGCATACTGCTCTGCAACTTTTTCTATGGAAACCAGAGAGTTACGGCTGAGCACAAAGGTTTTCTGGCGCCGCACCGGCTGTCTGGGTGTATACTTCTTTGCTTCCAAAGCCACTTGCCCCAGTACTTCTCGGTCTTCGACTAGCTGGTCAAAGAGGGTCTTCTGTTTTATGCCCAACTGAGTTGCTGCAACACTGAGCAGTTTAATTATTTCAGGCGGCAATCTGAAGGTAGCCCGGGTGGATTGCTTGCCCTTCAATTCATCAGCAGTTAACCCAAAATTGTGGTTATCTGGTGCCATGTATACACTCCATTGTCTTTCAAATTGCTTGCGTTAACAGTAGCTACAAAGCATTACTTTTATGTAAATTACATATAAAGTAATGAGAATAAAAAGTCATTTTTGCTGTTGACACACATATTGTTCTGATTACATTTCATTCATGCTAGCGGAAAATAAAAAATCACACAACAACAAAATACATACTATTCACTGGAGAACCATTATGTGGACAAGAATGAATGAACTGGAAAGAATGATGAATAATATGGACCTGTTCCGAAACCGATTAGGTGGCCTCTTTCACGAATTTGAACGTATTCCTTCGCCACGCTACCACTTGGCAGGTGTGAGCACCTACCCAAGAACCAACTTCACCGACACTGGAGACAACCTGAAGGTTACCTTTGAGGTACCAGGCGTTACAAAAGAAAACCTCAGTATCACAATTAACGGTAAAAACCTGGAGGTCAGCGGCAAAAGGGAGCACAAAGTGCCTGAAGGTTACAAGGCCCTGCGAACCGAGCGGGAAGCACAAAGCTTTACAAGAAGCTTTACCCTGCCTTACGAGGTGGATGTAGACAAGGTACATGCTGTCCTCAAAGATGGGATTCTTGGCTTAACCCTGCCAAAATCTGAGGCAGTAAAACCAAAGCACATCACCATCAATTAATACAAACCAGTAAGGAACCTACTGATTCTCTATAAGGAGCAAAGACAATGAGCGAGAACAAGGCAGTAACCGTATCCAATAAAAATGATGTGGCAGCAGCACGTCAGGTACCGATAATTACTCCAAACGTGGACATCTATGAAAACGAGAGCGAAATCCTGCTCCATGCAGACATGCCTGGAGTAAGCAAAGAGGATATCTCCATCAACATCGACGAGGGCAGACTCCATCTCTCTGGGTCAAGAACCTTTTCTGACACCGAGGCAGCAGGCTGCCTGGAGTTTGGAGCTGCTGAATACAGCAGGATTTTCACCGTCCCCCAATCCATTGATGTGGGACGGGTCAAAGCCCATCTTAACGATGGTGTACTGGAACTTAAACTCCCAAAACATGAGGCAGCTAAGCCAAAACACATTGAAATCACCACCAGTTAACAAAGCGCGATATCTCATCTTCGCTGGTCTGACGAGGTGACAAGTTTGAAACAAACTGGAGGGAGGAGGTTCATTAGATACCGGGCACGACTCCCTTCAACAACCAATGGAGGACATCATGGAATTAAAAAAGATGGCACCGTGGAATTGGTTTCAACACGAAGAAGAACAGGACTGCAGGATACCAGTAAATAAAGTAGGTGGAACAGGTGGTGTCCCTTCCCTGTTCGACACCATGATGCCGCAGTTTCCCACTCATGTTGAAGGGCTGTTTAACCGTTTTTTCGGGGATACCTTGAGGGATAGATCAGGGCTACCTACCTTCAGCACGCCTCTTGGTGCCTTTGGGATGCTCAAGCCCCAGGCAGACTTGCTGGCTGAAGATAACCAATACATCCTTTCCATTGAAATACCAGGTGTTGATGAAAAAGACATCTCCGTTAATGTGATGGATGGCGTCATGACTATTGCCGGTGAAAAGAAGCAGGAAGAGGAGCATAAAGAAGAAAACTATTACCGCATGGAACGAAGCTTTGGATCATTCCAGCGGGTACTTTCACTGCCAGAAGATGTTGACCAGGAAAGCATAGGAGCCCGCTTTAAAAACGGCGTACTTACGGTTACCATGCCAAGAAACCAGGTCGTAAGCCAGAAAGTAAAACCCATTGAAATAACCACCTCGTAAGTTTCTTCCAGTAAAGCCTCTCAGAAAAACTGAGGGGCTTTTTTGGGTTTGCATTGAATGCAATCAAAAAGTTGGTACTCCACCAATTGACAATGGCGCCAAGGTCATCGATATGGTATCGCTATTGTTGGTCCATTATATCTCTGGATCCTTTAAAAAATAATCCGTTATAAATCCCGAAAGTAGCTACTTTCTTTGAGCAAATTCCCATTCCTGTGACCCAAAAACCCTTAAGCAAACAGCACCAGGAAACGTTTCTTTCAGCTACAAAACAAGGTGGTTTGTCTACCCGGGCCGTAGCCATTGGAGTGTTGCTTGACTGGCAGAGCTCCAAAGCCCCCATTGACGGTTTTTTTAACAAAGCTGTTGCCACTCTTTCACCCCAGGATACGGGGTTTATTAAAACCATTGTTTATGGGGTGCTCCGGCAAAAACAGTATCTGGATTTCATTATTGAGCAGTGTGCAAAACGGCCATTAAAAAAGCTTGATCCAGGCGTTCTGATAACCCTTGAGGTTGGCGTGTATCAACTGCTTTTTCTTGATCGTGTTCCACCATCAGCTGCGGTGAACGAAACGGTGAACACGTTAAAAAAAGCTGGTCTTCACAAAGGAGTAACAGGGTTTGTTAACGGGGTACTCCGCAATGTTGATCGCCAACGGGACCGTTTCCCTTCACCAGAGCAAACAGTAAAAAACGGCAATCCAGTGCTCAACCACCCTCAGTGGTTGACCGACAAATGGCGCAAGCAATTTGGCAAAGACCAGGCTTTTTCCATTTGCTACCAAAATAATGTTGAGCCCATACTGACTCTTCGAGTTAACACCAAGGTTACCTCTCGAGATGAGCTGCTTAACACATTACACAAACACAATATTGCTGCCCAGCCAAGCAGCCATAGTCCAGTGGGCATCTCTCTCCCGGAATGGACCGGACCAATCATAGCGCTTCCGGAATATACAAAAGGAGCGTTCCAGGTTCAGGATGAATCAGCCCAGCTTGCGGCCCTGCTCCTTTACCCTCTGGATACAAACAATTTACGGGTGCTGGACGGCTGTGCCGGACTGGGAGGCAAAACCAGCCATTTTGCCCAATATTTGGGAAGTGGGGCCAGGCTTGTTGCTGTGGAACCAGAGCAACGCCGTTTTCAGTTGCTTAAAGAAAACCTTGACCGATTAGGTTTACATCAGCAGGTAGGAGCGATCAATAGTACTTTGGAAGCGTTTAATGCCACCAGGCCAGAAGGCTTTGACCGGATTTTTCTGGATGTCCCCTGTTCAGGAACCGGGGTTATCCGTCGTCACCCGGATATTCGCTGGAACCGGCGTCCAGGAGACTTCAAGCAACTTCGACAAACCCAGGAAAGTTTGCTTGCAACCGGAGCTAACCTGCTCAATCCTGGCGGACTGCTCGTCTATGCCACCTGTTCCATCGAGCTTGAAGAAAATGAACAGGTTATCCAGCAATTTCTGGCTGACCACCCGACCTGGAAAGCCATAGATGCTCGTACAGTCCTGCCACCATCAGCCCATAAGTTGGTCAATGACAGCGGCTTTTTCAACCCGCTTCCTGCAGCAACGCACGATGGTTTTTTTGCAGCCCTTATCAAACGGTCTGCGTCCTTGTAGTTTCACACGACAATGCTTATAATCCAACGCCATAAAAGAGCATTTTCATCTTCATAGTTTACCAACAAGGAGTACATAAATAATGGCTGAAATTAAATCCACCATGGACCTTGTCATGGAACGGGCTGCCAAGATGGGCATGGCCACCGCTGAAGAAATGGAGCAGGAAGCCAACCATAAAAGAGGCATGCAACTGGCAGGGGAGTACCTGAACCAGTCAGCAGAATCTGCCACCGAAATGCTGGCAAAACATCCTCAGGAAAGCCAAAACAGTTTGCGGACGGGAATGCTGGAGTCGCTGTTGCGAAACATCTTTCTTGCCCGTGACGAAGACGGGACCAACCGGATTGGGGCAGCACTCAAGGGAATTGCCGACTTGGGCGGCGGTGGTGGTGAGCTGACAAGCATCTGCCAGGAGCTGCTGGGAATCATTGGTCAGTACGCACAACATCGAGAACAGTACCGCGAACAGCTTAAGCAACAGGTGCAGATGCAGCTGGAACAAATGCTCATGCAAAAAGGGCTCTCCAGCGAGGGTATCCAGCTCGATCCCACCAACGAACCCCAATTCAAAGAAGAGTGGGCAAGAATCGAAGGTGAACTGAACGGGCAGTATGAACAGGCACTGACCCAGTATCGAGAACAACTCAAACTCCGTTTAGGACTTAAATAATGCAATCTTATAATAAACGCGTCAGCAAGTTACAGAAATCCCTGAAGCGTAAAAAAATTGATGTGCTGCTGGTCTCCCAACCTGAAAACCGCCGTTACCTGAGTGGATACACCGCAAGCGACCATGGCATCCAGGAGACCTCTGGAGTACTGTTGATTCCTGCAACAGGGAAACCTTATCTGCTCACGGATTCGCGTTTTACACTCCAAGCTGAAGAAGAAGCCAAAGGATACGAGGTACTGCTCTATCCCAAAGGATTGCTCAAGCTGCTCACCAGGCTGTTACCAAAGCTTGGCGTTCGCTCCTTTGGTTTTGAAAGCGACTACACCCTCCACTCCACTGCTCTGCAATACGAAGAACTGGCAAGTAAAAAGAACATCGTGCTCAAGCCAGTATCCGGTTTGATCGAGCGGATGCGGATTATCAAGTCCGAGGAAGAGCTGGAGTTGCTGCGTAAATCCACCCAGCTCAATGAGCAGGTATTCCAGATGGTCTATAATGCCATTGAGCCGGGCATGACCGAGCGTGAAGTCGCTCTGAGCATTGACCTGACCATGCACGAGATAGGAGCAGAGCGACCAAGCTTTGACACCATTGTCGCCTTTGGCAGTAACGCGGCCAAGCCCCATGCCATCCCCACTGACCGGGTACTGGAGCCAGGCCAACTGGTACTCATTGATATGGGACTGGTATACAAGGGGTATTGCTCGGACATGACCCGTACCTTTGTTGCAGGCAAACCAGATAAAACCTTTAAACAACGTCAGCGGCTGGTGCGTAAGGCCCAGCTGGCCGGGATAAACGCCATTAAAGCTGGTGTCACCGGCAAAAAGGTGGATAGTGCTGCACGTAAGGTGATTAAGAACGCTGGCTATGGCGACGCCTTTCAGCACAGCCTGGGTCACGGGGTAGGCATTGCGGTGCATGAAAATCCACGCCTCTCCCCACTGAGCACCAAGAAGCTTAAGCCCGGCATGGTGGTCACGGTTGAGCCAGGTATCTACCTGCCCGAATGGGGTGGGATTCGTCTGGAAAACATGGTGGTGGTCACCGAAGATGGATGCGAACTGCTCAATGCAGATACCACTTTTCTTGATATCTAACTCACAACATACAGCAGAAAAGTATGCGATATTTTATGATTGATGAGCTCTCGTTTTTGGAACGAGACAACCTGGAGAGCTACCTGAAGCGGACCTTAAAACCAGGCTCACTGGAAGGGGTGTTCTTCCTTGAAGTACCACCTGACCTATTGGGTGAGGCCCAAATTGGTCATGAGGAGTGTGGCCCTTTTTACTTTTCCACAATTCTTGAAAATGATGCAGTTAAATTTGAGCTTCTGGTACGCAGCGCGAGTAACATGCACTGCTCCTGCATTGCCCAGGCAACTCCGGAACAGCGAGCCTTTGTCCTGGATTTTGCAGACAAAATGCTCAAAGAGGAAATGATAACCGCATGAGTACGGAACACATCCCCATCAACGAGCGGATCATTTTTGCCCTTGATGTTGCAGACCCCAGGCAGGCCATTGAGCTGGTGGACGGACTGGAAAGCCACATCAAATTTTTCAAGGTTGGGCTGCAGCTTTTCTTTGCTGGCGGCTGGTCCGTGGTGGATCATATTGTAGGGCGTGGCAATAAGGTGATGCTCGATCTCAAGCTCTACGACATCCCTGCTACGGTAACGCTGGCAGTCAAGCAGTTTGCTGATCGTGGCATCAGCCTGACCACAGTGCATGGGTTTACCCCGGTGGTGGAAGCAGCCCTGGCCGCAAGCACGGACATTAACATCCTGGCTGTTACTGTACTCACCAGCATGGGACAAGAGCACCTCAAAGAGCAAGGTGTTTCAGGCACGGTTGAGGAGTTGGTAACCAAACGTGCAAAGGCCGTCATCCAATGCGGCTGCCACGGCATAGTATGCTCTGCCCAGGAAGCCAGACCGTTACGCAATCAACTGGGCAATGATTTCCTTATGGTAACGCCTGGGATTCGCCCAACAGGAGCTGCAGCAGGTGATCAGCAGCGAATAGCAACTCCTGGCCAGGCCATAGGAGATGGTTCAGATTATCTCGTGATTGGCCGCCCCATCCGGGACGCCGTGAATAGAGCTCAAGTCATCACTGCTATACAGCAGGAGATAGAAGCAGCGCTTTCTTCCCCATGATGGTTTTTCACCTATCAGCTACCCTGCCACCTTTGCTGGCACACACCAGCAGAGGTGGGTATTGTACTGTTCCAGATCGGTTGTAGCGCACATATATCTGTGGATCAGGAAAAATCAGAGTAAAGTGTTTGCCCTGTTTTGCTTTGTTGTTCTTTGAAAAGTGCCTCTATCTCTTCCATGAGCCAGGTGCCGGAAGCGGAGATCACCGCTTGGTGTATGGAGGATATGAGCACAAGGCTCTATAAAGCAAAAAGGCGCTTCACTATACGCGAACCGCCTTTTTACAACGCTGATTAGCTAATTATTGCAGATCAAAACGATCCAAATTCATAACCTTATCCCAGGCTGAGACAAAGTCCTCAACAAATTTCTGCTGACCATCTTCGCATGCATAAACCTCTGCAATGGCCCGCAGCTCTGAATTAGCACCAAATACCAGGTCTACCCTTGTTGCAGTCCATTTGATCTCGCCAGACTTGCGATCACGCCCTTCAAAGGTATCAGCTGTTTCACTGGTCGGCATCCAGGCGGTGCTCATATCAAGCAGGTTAACGAAAAAATCGTTGGTTAACACCTGTTCTTTATCGGTGAAGACACCGTACTTGGTGTGGGCAAAGTTGGTTCCCAGAACACGCATGCCGCCAATAAGTACTGTCATTTCTGGTACGCTTAAGCCTAGCAGTTGCGCTTTGTCAACCAGCATTTCTTCTACAGGCGTAGTGTATTTCGCTTTCTGATAATTACGAAAACCATCTGCTTCCGGTTCAAGCAAAGCAATGGACTGGACATCGGTCTGTTCCTGCAGGGCATCCATTCGACCAGGGGTAAAGGGTACCTGTACTGCATAACCAGCATCTTTTGCAGCTTTTTCAACACCGGCACAACCTGCCAATACGATCAAATCGGCCATGGAGACCTTTTTATTGCAATCCTTTTGAATACTTTCCAGGGTTTTCAGCACCTTAGCCAGCTGAGCAGGCTGGTTCACCTCCCAATCCTTTTGTGGGGACAGGCAAATCCGGGCACCATTGGCACCACCACGCATATCTGAACCACGAAAAGTGGATGCAGAGGCCCAGGCAGTTGAAACCAGCTCAGAAACGGATAAACCGGAAGCCAGAATAAGCGTTTTCAAACTTTCGATGTCGTCATCGTCAACCAGCTCATGGTCAACAGCAGGGATTGGGTCTTGCCAGATTAATTCTTCAGCAGGAGCCTCTGGCCCAAGGTAGCGGTAACGTGGTCCCATATCGCGGTGGGTCAATTTGAACCAGGCGCGGGCAAAGGCATCTGCAAACGCTTCAGGGTTCTCATGGAAGTGCCTGGAAATTGGTTCATAGATGGGGTCCATCCGTAAAGAAAGGTCTGCTGTGGTCATGATGGTTTTCTCCTTCCTGGAAGGATCATGGGCAGCCGGAGCGAGATCATCTTCTGCCGGGTTTACCGGTACCCACTGCCAGGCACCTGCAGGACTCTTTTCCAGGTTCCATTCATATCCAAACAGGAGATCAAAATAGCCCATATCCCATTGGGTGGGATTGGCGGTCCAGGCGCCCTCAATACCACTTGAAATGGTATCGTCACCATGTCCACTTCCATGGCTGCTCTTCCAACCAAGTCCCTGTTGTTCCATGGGCGCAGCCTCAGGCTCTGGCCCCACATTGGCGGCATCTCCAGCACCGTGGCATTTTCCAAAGGTATGACCACCTGCGACCAAGGCTACGGTTTCCTCATCGGTCATGCCCATGCGACCAAAGGTATCGCGCACATCCTGCCCCGAAGCAAGTACGTTTGGCTCACCATTGGGACCTTCCGGGTTAACGTAAATGAGTCCCATCTGCACTGCAGCGAGGCTGTTTTCCAGGTCACGCTCCCCGGAATAGCGCTCATCAGCAAGCCAGGTGTCCTCGTTTCCCCAGTAAATATCTTTCTCTGGTTCCCAAATGTCTTCTCGGCCTCCTGCAAAGCCAAAGGTCGTAAATCCCATGGATTCAAGGGCAACATTGCCGGTTAGGATAAACAGGTCAGCCCAGGAAATTTTACGCCCATATTTTTTCTTGATTGGCCAGAGTAACCTGCGCGCTTTGTCCAGATTCACGTTGTCTGGCCAGCTGTTCACTGGTGCAAAACGCTGGTTCCCGGTTCCCCCGCCACCCCGTCCGTCTGCTGTCCGGTACGTTCCTGCGCTGTGCCAGGCCATGCGAATGAAAAAGCCACCATAATGGCCCCAGTCAGCGGGCCACCACTCCTGAGAATCGGTCATGAGATCTGTCAGGTCTTTTTTTACAGCTGCAAGATCAAGGGTTTTGAACTCCTCGGCATAGTTGAAATCTGTGCCCATAGGATTGGATTCTGCACCATGCTGACGCAAAATTTCCAAATTCAAACGATTTGGCCACCAATCATGGTTTGAAGTACCTCTGCCAGCTACCTGATTTCCGCCTTTTCCTGTTACAGGACATTTTCCATTTCCACTCATAATTCTTCCTCATTTGTTTTAGTACCTTACTCCTCATTTCCTGTTTTTTATGACAGGAAATGAGGAGTAAGGCTGATGGTTGCGGGGTTCCCGCGTTAGTAAAAAATATATCCGCCCCTTTTTTAACTTTTGCGATTGGAGCTCGCCAAACGCATATACAAGAAACTCCTAAAGAGTTTTATATGTCTACAGAGAGTCATTATCCGTAAAAGCACAAAAAAAATGAAGCAAACATGCACTTATTAAGGGTGTTGCAACAATCAAGCTACCTCTTTGAAACTGTGTCATTGTGCAAGAAAAATCTTTTTGGCGATTTTACGAAAAAACTACAATAAGTTACGCCGATCTTTTCAACACCCTTTTATTGACAATTCGGACAAAGACCGTAAAAATCCAGCCGATGGGTCATTATCTTAAATCCTGTTTCCTTCATCATTTTGCCGGTAATTTCATCCAAATTTAGATGTGACGGGTCAATGATCTTCCCGCATGATGTGCAGATCACATGGGGATGAGGATATGGCTTACACCCGTCATACCGATTTCCCAAGTCACTAAATCCCAGTTCAAGCACCTCCCCTCCATGTTTAAGCAGATTAATGGTTTTATATACGGTGGCTAAACTCATAGTTGGATAGGTATCGATAAGCTCAGCATAAATACTTTCAGCAGAAGGATGATCGGTACTGCTTGCCAGCACCTTCAACACCGCATACCTCTGCGGGGTGATCCGTAACCCACCTTGCTTGAGCTTATTGAGCATTTCCTCCAATCTGTTTTCTGATATACTGTCTTGCACTTTTTTTCTGGGGGTAGTTTTTGTTATTAGTAGATAATAGCTATCCGATAATAATCATTGTGTCAACAGTTAAATGATAATCCGCACGTTGCGGACTTGTTGCTCCAGGCGGAGAAGAGTAGAGCAACCAGTTAAAATTATTATATATTAACGTAAAAAGTCTTTCTCTTTTTGATAGGAATAAATGTTGTGAAAATTCAATGAATAAATAGGGGACATCTATGATAAGTAAAGTCAAGTGGAAAACGGAGATTTCCTGTGTACCCAGATCGACGAACTCAATTTTTCTTTTCGTAGTTCGTT